>JBPBQE010000293.1:0-37183 GCA_050954595.1 Janthinobacterium lividum | reverse complement strand
CACCATCCGCCCCGCCAGCAACCGCGCCACCGCGATGTCATGCGTCACCAGCACCACCGCGATCCCCAGCCGCGCCACCAGCGTCCGGATCAGGTCCAACAGCCGCGCCTGCACCGAGACGTCCAAGCCGCCCGTCGGCTCGTCCATGAACACTAGCCGCGGATGCGTCACCAGCGTCCGCGCGATCTGCAACCGCTGCAGCATGCCGCCCGAGAACGTGGACGGCAGATCGTCCATCCGCGCCGGGTCGATCTCCACCTGCGCCAGCCAGTCCGCCGCGATCTCCCGGATCGACCCGTAATGCCGCGCCCCCGCCGCCATCAGCCGCTCGCCGACATTGCCCCCCGCCGACACCCGCATCCGCAGCGCATCCCGCGGGTTCTGCTGCACGAACCCCCAATCCGACCGGTGCAGCGCCCGCAACGCCGGCGCCCCCATCGCCAACAGATCGTGCGCGCCGCCCGCCGGGTCGCGATACTCGATGGTCCCCGCATCCGGCTTGACCCGTCCGGCCAGCACGTTGAGCAGCGTCGTTTTGCCGGACCCGGACTCCCCCACGATCGCCAGCACTTCCCCGGGCCACAACTCGACCCCGACATCGTCCAGCGCCGTCACCGGCCCGAACCGCAGGCCCAATCCCCGGGCCGCCAGCATCGCCTGCTCACTCACCGCGCCGGCCCTCGCAGAAATCCGTATCCGAACACACGAACATCCGCGTCCCCCGATCGTCCGTCACCACCTCGTCGAGGTAACTCTCCGACGCCCCGCACAGCGCGCAATCCGCGGTCGCCCGCCGCGGCTGGAACGGATGATCCTCGAAATCCAGCGACCGCACTGCCGTATAGGGCGGGATCGCATAGATCCGCTTCTCCCGCCCTGCCCCGAACAACTGCAGCGCCGGCATCCGGTCCAGCTTCGGATTGTCGAACGCCGGGATCGGCGACGGCGACATCAGATATCGCTCGTTCACCATCACCGGGAAATCGTAACTTGTGGCGACATGCCCGAACCGAGTGATGTCCTCATACAGCTTCACGTGCATCGGCCCGTATTCCGCCAGCGCATGCATCCGCTTGGTTTCCGCCCGGCTCGGCTCCAACCGGCTCATCGGCTCCGGCTGCGGCACCTGATAGACGATCACCTGATCCTCCCGCAGCGCCGTCTCCGGAATCCGATGCCGCGTCTGGATGATCGTCGCCTCGCTCGTCCGCGTCGTCGTTCGCACCCCGGCCGTCCGCGCGAAGAAGCGCCGGATGCTCACTGCGTTGGTCGTATCGTCCGCCCCCTGGTCGATCACCTTCAAGACGTCGTCCGCCCCCAGCACCGCCGCCGTCACCTGGATGCCGCCCGTGCCCCAACCATAGGGCAGCGGCATCTCCCGGCTACCGAACGGCACCTGATGCCCGGGGATCGCGATCCCTTTCAGGATCGCCCGCCGGATCATCCGCTTCGTCTGCTCGTCCAAATAGGCGAAGTTGTATCCCGCGCTCATGGCGTCGCCTCCCGCCGCATTTGCCGGATCGTCTCGAGCTCGCTCTGGAAATCCACGTAATGCGGCAGCTTGAGGTGCTCGACGAACCCGGTCGCCTCCACGTTGTCGCAATGCGACAGCACGAACTCCACGCTCTGTGCCGGCGCCTCCGCCACCTCGCCCAGCTCGGTCGCCCGCATCGCCCGGTCCACCAGCGCCATGCCCATCGCCCGCCGCTCCGCATGCCCGAAGCACAGCCCATATCCCCGCGTGAACTGCGGCGGCGTCGTCTTCGACCCGGCGAACTGGTTCACCATCTGGCACTCCGTCAGCATCACGTCACCGATGTCGATCTCGAACCCCAGCTCCGCCGGCACCAGGGTCACCGCGCAGGTTCCCACCCGCAACTCGCCCACGAACGGATGCGTCCCGCCCCAGCCCCGCTGCGTCGAGTAGCCCATCGCCAGCAGGAAACCCTCGTCCCCCCGCGCCAACGCCTGCAACCGCGCATCCCGCCCCGCCGGAAACGCCAGCGGCTGCCGCGTCAGATCCACCGGTGCCGCGTCTTCGCTCGCATCGGCCTCCACCAATCCTTCGTCACCGAGGATCGTGAACGCCGGCGGCATCGTCGCCCCGTCTGTCTCCATCTCCGCCGGCACACCCGGCGCCATCTCCTCGAAATCCATCAGCCGATGCGTGTAATCCGTCGTCGGCCCCAGCACCTGCCCGCCCGGCAGGTCCTTGAAGATCGCCGACACCCGGCGCCGCACCGACATCTCCGCCGTCTCGACTGCTTCCGCCGTCCCGAACCGCGGCAGCGTCGTCCGATACGCCCGGATCAGGAACGCCGCCTCGATCAGGTCCCCCTGCGCCTGCCGGATCGCCCGCGCTGCCAGCGCCCGGTCGTACAACGAGCCTTCCCCCATCACCCGATCGACGGCCCGCCCCAGCTGCTGCTCGATCTGCTCGACCCCCAGCGCCGGTACTGCCGGGTCGCCCCGCCGCTCCGCAGCCAACCACGCATGCGCCGCGTCGATCGCCTGCTCGCCACCCTTGACCGCCACATACGCCATCAGTTGATCCCCACCGTTCGAGGCAGCGCCGCCAAGCTGTCGCCGGCGCACAAGATCACGTCGATCCCACGCGGAAACAGTCTGCTGTTCGCCTGCCAGAACCCGGCGAAACCCTCCGGCAACCCCGTGACTTCCAGCAATTCTTCGCCCTCGAGCCCAGGCCCGCTCAGCCGCAACGGCTCCCCGGCCCCCAACGCCTCCACCTGCAGGATCACCGTCGCCGACCCCTCCGGCTCTTCGTCCGACCCGGCGGAGAACCGCTCCAGCGCCGCCATTGACCCCAACACCACCGCAAATTGCGCCGCTCCGGCCTCGGCCCGCCGCGCGCCGCAATGGAACGCGATCCACTCCCATGCCGAACCCGCACGGTCGTCGAGCCAGAGCGGCGTCTCGCCATCCACCAGCGTCAGCAACACCGCCGCCGTCGCCTGCGCCAAATTCGGCACCTCCGGCCCATTGACCCGATGCACCCGTCCCGGCCGCGCCATCGCGTCCATCACCGACCGGAACACCGCCTGGCTATCCCGCACAGGATCGCCGAAGCCTGCTAGCAGATCGCTCATGCCCTCCCCACTCATGACCGCATCGTCGCCATTGTGAAGAACTGCACCTGCGTCGCCGCAGCCCGCCGTGCCTCCAGCGCCCGAGCCGCCGCCTGTGCCTCGGCCAACCCGGCGATGACCCGCTCCTGCAACCGGTCCCGCAACGCCGGGTCCTGCAACCCGGCATCGATCGCCGCCGCCAGCTCGGCCTGCCGCAACTCGCGCCCGAGGCAATAGGCATGCCCCAGATATCCGGCCGCGCTCCGCACCGTGCACCGCACCACGCTGGCCTCGCCAACGTTGAACGCCGCCCCACTGCCGCCCGCCCGGCCCTGCAACATTACCAGCCCGGCCTCCGGACCGCGGATCAGCCCATATTCCGGCAACAACCCGGCGCTCGCTTCGGCCAGCGTCGCCGCATCCGCCCGCGCCAGCACCGCCATCCATGCTCGACGATCGACAATTTCTGGATCAGCCATCCGGCGCTCCTTATCTTGTCTAGACAACTACTGGCGCCAACTGCTGGGGTCAACGCATGAGCGGCGTCGAACCTCCCGATCACGATGACATCTCGATGACAGCAACCGGTCGCGCCGAGCCGCTCTGGCGCCGCATCGCGAGCGAGCTCGCTGGCGAGTTCGAGACCGCACGTCTCGCACCCGGGACGCGGTTGCCGACCGAGTCCGCACTCGCTGCCCGCTTCCAGGTCAATCGGCACACGGTGCGCCGTGCGCTCGAACTTCTCGTCCGCCGCGGCCAGGTACGGGTCGAGCAAGGGAAGGGGGCCTTCATCGCCGACGACCTGCTCGACTACGAGATCTCGACCCGAACCCGCTTCTCCGAGCGGATCCGCCGCCATAACCGCATTCCGGACGGGCGCACCCTTCGTCTCCGCACGGTTCCGGCCCCCGCCGCCATCGCCGCCACCCTGCGCGTGGAGGAGGGCAGTCCCCTCATCCTCCTGGAACGGATCGCGTTGGCTGACGGCGTGCCGCTATCGCTAGCCGACCACTACTTTCCTGCCGACCGTCTCCCCGGCCTCGCCGACGCGCTCCAACGCACCAACTCGATCACGGAGGCCCTGCTCGCGGTCGGCGTCGACGACTACGTGCGCCAGTCGACGCATGTGACCGCCCGCATGCCGACCGCAGCCGAAGCGGAGCACCTCGAGATTCCCCGCAACCGCCCACTTCTCGTATGCGACAACATCAACGTCGACCGCTCCGGTGAACCCATCGAGTTCGGCCGCACGCGGCACCCGAGCAGCCGGGTGCAACTCGTCTTTGAACCCTGAGGCTACTCCGCCGCCTGTGCCGCGGGGGTCATTGCCTTGGCGACCCGCGACGGCTGCCGCTGCTTGGCCGGGCTCAGCCATTGCTGCAGTTTGTCGAGGTAAAGGTACACCACCGGCGTCGTATACAGCGTGAGGATCTGGCTCAGCGCTAACCCGCCCACCATCGCGAACCCCAACGGCCGCCGCAGCTCCGACCCTGCGCCGGTCCCGAGCATCAGCGGCAACCCCGACAGTAGCGCCGCCATCGTCGTCATCAGGATCGGCCTGAACCGCAACAGGCAGGCTTCCCGGATTGCCTCCTCCGGGCTCTTGCCCTCGTTGCGCTCCGCGTTGATGGCGAAGTCCACCATCATGATCCCGTTCTTCTTCACGATGCCGATCAGCAGGATGATGCCCACGATCGCAATCACCGTCAGGTCGAACCCGAACCCCAGCAGGAACAGCAGGGCCCCCACGCCCGCCGCCGGCAGGGTCGACAGGATGGTCAGCGGTAGGATGTAGCTCTCGTACAGGATGCCCAGGATGATATAGACCGCGATCAGCGCCGCCGCGATCAGGTAGGGCTGCGACGCCAGGGACGATTGGAATGCCTGCGCCGTTCCCTGGAAAGCTCCGGTCACCGTCGCGGGCACCCCGAGTTCGGCTTGCGCCCGCTCGATCGCCACAACGGAGTCGCCCAGCGAAACACCTTCCTTGAGGTTGTAGGAGATGGTCACCGACGGGAACTGACTCTGGTGGTTGACCACGAGCGGCTGCACCGGCGCGGTACTCGCATGCACGATCGTCGATAGCGGCACCAGCGCGCCGGACGCCGACTTGACGTAGAGCTTGCGCAACGTGTCGAGCTCACCCTGCTGCGTCGGCGTCGCTTCCAGGATGACGTAATACGCCTTCAGCCCAGTAAAATACTGCGCCACCTGCCGTTGCCCGAAGGCGTCATACAGCGTCGAGTCGATTGTCGCCGGCTGCACGCCATACCGTGCCGCCTCCTCCTTGTCGTAGGTCAGCGTTAACGTCAGCCCGGTGCCGGCCGCATCCGACGTCACGTCAGCCAGTTGCGGAAGCTGCCGCATCTTGTCGAGCAGCTTCGGGCCCCAAGCGTTCAACTCGTCCCCGTCCGGATCGGACAGCGTGTATTGATACTGTGTGCGCGACAAGCGTCCGCCCACGCTGATGTCCTGCGCCGGCTGCATGAACAGCCGGATACCCTCGATATCCTGCGCTTTCCCACGCAGGCGCGTGATGACTTGGCTCGCGGTATCGGTGCGATCGCTCCAGGGCTTCAGCTGGATGTACATCCGTCCGTTGTTCTGCGTCTGCCCGCCCGCTCCCGCACCCACCGACGACGTCAACCCGGCCACCGCAGGGTCGTCCAGGATCATCTTGTTGATCTTCTGCTGCAGGTCCGACATCGCCGCGAACGACACATCCTGTGCAGCGTCGGTCACACCAATAACGATGCCGGTATCCTGTGCCGGGAAGAAGCCTTTTGGGATGATGGTGAACAGGAACCCGGTGGCGACAATCACGCCGAAGAACACCATCAGCGTGATGAGCCGGAACTTGAGCGCGACATCGAGGGTCCGCTCGTAAAAGCCCACCATGCCGTCGAACATGGCTTCGACCATCTTATACAGCCGTCCATGCTTGCGCCCATGTTCGGACACCAGGAACCGCGACGCCATCATCGGCGTCAGGGTCAGCGACACGATCGCCGACGCCACGATGGTGATCGACACGACGATGGCGAACTCGCGAAACAACCGGCCGACGATCCCGCTCATCAGCAGCAGCGGGATGAATACCGCGATCAAGCTCACGCTGATCGACACGATGGTGAAGCCGATCTCGCCGGAGCCTTTCAGCGCCGCCTCATACGGCGCCATGCCCTCTTCGATGTGCCGGACGATGTTCTCCAGCATGACGATCGCGTCGTCGACCACGAAGCCGACCGCGATGGTCAGGCCCATCAGGCTGAGATTGTCGAGGCTATATCCCAGCACGTACATCGCGCCGAGCGTGCCGACGAGGGCGACCGGAATGGTCACGCTCGGGATGATCGTGGCCCAGACACTCCGGAGGAACACGAAGATCACTGCGACCACCAACCCGATCGACAGCAGCAGCGTGAACTCGACGTCGTCGACCGAGGCCCGGATCGTCTGCGTCCGGTCCGAGACCATCTCCACCTTGATGTCTGGCGGGATGCTCTTGACCAACCGCGGCAGCTTCGCCTCCACCGCGTCCACAGTACTGATCACGTTGGCGCCGGGCTGCTTGAACACCAGCAACAGCACGGCGGGTTTGCCGTTCTGCCACGCCGCCAGCTTGGTGTTCTGCGGCCCATCGACGGCATGACCCACATCGCGCACGCGCACCGGCCCGGTGCCGCGATAGCTGATGATGGCGTCGTCGTACTCGCTTGCCTTGGTGCGTTGGTCGTTGGCGTAGATGGAATAGGATTGCGTCGGCCCGTCGATCAGCCCCTTCGGCGCATTGGCCGTCGACGCACTCAGCACCGTGCGGACGTCCTCAAGCGTCAGCCCGAGTGATGCGAGTTTGCCGGGATCGACCTGCACGCGCACCGCCGGCGTCTGCTGACCACCGACCAACACTTGCGACACGCCCGTCACCTGGCTCAACTGCTGCGCCAGGATGTTCTCGGCATAGTTGTCGACTTCGGTCAGCGACAACACGTCCGAAGTGACGCCCATGATCAGGATCGGCGCATCCGCCGGGTTCGTCTTACGCACGGTTGGTGGATTCGGGATGTCCTTGGGCAACTGCCCGCCGGCCGCGTTGATCGCCGCTAGCACGTCGGTCAGCGCCGCATCGATGCTCCGCGCCAGATCGAACTGCATGGTGATCTGCGTCGAGCCGGAGACGTTCACCGACGTCATCTGCGCCAACCCGGCGATCTGTCCGAACTGCGTTTCCAGCGGCGTAGCGACTGCCGTCGCCATCGTCTGCGGGCTCGCACCCGGGAAGTTGGCCGTCACCGTCAGCGTCGGGAACTCGACCGATGGTAGCGGCGCCACCGGCAGGAACGGATACGCCGCCAACCCAGCCAGGAAGATCGCTGCGATGATCAACGACGTCGCGATCGGACGCTTGATGAAAGGAGCCGAAACGTTCACGGCGCAGCACTCCGGGGCGAGGCGTCGGCGACCATGTCTTTGGCCGAAACCTTGGTCCCCTCTCCGATGCGGGATTGACCAGCCGTCACGACAACCGCGCCTGACGCGAGACCATCCAGCAGAACCGCTTGCTTGCCATCGTCATAGGCTACCTTCACGTTCTGTCGCTTGGTCGTTTTGTTGGCGTCCACTTCGAACACGAACAGACCGTCCTGACCGTGCTGCACGGCAACATGTGGGATGGTGACGCCACTCGACACCCCGACCTGCAGCCTGATGTTGACGAACTGCCCAGGCGTCAGGAGCATGTCCGCGTTGGGAAACACCGATCGTAGTTGGATCGTGCCCGACTCCGAGTTGACCGAGTTGTCCGTTGTGGCGAGCACCCCGCGATCCAGCACCCGCATTCCCCCCGGCGTATCGGCAAGCGTCACTAGTTCTCCGATCTTCATGGCGTCACGCACTGTCGGCAGATCCGTTTCCGCCAGGCTGTAGATCACCGAGATCGGCTGCTCCTGCACGACCGAGAAAATCGTCGTTGCCCCGCCAGCCTGCACCACGTTGCCAGGATCGACCCGGCGCAGCCCCACCTTGCCGGCGATTGGTGCTTTTACGATCGAGTAGCCGAGGTTGATCTTTGCTTCCTCAATCGATGCCTGATCGGCCGCAACCACGCCCTGGTATCTATTGACCGTCGAAGTCTGCGTATCGACCTGTTGGCGCGATGCGAAGTCGCTCTTGGCGAGTTGGGTATATCGCTGCTGGTCCGTTTGCGCGTTCTGCAGCTGCGCCTGGTCCTGCGTCAGCTGAGCCTGCGCCTTGTCCAGGGCCGCTTTGAACGGGCGCGGATCGATGACGGCCAACACCTGCCCTTTCTGGACCATGTCGCCTTCCTTGACCGCGACGTTGATCAGCACGCCGCCGACCTGCGGATGGATGTCGATGGAATTCAGTGCGCGCACGTTGCCGATGGCGGTCAGATAGATCGGCACGCTGTCCTGTCGGCTCGTGGCAACCGAGACCGGGACTGCCGCCACGGGTTGCTCTGTCTGCTTAGCAGGCCTGGTGTAATGCCAGGCAGCATAGGCACCGGCCGCGAGCACGGCGCAGATAATCACGGGTCGGACGATCTTCATTCCACCACCTTACGCACCAGGCGCGCTCAATCCACGCGCATCGAGAATACGTGATGCGATTGTGAAACGTGTGCATAATCGATCGATAATCACACGGCGCGCAACTCGGCCAGTCCGCGCCTGGCCGTGCCATCGGGGGTGAAGTTCTCCCCGTCGAGCCAGCGAAGCAACGCGTTGCAACAAGCCGGCCACTCGTCTTCGAGTATGCTGAAGTAAGCCGTGTCCCGCAGCCGGCCTTTGACAACGAGGTGCGAGCGCAGCACGCCCTCGTAGGTGAAGCCCAGTCGCTCCGCAGCGCGGCGCGACGGCGCGTTCATCGCGTTGCATTTCCACACCAGCCGGCGATAGCCCAGTTCGTCCATCGCGAGCCGCATGAGCAGGAACATGGCTTCCGTGGCTGCCCTGGTCCGCTGCATGGCCGGGCCAAACCAGATGTGCCCGATCTCGATCGCGGCGTTCTTGGGTTGGATGTCCATCAGCGTCAGCCATCCGGTGACAGCCCCTGTCGCGACTGGTCGGACGGCCCAGGCCACCGGGTCATGTGTCGAGGCGAAATCGGCCACGAACGCACCCAAGGCCTCGCTCGTCTGGAACGGGCCATATCCCATGTAGTCCCAGCTTGCGGCGCCGCCGGCAACCTGCCCGGCTTCCCACAGATCGTCGGCGTGCCGACGATGCAGCGGCTCGAGCACCACGTATTTGCCCCGGATTGGAACCCGTGCGGGCAAGGCCCGTGGGATCGTGTCAACTTCCGGGCCGATCAAGCGTTCAATCATCGCCCAATCATGCACGCTTTCTGCTTTCCGGTCTGCGCGATGGTTGCGACACTGCCTTGGGCACCGCTCAAATCAGCTTTGGAGGAAACCATGTTCCGCACGCTTCTCGTCGCCGGCCTGTGCATGACCAGCCTGTCCGCTTATGCACAAAAGTATACCGCCACCCTCGACGCCGCACAGGAAGTGCCGCCGAAGACGTCGTCCGGCACCGGTATGGCGACCATGACGCTCGATGGCGACAAGCTCACCTATGACGTCACCTACAAAGACCTGACCGGCCCGGCGACCGCAGCGCATATCCATGGTCCCGCCGATGCCGGCACCAATGCTGCCGTCATGGTGCCGTTCTCCAACCCGGCCAATCCGATCAAGGGCACGGTCAACTTGACTGCCGAGCAGGTCACCGCACTCAAGGCCGGTAAGGAATACGTCAACGTGCATACGGCACAGAACCCCGGTGGCGAGATCCGCGGCCAGATCAAGCCCGCTTCGTAACGCCATATGCTGCTGCGCGCTCCGGCGCGCGGCAGCGTATCTTCGGAGATCCCACCATGTCCGCAGCACCTCGGTTCAAGCATCGCCCACCTGGTTCCAACTGGGGCGAATTCGGCCCGGATGACCAGCGCGGGCGAATGAATTACGTCACTGCCGAAAAGGTGCTGCAGGGTGTGGCCGAAGTGAAGGCCGGACGTAGCTTCTGCCTCAGTCTCCCGCTCGACTTGCCGGGCGGCAATGATCTCAACCCGCGTCGCTTCCCACCCGTGCTGCGACCCACGCTACGCGACGGTGTGCCCAATTTCGTCTGCGACAACGGCGCGTCGGGCCACTCCGATGTGTTTTGCGACGATCTAGCCGTGCTCTACCTGCAATATTCGACGCAATGGGACAGCTTCGCCCATGTCGGCAGCCTGTTCGACGCGGATGGTGATGGTCGCCGCGAGCGAGTGTTCTACAACGGCTTCCGCGGCGGCGAGCACATCCTGGGGCCGACGGATGCTGCCGATGCGGGTGTGCCCAACGGCCCCGGCCGGAGCACGAGCCGAGCCGGCGCTCTAGGCATCGAGAACATGGCTGAAACCTGCGTGCAGGGCCGCGGCGTCATGATCGATTTGCACGCGCATTTCGGGCGCGAGCGCAAGCTGGTCGGGTTCGCCGACCTTCAACGCATCATGGCCGCCGATGGCGTCGAGGTCGAGAAAGGCGACATGGTCTGTCTGCATACCGGCTTCGGTCAGATGCTGATCGACATGGGCGGAACGCCGGACCCGCATGCTTTGCACAATGCCTGCCCGGTCCTCGACGGACGCGATCATGAGCTGCTGCGCTGGGTGACGGAGTCCGGAGTGTCGGCTTTGATCGCCGACAACTACGCCGTCGAAGCCGCTCCTGCGCAGCCCGGCGGTGACGATTGCGCGGCGCTTCCGCTGCATGAGCACTGCTTGTTCAAACTTGGCGTGCATCTCGGCGAGATCTGGCATCTCACGCCCTTGGCAGCGTGGTTGCGCGAACATGGCCGCAACCGGTTCCTGCTCACCGCCCCGCCGCTTCGGCTGCCGGGCGCGGTCGGCTCTCCGGTGACGCCGGTCGCGACCGTGTAGCCGCTATTTGAGCTGGCTATCCTTGCTGCCGCGGCGATTGATCCCGAATGCCGCCGGCCTTGTGTCCCGTTCGGTCTGACAAGCGACGCATGTCCGCACGCCGGGCAGCGCCTGGCGTCGCGCCAGCGGAATCTCCTCACCACACTCGGCGCAGTGCGTGTTGGTGCCGCCGTTCGGTAGTTTGGCACGCGCACGGAGCACGCCGTCCTTGATGGTGTCGTCGACCTGATCCTGAACCGCCCCATCGGGCGCCCATCCGCTTGCCATGACATCCGTCCTTATCGCGTTCCGGCAGGATGCGACCGTCAGAGACGGTGAAACAAGAGCGTCAGGTTGTCCGACGGCATCTCGGCGATCGCCGGGTCGCCGAAACCGCGGGACTTCGCGACTGTCGAGACAGCCTCGACGGTGCGTAATCCCCATGCCGGGTCGCGGCTGCGTAGATCCTGGTCGAAGGCCTGATTACCGGGTTCGAGCGGCCGGTCGCCGCGGCGGAAGGGTCCGTACAGTGCCAGCAGACCTCCGGGAGGCAAGATACGGGTCGCGCCGGCCAGCAGTCCAAGTGTCGCCGACCAGGGCGAGATGTGAATCATGTTGATGCAGAGAATGCCGTCGGCATGCGAGACCGGCCATTCGGCGTGTTGAGCGTCGAGATCACAGGCGGGCCGCACGTTGGGCAGATCCGCCGTCCATGCATCGATGCTTGTGCGCCGGGCTGGATCGGGGTCGCTCGGCTGCCAGGTCAGCCCGGGGAGGGCGACGGCGAAATACGCGACGTGCTCACCCGTGCCGCTCGCGATTTCGAGCACCAGACCGGCACGTGGAAGCTGCGGGCGGAGCGTTTCGAGGATCGGACCTCGGTTACGCATTGCCGACGGCGCCGACAATCGGGGGTCTTCGGCCATTCGGCGAGGCTCATCCATCGAGACAGGTCGACCGGTCACGATCGACCGCCGAGAAGCTAGGCCGTTTCGATCCGTCCTGCCAGGACCGGTGGATCAAGCCCATGCCTGAAGAGTCAACCTTGCTCGCCAGCCAAATACTTGACATGTTATATCATGTTGATTTCTCGCCGCTCGACATTTGCCGCCCCCTTCGCGTTGCTGCCGCTTGCAGCCCGCGCACAAGCCACGCCGCCCAGGGTCGTCGCATCGTTCTCCATCTTGCAGGAGATGACGGGCCGCATTGCCGGCGATGCGATGGGGACTGCCACGCTCGTTCCGCGCGATGGCGACCCACACGCCTTCGAGCCCCGGCCCGGCGACTTGGCGACGCTGCACGGCGCCGCGGTCATGGTCGAAAACGGGCTCGGCCTCGAGGGCTGGCTCAGCCGGATGGTTCAGGCATCAAGCTTCAAGGGCGTCCGTATCGTCGCCAGCACCGGCATCAAGCCGCGTAGCCTGCAGGAAGACGGCGCCACCGTCGCCGACCCGCATATCTGGCAGAATCCTGCCCTCGGTCGCCAAATGGCGCAGACGATCGCGACCGGGCTGATCAAGGCCGACCCGGGTAACGCCGACCGCTATCGCGCCGCCGCTGCCGCCTACGTCGCTGAGCTCGAGCGCGTCGAAGCCGAGATCGAGCACGAACTCGCCGACATTCCCAAAGAACGCTGCATCGTGCTGACCACGCACGATGCGTTCGCCTATTATGGCGCCCGCTTCGGCATCCGCTTCGTTGCCATCGAAGGCATCAGCACGGAGGCCGAGCCCTCGCCACGCGCGTTGGCCCGCGTCGCGGGGCAGGCCAAGAAAGACGGCTTGCGCAGCGTGTTTCTGGAAAACATGACGGATCCGCGGCTCGCCCAGGCCCTCGCCCGCGAAGCACATCTCACCGTCGGCCCCAAGCTCTATTCCGACAGCCTGTCGGCGATCGACGGCCCGGCGGCGACCTACGTCGACCTGCTGCGGTACAACACCAAGCAGCTCGCGACTTCCATGCGAGCTGCTTAGCGCAGAAATCAGCGGTTCAGCAGAAGCCGGATCTCGTCCAGCACCGCCGGGTCGTCGATGGTTGGGGGTGGAGTGGCGTTCTCGCCGTCGGCGATCTTGCGGATGGTGCCCCGCAGGATCTTGCCGGAGCGCGTCTTCGGCAGGCGGAGGACCACCCGGGCATCCTTGAACGCCGCCACCGGCCCGATCCGATCGCGGACCAGCGCGATCAACTCCGCCGCGATCTCCTGTTCGGCTCGATCCACGCCGGCCTTCAGCACTACCAGGCCGAGTGGCGATTGCCCCTTCAGTGCATCCGCCGCGCCGATCACCGCGCACTCGGCGACGTCGGGATGGCCGGCCAGCACCTCCTCCAGCGCCCCAGTGCTCAGGCGGTGCCCGGCGACGTTGATGATGTCGTCCGTCCGCCCCATGACCCAGACGTCACCCTCGGCGTCGATCTCGCCGGCATCGCCGGTGCGATACCACCCCGGGAAGTCGGACAGGTACGCCGTACGATAACCCGCATCGTTGCGCCACAGCGTCGGCCCGCAGCCCGGTGGCAGCGGTAGCCGCAGTGCTAGGTTGCCCGCGCTGCCGCGCGCCAGCACAACGCCGCTGTCATCAAGCGCGTGCAGGTCGTAGCCGGGGCAGGGGCGGCCGCCGGAGCCGGGTTTGAACGGGAACAGGCCGAAGCCGCGGAACCCCGCGGTGATCGGCCAGCCGGTTTCGGTCTGCCACCAGTGATCCACCACCGGGATGCCGAGCATCTCCGCTGCCCACAGTGCGGTCGGCGGATCGCAGCGCTCGCCGGCCAAGAACAGGGTTTCGAGTTTGGACAGGTCGTACTCGTGGGTCAGTGCCCCCGCGGGATCGCGCTGCTTGATGGCACGCAAGGCAGTGGGTGCCGTGAACAGCGCCTTGACCCCATGCTCGGCGCACACGCGCCAGTAGGCGCCGGCATCCGGAGTGCCGACCGGCTTGCCCTCGTACATGACGCTCGTCGCTCCGACCAGGAGTGGGGCATAGACGATGTAGGAATGCCCCACGACCCAGCCCACGTCGCTGGCGCACCAGAAGGTGTCGCCGAGCTGGATGCCGTAGATCATCGCCATGCTCAGATGCAGGGCGACGGCATAGCCACCGGTGTCGCGCACGACGCCCTTGGGCTTACCGGTCGTGCCCGAGGTATAGAGTATATAGAGCGGATCGGTGGCGGCGACCGGCACCGGGGCGTGCGGCGACCCGGCGGCTTCGGCGGCGGCAAAATCCTCGTCCCGACCCGGCACCAGCGTGGCCGTCAAAGCAGGGCGTTGATAGACGAGGCAGAAGGCCGGCTTGTGTGCGCTCAACTCGATGGCGGCGTCGAGCAACGGCTTATAGGCCACGACCCTGCCGGGCTCGAGGCCGCACGACGCGGACAGGATGGCTTTCGGCGTGGCGTCCTCGATGCGTTTGGCGAGTTCTGCCGCCGCGAAGCCGCCGAAGACGACGGAGTGGACCGCCCCAAGCCGCGCGCAGGCCAGCATCGCGACCACGGCGGACGGGATCATCGGCATGTAGATCACAACCCGGTCGCCGTATCCGACGCCGCGCGCCGCCAGCGCGCCGGCCAACCGCGCGACCCGGTCCCGCATCTCGCGGTAGGTGAACCGCTCGACGCACTGGGCCATCGCGCTGTCCCAGATCAGGGCGATCTGATCGCCCCGGCCGGCATCGACATGGCGATCGAGACAGTTCTCGCTGATGTTGAGCGAGCCGCCGACGAAATACTGGCCATAGGCGCCCAATGCGGGATCAAAGCCGTTGGTCCAGCGTGTGTTCCAGCGAAGCGCATCGGCCTGGCTTTCCCACCAGCCGACCGGGTTGGCCTGCCACGCCGCGTATTCGGCATCGTATGTGTCCGCGGTCATTTCAGCCTCCCTGCCCATGATCTGGTCCTGAGCTATGCGTTTGTAGATAGGCAGGTGCTTGCGACAAGAACATGAACCGTGCAACAAAGCTTTCACTGAGGCATAAAAACGCGCCCGCGATCTAAATCGTCATTTGGAGGAAATATGACCGCGGCAGAAATTGCGCGAATCAAGTCAGACCCGCGCTTTCGCGAGTTGGAGCAGAAGCGGAATACGTTCAGCTGGACGCTCTGCATCATCATGCTGATCGCTTATTTCGCTTTCATCTTTCTCGTTGCTTTCGGCGGTCATCTGATCGCCACGCCTGTGTGGGGCGTCGTCACGCTCGCCTTCCCGATTGGACTTGGCGTCATCGTGCTGGCGATCGTCCTGACGGGGGTCTACGTCGTCAAGGCGAATGGCGAGTACGACGAATTGACCCGCCAACTCGTGTCGAGCCTGGCCAGTCGGAGGACATTTCCGTGACCGCTGCTTTTTCTGGCGTCATGATCAAGCGGATCGTCGCCGGCGTCGGCGCAACGCTGTTCGGGGCCAGCGCGGCCTACGCCGCCGGTGCCCTCGAAGGCCCGGTGCAGCAACAGGCGGTGAACGTCACGGCGATCGTCATGTTCGTCGGCTTCGTCATCCTCACGCTCGGCATCACCTATTGGGCCTCGCAGCGGACCCGGTCGGCCGCCGATTTCTACACCGCCGGCGGTGGCATCACCGGCTTCCAGAACGGGCTGGCGATCGCGGGCGACTTTATGTCGGCGGCGTCGTTCCTCGGTATTTCGGCGTTGGTCTATTCGAACGGGTATGACGGCCTAATCTACTCGATCGGCTTCCTCGTCGGTTGGCCGATCATCATGTTCCTCATGGCCGAACGCTTGCGCAACCTCGGCCGCTTTACCTTCGCCGACGTCGTCTCGTTCCGGCTCGCGCCCACGCCGATGCGCTCGCTCGCTGCGACCGGCACACTGGTCGTGGTCGCCTTCTACCTCATCGCGCAGATGGTCGGCGCCGGGCAACTCATCCAGTTGCTGTTCGGCCTGCCCTACCTTTACGCCGTCATCATCGTGGGCGTGCTGATGATCTGCTACGTCACGTTCGGCGGCATGTTGGCCACGACGTGGGTTCAGATCATCAAGGCCGTGCTGCTGCTCGGCGGCGCGACCTTCATGGCGCTGATGGTGCTGCACTCGGTGGGCTGGAGCGTGCAGGGTCTGTTCACCAAGGCCGTATCCGTGTCCCCGAAGGGCCAGGCGATCATGGCGCCCGGCAGCTTCGTGACCGACAAGGTGACCACGATCTCGCTGGGCATCGCGTTGATGTTCGGCACCGCCGGGCTGCCGCACATCCTGATGCGCTTCTTCACGGTAGGCGATGCCAAGGAAGCCCGCAAGTCGGTGTTCTGGGCGACAACGTTCATCGGCTACTTCTACATCCTGACCTTCATCATCGGCTTCGGCGCCATCGTGCTGGTCAGCACCAACCCGGACTACCTGGTCGCCGGTGGCGCGCTGCGGGGCGGCACCAACATGGCCGCCATCCATCTCGCGCGCGCCGTGGGTGGCGACGTGTTCTTCGGTTTCATCTGCGCGGTGGCGTTCGCGACCATCCTGGCCGTGGTCTCCGGACTGACCCTGTCCGGGGCCAGCGCGGTCAGTCACGATCTCTATGCCAGCGTGTTCCGCCGCGGTGCGGCCAACGAGGCGGCGGAAATCCGGGTTTCCAAGGTCGCGACCGTCGCGCTCGGTATCCTGGCCATCATTCTCGGCATCGCCTTCGAGAAGCAGAACATCGCCTTCATGGTCGGGCTCGCCTTCGCCATCGCCGCCAGTTCCAACTTCCCGGTGCTGCTGCTGTCGATGTACTGGCGCGGGCTGACCACGACCGGGGCCGCCGTGGGCGGTTGGCTCGGGCTGATCACCGCAGTCGTGCTCACCATTCTGAGCAAGGCGATCTGGGTGACGGTGTTCGGCAACGCGGCGGCGATCTTCCCCTACGACAACCCGGCGCTGTTCTCCATGCCGCTCGCGTTTCTGGGCTGTTGGCTCGTGTCGAAGATTGATACGTCGCGACGGGCTAAGACCGAGGCCCAGGAGTTCGACGCGCAGTATGTCCGTTCCCAGACCGGGATCGGCGCGTCCGGCGCCAGCGCCCACTAGCGCCGAGCAATCACTGCAGAGCCGACCAGCGGGGCTGTCGCACATGCGGCAGCCCCGCTTCATTTCGGCCTAGCTCAGGCTTTCAGAACCGCCCGGTAAGCGCCGCCGCCGTAACCGCGAGCTTATCGCCGAGACCGCGAACCTTGACGGAATTTGCCCGGCCCAGGTCGCGTGCCGCGAACGCGGCTGGCAACGCGGCTGGCAGGGCGATACGGGGCAATGGCCCCTGACGGACCCGCCCAAGCGCGTCGGCCGCCGTTTCGCGGAGGCTGGGGAGCGGAGCTTTACCGCTTAGAGCCCGGTTGCGGGAGATACCGGTCGCTCCGTAAGCGATGCCGGCAGCTCGAACGGCATCAACCGGCTCAGCTCCCAAAGCGTGCGCGGCAGCGACGGCCAGGGTGCCGGCCGTGCTGTCCACGAAGCCGGGCCATTCCGCTTCCTGTTCCGGCGCATCCTCCTCGCGGGCGTCGATCAAGCTGAGAAGGTCCGCCTCGCGCAGCAGACCCGCGTCGATCGCCTCGCGCAGCGGTGTGGCGACCTCGTGCCGTTTGGCCTGTCCTTCGACGACCTCTCGCCACCATTGCAGGCGGATCATGGCCATCATCGGCTCGCGGACGCTTTCGCGGGCGCGGACCAGCTCGTGGTTGAAGGCATACAACGCCCAGAGTGCGGGACGGGTGGCTGCAGGCGCGAACAGCGTTGTGAAGAAACGGTCGGGGTCGTGCTGCCGGGCCAGTTCGCCCACACGAGAGAGTGTGCTCATTGATTTCAGATGGAAGCGGGTTTCGCGGTGCGCAACCTTGACCCGGTGCGCCCCTGCGCCGAGTCTGCCGCCCGTCGTAACCGATAGGAGACATCATGGCTTTCGAACTGCCGCCGCTGCCGTATTCGCATGGAGCGCTCGCCGAGCGTGGCATGTGCCAAGAGACGCTTGAGTTGCACCACGACAAGCATCACCAGGCCTATGTCACGGCGCTGAACGGCTTCGTCGAGAAGAACGCCGAGCTGCAGGGCAAGTCGCTCGAAGAGATCGTCACCATGACGAACGGCAAGGCCGACATGGCGCCGGTGTTCAACAATGCCGGTCAGCATTGGAACCACATCCTGTTCTGGGAAAACATGTCCCCGAATGGCGGGCAGATGACGCCGAAGCTGCAGGCCAAGATCGAGAGCGATCTCGGTGGCATGCAGAAGTTCAAGGACGACTTCAAGACCGCTGCGACGACGCAGTTCGGTTCCGGCTGGGCCTGGCTGGTTCAGGGCAGCGACGGCAAGCTCAAGATCACCAAGACGCCGAACGGCAGCAACCCGGTTGCCACCGGCGACGGCACGGCGTTGCTCGGCCTCGACGTGTGGGAGCACAGCTACTACCTGGACTTCCGCAACCGTCGGCCGGACTACGTGACCAATTGGCTCGATAAGATCGCCAATTACGAATACGCCGAATCGAAGCTGAAGTAAGACGGTCCGCGCAGAATCCCAATCGGGGTTCTGCGCGGCATCCGCTACTTGGTATCGTTAGCCGCCACCGGCTTGATGACGGACGAGAGGGTGTCGCGGAGGACAGTGACGCGGACGTTCGGTGCGATCTCCACTTCGATCTCGTCGGATCCTTCCTTGACGCGCTGAACCGTCGCCAGGATGCCGCCGGCGGTGATGACCCGGTCGCCGCGCCGGACTGCTGCAAGCGAGGCTTTCACCTCACGCTGCCGGGTCTGTTGCGGGCGAATCAGCAGGAAATAGAAGACGCCGAAGATCAGGATCAGCGGCAGGAACTGCACGGCCGGGCCGAGTAGGCCGGCGGCGTCCTGAGCGTAAGCGGGAGAGATGAACATCGGACGTCCTGGGTTGCCTGTAGTGCGGCGGGACCATAGTTAGGCGCCATTCGGCGTCAAGACGGGCGCCCGCTAGGATGATCATGGATACGGTGTTGCTTGCTACGCTCGAACGGATCGCCGACGCATTGGAGCGGCTCGCGCCGTCCAGCCCCGGCAGTGCCGACCTATCGGCCGCGGATGCGTTCGTATGGCAGCCGGAAAGCGGTCGGTTGGTGCCGGTCCCGCACGTCTCGGGCGTGGGCATCGACATGCTTCAGGGCGTGGAACGTCAGAAGCAGTTGGTGCTGGAGAACACCCAGCGTTTTGCGGCCGGGTTATCGGCCAACAATGCGATGCTGTGGGGCGCGCGCGGTATGGGCAAGTCGAGCCTGGTCAAGGCAGCACATGCGGCGGTCAATGCCAGGCATCCCGGCACGCTGGCGTTGATCGAGATCCAGCGCGAGGACATCGGCACCCTGCCGACGCTGCTGAACCTGCTGCGCGGCGAGAACAAGCGCTGCGTCGTGCTGTGCGACGATCTGAGCTTCGAGCGCGAGGATGCCGACTACAAGGCGCTGAAATCGGTGCTCGATGGCGGCATCGAGGGACGCCCGGCCAACGTGCTGTTCTATGCCACCAGCAACCGGCGGCACCTGATGCCGCGCGACATGATCGAGAACGAGAGCTCGAAGGGGATCAGCCCATCCGAAGCGATCGAGGAGAAGGTGTCGCTGTCGGATCGCTTCGGGTTGTGGATCGGGTTCCATAACTGCGACCAGCCGACCTACTTCGCCATGGTGGACGGCTATGCCGATCAGCTTGGCTTGGTCCTCTCACGAGAGGCTTTGCATGCCGAAGCGGTCGAGTGGTCGATGACCCGGGGTTCCCGGAGCGGCCGGGTTGCCTGGCAGTTCATCCAGGATCTATCCGGCCGCTTGGGGTTCGCCGCGCTTCAAAGCGCCTGAACGGGTTGTCAGGGGCCCTGAAATAAAGGTTTCAGGGGGGATGGGCCACTTCCCCGTGAAGTTTGGCCGCGACCGGCAGCCCCATTCGACACGAGCGGGCGTCGATCACGGCCAGGAGAATGGCGTTGGCCCAAAACCGCGCCGGCACTTGACCCGACGGTCGCGTGCCGGGAAGCACGAGCCGCATGATCAGCTCGGCCGTGTCACGGGCTAACCCGTGCAATAGGAAGCCGGCACGCTGATACAGGCGAAGCGCACCGGTATTCTCCGGCGCGACCAGCAACCGGATCTCACGGCAGGATGGGATACGTTTCAGACGCGCCACCACGTCCCGCATGACCCTGGCGCCACGGCCACCACCCTGATGCGACTGGTCGATGCCGAACCAGCCGAGCCACCAGCGGCTGAAATCCCGCTTGTCCGGATGAACGGCATAAAAGCCGACGAGCGCACCGTCGTCCTCAATGCCGATAAGGCGATGCGCCGCGCCGCGCCGGACGGCGGCGACGATGTCTTCGAGCGAACCGAGATAGCGGTCGAGTTGCTCGAACGGAAACTTCAGTGAGAGGACGCGGTCGAGTTCGGCATTGCCGAAGACTCGACACGTCAGTCGGGCATGACCCGGAACGGTAGACATGGAATCCTGTGCGTCAGGAGAGGAATAGCCGCCAGTAGCCTCGCGCAAGCGCGAGTTAGCCGTCGTTCCTCAAATGCACGCCCGGTATCTAACCGGGCAGGATCCTTTACGCATGAGTACAGAATAACACTGTCCACGATCAGCGACAACAAAACTCGCGGCCCCATGGATGCGGGCTCGCCGGGTCACCCGCGGCGCTCCGGATTGTCGATGTCGGTGGGCGATGCGACAGGCCCAGGGCGCAGGTAGAGGCGGTTGGCGAGGATGCTCGACTGTCCGGCCCGGCGCATCTGCGCCGCGGTAAGGCGGCTGTCGATATCGTCGGGCGCGGTGTCGGACATGACGGCGGCGATGTCATCGCGGATGGCGGGGTTGGTGCGGTAGTATTGGTGGAGCTTGTAGTTCCAGGTGGTCTCGCCGGGCGGGGTCGGTGTCTGGTCGGCGGTGATGGCGATCGTGTAATCGACGATTCGGACGTTGGCGGGGATCCTGGCCGGGGACGCCGCGCCCGACGATCCCAGCCGGGGGCGCTTGAGGATGTCGGCCGAGGTGACGCCGGTGGCGAAATCGGTGCGGTTGACGCCGACCGTCAACCAAGTGCTGAGCCGGGCCAGCTGGTCGAGCCCTTGTCCCGGCTCGAGGGCATCGGTGTCGGCATCCCCGCCCATGACCAGCGCTTGATCGAACAGATCGGCCGGAAGCGTGCTGCCGCGGCCGGCAGCCAAGGCGCGGCAACCATTCTGGGTCACCCAAGTGCCCATGGAGTGCGCGAGATACAGGCAACCCGGCGATCCCGTTGCGGCGCGGGCGGCAGCGAAAGCGAGCATGAAGCGACTGTAAGCGTTGGCCGAAGCCGTGGCGCGGGTGCGGTCGGCGAGATAGTTGTCGGGGGATAATCCATTGACCGACGGCCAGGTAAACGAGATCGGCGCCAAGGCGAGCGGGGTGTCGCCGGCTTCGAACCAGGCGCAAAGGTCGGCGGTGCGGATGATCGCCTCGGAGAAGGCGTAGCTAAAGCCGTGCACCACGATGATGGGTGTCTGACCGGCCTGCACCGCGGATGTGAGCACCCGAGTGAGGTAGCCGACGAGCGCCGCGTCGGTGCCTGCGGTTGAGCAGTCGACGGCGCCGGCCAGAGCGAGGGAGGAGGCGAGCCGGCCGGGTCGCGCCGGGTCGGCGGAGGGCAGGGTGGCCAGGGTGCCGAAGGACAGGGTTTCCGGCATCCCGCACGGCGGTGGCGGCCCGAAGCCGCCGGTCATCGGTGGGCGATTGGTGACAAAGGGGATCGGTCGCATCGTCTGGCCTCCGGAGCGGAGGCGGACGATGGACTTATCGACGCGCTGTGGAAAGTATTCCTAGATCAACTGCCCCGATAGGTGGAGTAGCCGAACGGGGCCAGCAGCAGAGGGATGTGGTAGCGGCCCTCCGGTTCGGTGATCTCGAACGGGATCGGGATCGAGCCGTAGAGGGTTGGCTGGTTGCGCGCCGTGAAATAGGCGCCCGCGTCGAAGCTCAGCGTGTGCTGTCCCTGCCGCAGAGGTCCGGTCGGCAGCAGGGCAGGGGTTCGTCCGTCCTCGTCCGTGGTGACGGTCGTCAGCACCCGTCCTTCCTGACGCAGCGTCACCACGAGCCCGACGGCCGGTCGCCCGAGCGACGTGTCCAGGACGTGCGTGCTGAGGTGGCCGGTGGTGGACGGCATGCCGGGCCCGGTCAGGCGGGCGACCAGGCGTAACCGGGTGATCCGGCGCACCTCGGCCAGCGCTGCGGCGCGCTCCTGCGTCGGGCTGCCGTTCAGTCGGGCGATCAGGGTGCGGAGGACGTTCTCCGGCGTGTGCCGCGCAACGCAGATGATGAACGGAATGCCGAAGCGGTCCCGATAGGCGCGATTGAGCGCCGGCAGGTCTGCCGATCCGCTGGCGCCGGCCATGGACAGGCCAGTCTGCTCGGCAGTGGAATCCGAGGTCAGGTCGGGCGGCAGCGCGCGGGCCGAAAGCTCCGGGTGTGCGCCCAGGAACAGCACGATCCGCTCGGCGGGTGCGCTCTCGACCGCTTGCATGAGTGCATCGTGGAGTGCCGTCACGGTCGGGAACGGGCGCGCCCCGGCGACGCTCTCTGCGACCCAGGGGGCGAGCTCAAACACCCCGTCCAGCGCCGCGACGAATGCGGCGGCGGACGAGGTATTGAGTGTGTCGAGGTCGGTCAGGCCGTGCTACTCGGCCGCCAGACGCTGCTCGGCGCTGCTGAGCGCCTGATCGAGGTCGGCGAGGATGTCGTCGATGTGCTCGATCCCGACCGAAAGGCGGACGTAGCCGGGGCTGACGCCCGACGACATCTGTTCCTCGGCGGCAAGCTGGCTGTGGGTCGTGCTAGCCGGATGGATCGCCAGCGTGCGGGAATCGCCGAGATTGGCGACGTGATAGACCATCTGCAGTTTGTCGATAAAGGCGCGGCCGGCATCGGCACCGCCCTTGAGCTCGAAGCCGACCAGGCCGCCAGTGCCGTTGGTGAGGTATTTGGCGGTGCGTTCGGCGGCGAGACCCTGGTGATGCGCCGGGTGGATGACGCGGGCGACTTCGGGATGGCCGGCCAGGTAGTCGGCGACCGCACTGGCGTTGCGACAGTGCTCGCGCATGCGCAGCGGCAGCGTCTCGAGGCCTTGCAAGGTGAGAAAGGCGTTGAACGGGCTTTGCGACGGCCCGAGATCGCGCAACAGCGTGACGCGCAGCTTCAGCGCGTAGGCGATCGGGCCGAGTGCCTTGGCAGCCTCGACCCAGACGGCCCCGTGATAGCTCGGGTCCGGCCGATGCAGTGCCGGCTGGCGTGCCGGGTGGGCAGTCCAGTCGAAATTGCCGCCGTCGATGATGACGCCACCGATGCTGTTGCCGTGACCACCGATGTATTTGGTGGTCGAATGCATCACGATCGCGGCGCCATGCTCGAACGGACGCACGATCAGCGGTGCGGCGGTGTTGTCCATGATCAGCGGCATGCCGAGCGCCCGGCCAATGGCGGCAACCTCGGCGATCGGAAAGATCTCGAGCTTCGGGTTCGGCAGCGTCTCGGCGTAGTAGGCGCGGGTTCGGTCGTCGGTGGCGTTCGCAAACGCCTGCGGATCCTTCGGGCTGATGAAGCGAACCTCGATGCCCTGGTCGCGGAAGGTGTTGGCGAACAAGTTATAGGTGCCGCCATACAGGTCGGTGGAGGCGACGATGTTGTCGCCGGCATGGGCCAGATTCTGCACGGCCATGGCACTGGCCGCCTGGCCCGAGGCCACCGCGACCGCGGCTGCCCCGCCCTCGATGGCCGTGATGCGCTTTTCCAGCACGTCGGTCGTCGGGTTCATGATGCGGGTGTAGATGTTGCCGAGTTCCTGCAGCGCGAACAGGCGTGCGGCGTGGGCGCTGTCCGTGAACTGGTAGCTGCTGGTCTGGTAGATCGGCACGGCGACGGCGTTGGTCGCCGGGTCGCTGCGCCAGCCGGCGTGGAGCGCGAGCGTTTCCGGGTGTTTGCTCTGCATTTGAGGAGCCTCCGAGCGTTTCAGCGCGAACCGAACCACGGTGGCCCCGCATCCGCAACCGGGTTGTTAGCCGGGTGGGGCGGCAGCCGTGCTGGCGATGGTCGGCGGGGTGCCAGGCTGCAGCGAGGTGGATGCCTCGCGGTAGTTCAGCAGGATGGCGCCCACGACCACCAGCGCACTCGGCCAGACCCAGCCGGCCCGGCGGCGAACCTCCCCGTCGGCCCGCAACTCGAGCCAGCGAGACCAGCCGGCCGCGACGCCGGCCAGCGCCAATGGCGTGTGCGACACTTCGATCAGCAGCTGTTCGCGGGCATTGGCGATGGCGTGATTATGCGTCAGCAACAAGGCTGCACCCACCGCGGTCAGCAATGGGAACACCAGCGCCATGCGCGGCGCCTTCAGCTTGCCCGTGCGCACGCCCCACTCGAACATGGCGAACGCCACCAGGAGCAGCACGAACGTCCGGTGCTGCAGCACCTCGACATCCCGAAAGCTCTCAAAGAAGCCGATATGACCCAGCGGCCACACCTCCGGGTCTGAGCGCACGAACAGGAACGCCGCCATCGCCAGGAACGCGAGCGGCCAGTGTTTCGCCCAACGGACACCGGCGCGGTTCATCAGCGCGAGCACGCCAACGATGACGACGAAGATGCCGGCCCAGTGGTGGTTGTACTCGGACCAGGCGATGTCCTCGGCATTGCGTTCCGGCAGGGCGCCGGAACCTGGCGTGAACGCCTCGGCCGCCGGATGCCGTTGCGCGGCTGCCTCGCGGTCGAGCTGCGCCTGCAACTCGGGCAGCGCGAGGCTGTCATGGTCCGGCGAGGTCAGGCGCGGCCATTCGGGAAGGTTGCGGTCAACGATCTCATGGAAGGTCACGCGATCCTGCGTGAGGTCGATCGCGGGCGGGACGCTGGTGAGCGAGGCAGCGGCGAAGAAGATGGTGATGCCGATGCCGATCTCGACTTCGGCGAAGCGGCGCAGGCGCAGGGTGGAGGTAGCCGGGTCGCGCCGGAGCCGTTCGACGACGAAGAAATTGCCGAGGCCGAGCAGCAGCAGGGCGGCGAACATCACGCCCTTGGCCCCGACCATGACGCCATAGGCCGTGCCGTAGAGGCCCTTGAGCGAGCCGATGTAGAAGATGCTGAAGGCGACCGCTGACAGTAGGATGCAGCCGACGCCGGCCATGCTCATGCGGGAGAACCGCGCGCCGACGAGGCGCAGCGCGGCCGAGCCGTGGCTCTGGCGGATCGCCATGATGAAGGCAGGAATGCCACCGATCCAGATCGAGGCGCCCAGGATGTGCAACAGGCTGGCCGTCATCAGCAGGCCCTGGTCGTCGAGCCGGGCAGCGGCATGCGTCGTCATCACTGCGGCGCCCAGGATGACGGCCACCAGCGCGAGCAATGCGGGCCAGGCTGGCGGGCGCGGCCGGAACAGCGCGGCGGCGAGGACCCCGGCCGCCACGATCTTGATCAACCCGGCCAGCGCGAAATTGGCCGGGATCAGGTCCGCAAACGGTAGATCGAGCGTCGTCTGCAACACGGAGAGTTGCAGCGCCAGCGCCAGCGTTTCGCACACGATGAGGAACACCGCGCTCCACGCCCCGAAGCGCGCGGTGCGGCGCACAATCTCGGTGCCTTCGGCCAGGCGGTGCTCGAACGGGCGCGCCAGCAGAATAAGGAAGAGGGCGCTGCCGACCGCCATGCTCTGCCCAACGATCACCAGACCATGCAGGATGATGCTCAGGTAACCGAAGACGTCGACCAGCAGCGACATTGGGTCTGCTTTACTTGACGGTGAAGCGAACGTCGCCGCGGGTCATGTGGCCGTCGGTCGCCAGGACCTGCCAGTGCACCACGTACGTCCCGGGCGTCAGGTCGGCCTTGGCAGTGAGCGCGTCGGCGGCGGCATCCTTGTCGAGGGTGAGCGTCTTTTGGGCATTGGTGCCCTGCAACGTCAGGCGCGACAATTGGTGATCGATGCGGCTGTTGTAGCGCAGCGTCAGGGTGCGCTCGCCGGGCTCAATGGTGGCCTGGTCGGCGGGCTGGCTCTGCAACAGGATCGCGTGAGCGAGCGCCAGTTTCGGGGCGAGGAGCAGAAGGCCTGCAACTAGAAGGTTTCGCATGGCCGCGGTCTAGCGGTGAGCGTCATCCCTGTCCATGATCGCGACCAGTTGGAGGATGCGTCATGGATCTGGGTTTGCACGGGAAACGGGCATTGGTATGCGCCGCGAGCAAGGGGTTGGGCCGGGCCTGCGCAATGGCATTGGCCCAGGAAGGCGTGGCGGTCACGATCACGGCACGCACGCGCGAGACGCTGGAGCAGACGGCGGCCGAAATCCGCGACGCCACCGGCGTGGCGGTCACGATCGTCGCCGGTGACATCACGACCGAAGCCGGTCGCGCCGAAGCGCTGGCTGCGTGCCCGGATCCCGACATCTTGGTGAACAATGCCGGCGGCCCGCCGCCGGGCGACTTCCGCGATTGGGAGCGCGAGGACTGGATCAAGGCGGTCGACGCCAACATGCTGACACCGATCTTTCTCATCAAAGCGGTGATCGACGGCATGATCGGGCGCAAGTTCGGCCGCATCGTGAACATCACCTCGGCCTCGGTGAAGTCGCCGATCCCGATCCTCGGCATGAGCAACGGCGCCCGTGCCGGATTGACAGGCTTCGTGGGCGGACTGTCGCGCCAGGTGGCGCAACATAATGTGACCATCAACAACCTCCTGCCGGGCCCGTTCATGACGGATCGGCTGAAGCAAACAACGGCGGGCGCGGCCAAGGCATCGGGGCGCAGCGTCGAGGAAGAGTTGGCAACGAGGGCGAAAGCCTGGCCGACCGGACGGGCGGGCGACCCGGTGGAATTCGGTCAGGCCTGCGCGTTCCTGTGCGCTGCCGGTTCAGGCTATATCGTCGGACAGAATCTGCTGTTGGACGGTGGATTGTTCAACTCGACGATGGGCTGAACGCTGGCCCTGGAGTTGCATGGTTTGAACGGGTTGGAGATGCTGGCGATGCGCAAGCGGTTGGGTATGGGCGTGGCCGTGATGGCATTGGGTCTTGGGCTCAGCCCGGCATCGGCGCAGAAAAGTGCAGACACCCTCCGCATCGCCTGGCGCGACGCCATTCCGAACGTCGATTTCTACTACAACTCGCAGCGCACCGGCCTGATCGTCTCGCATCAGGTTTGGGACACGCTGGTCTATCGCGACCCGGAGACCTTCCAGCTCAAGCCGCAACTGGCGACCAACTGGAAGAACATCGACGATACCACCATCGAGTTCGAGTTGCGGCCCGGCGTCAAATTCCAGGATGGCAGCCCGCTGACGGCCGACGACGTCGTCTACACCGTCAACCTGGTGATGACCGACAAGCAGCTCGCCGTTCCCAGCAACTACACCTGGCTTGCCGGCGCGGAGAAGGTTGACGACCTCCATGTGCGCATCAAGCTCAAGCGGGTGTTCCCGGCGGCGCTCGAGTATCTGGCGATGGTGCTGCCGATCTACCCGCAAGCCTATCGTGAGCGGGTCGGCGCCGATTTCTCGCAGCACCCGATCGGCACCGGGCCCTACACCATCACCAAGGTGGACGGCGTCACCGAGATCGACATGGTCCGCAACGACACCTACTTCGAGGGACCCAAGGGCACGCCCGCGATCAAGAACCTGGTCATCAAGGAAGTCGCGGACTCCACCGGCGAGCTGACGCAGCTCTTGAGCGGCCAGGTGGATTGGGTCTGGAACGTCAGCTCCGATCAGTTGCCGAAGCTCGCCGCGATGCCGATGCTGCAGACCGCGACCAGCGAAAGCATGCGCGTCGCCTACATGGACATCGACGCTGCCGGGCGGACCGGCGACAAGATCCCGCTGACGGACGTGAAGGTGCGGCAGGCAATCCTGTATGCGCTGGATCGGCAGACGATGGCCAAACAGTTCATGCCGCCGGGTTCCCGCGTGCTGGACACGCCGTGCTACCCGACGCAGTTCGGCTGCGACACGGCCGTCGCCGCCAAATACGAATACGACCCGGCCAAAGCCAAGGCGTTGCTCGCCGAAGCCGGTTATAAGGATGGTTTCGACACCGAGCTGGTGGGCTACCTCCTGCCGCCTTGGATGCAGGCGGTGCAGGGATACCTCAGCGCGGTCGGCATCCGTGCCCGGCTGACACAGCTTCAGGTCGGCGCGGTAGTCCAACGCAGCATCGAGGGCAAGAACCCGCTCGAGGCAGGGAGCTGGGGAAGCTACTCGATCAACGACGCCTCGGCATTCATGCCGTACTTCTTCGACGGCGGCGCCCACGACTACACGCGCAATCCGGAGATCACCAAGCTGGTCATCGAAGGTGGCGCGACCACCGATCTAGACGCGCGGCGGGCAGCCTACAGCGCGGCCATCCGCCTCGTCACGGAACAGGCCAACTTCGTGCCGCTGTTCACCTATGTGACGACCTACGCCTTCAACAAGCAGCTCAACTTCAAGCCGTTCCGCGACGAATTGCCGCGGTTCTATCTGTCGAGCTGGAAGTAGTTCGCCGCTACTGCGAGCAAGGTAGCGACGCGGCAGTCCTGGGCGGCAGAAACGGACCTGCTGCCTTGGATCAGTCTGCCAGCAGCAGGCATTCGGCAAGCCGTTGGCCCTGCCGCCGGTTGTCGGGTGCTTCGATGCTGCAGCGGTCGATGGCGACCGGACAGCGCGGATGGAAGCGGCAGCCCGGCGGAATGTTGGCCGGGTCCGGATAGCCTTCTCCTAGGCCCGATTCAGGCAGCCCGCGACCGGGCTCGGGCGTGAGCACACTCGCGAGCAAGGCCTTGGTGTACGGATGCAGCGGATTGGCGAACACATCGTCGACCGTCGCCTGCTCGACGATGCGGCCGAGATACATGACCGCGACGTCGGTTGCCACGTGCTCGACCACGGCGAGGTTGTGGCTGATGAAGATCAGCGTCAGGCCGAAATCGCGGCGCAGTTCGGCCAGCAGGTTGAGGATCTGCGCCTGCACCGACACGTCGAGCGCGCTGGTCGGCTCGTCGCAGACGATGATGCGCGGGCGCAGGATCAGTGCGCGCGCGATGGCAACGCGCTGCCGCTGGCCGCCGCTGAGCTGATGCGGGTAGCGGCCGGCCATGTCGGGCGCGAGACCGACGCGGCCGAGGATCGCCAGCACCCGGTCGTCCACGTCGCGCTCGCCTTGGGCGCGGAGCGGGAGGGCGACGATGTCGCGGATGCGTTGCCGCGGGTTGAGCGAGGCGTATGGGTCCTGGAAGATCGGTTGGATCAGGCGGGCACGGGCGCGGCGGTCCAGGGTGTCGAGCCGTTGGCCGGCGACGCGGATCTCGCCGGCATCCGGGGGCAGCAAGCCGAGGATCAACCGCGCCAGCGTGCTCTTGCCGCAGCCGCTCTCGCCCACGATGCTCATCACGCTGCCTTCGGCGACGCTGAGGTTTACCCCATCGACCGCGGTTACGGCGCCGAAGCGTCGAGCGACGTCGCGGATTTCGATGATGGCCGTCATGGCAGGATGCAACGATAGAGATGATCCGGTGCCGCCTCGCGCCACGGCACGTCGGCGGCGCAAGCGGGCGCGGCATGGGCGCAGCGATCGCGGAACGGACAGCCCACGAAGCCCGGCGCCAGACGCGGCACCGTGCCCGGGATGCTGCCGAGCGGCTCGCCGCGCGCGGTCTTGCCGGGGATGGGCAGGCTGTCGAGCAGCCCACGGGTATAGGGATGGCTGGGGCGGGCGAACAACGCCGCGACCGGCGCATGTTCGACAATCTCGCCGGCATACATGACGCTGACCCGGTTCGCGATGCGGGCGACCACGCCCAGATCATGCGTGATCAGCAGCAGGGCGAGGCCGAGTTCGGATTGCAGGCGTTGCAGCAAGCGCAGGATGTCGGCCTGTACCGTGACATCGAGCGCGGTGGTGGGCTCGTCGGCGATCAGCAATGCCGGGTCGCAGAGCAGGGCGGAGGCGATCATCACCCGCTGACGCAGGCCGCCGGAAAGTTGGTGCGGGTACTGGGCGAGGCGGCGCTCCGGGCCGGAGATGCCGACGCGGGCGAGCAGGGCGGCGGCGCGCTCTGCGGCGGCAGCCCGGCTGCCGCCCCGGTGCCGGCGGTAGATCTCGGTCATCTGCGAGCCGACGGTGAACGCCGGGTTCAGGCTGGTCATCGGCTCCTGAAAGATCATGCCGATGCGGTCGCCGCGCAGCCGGTTCATGCCGCGATCCGACAGCGCGGCCAGCTCGGTCTGTTCGAAGCGTAGATGCGCCGCGGCGCGGCGGGCGGCGCGGGGCAGCAGGCCCATGACGGCCAGCGCGGTCATCGACTTGCCGCAGCCGCTCTCGCCGACCAGGCAGTGGGTCTCGCCGCGCCCGACCGTGAGCGACACGCCGCGTACGGCTTCCTGCCGCGCGAACCCGACGCGCAGCTCCGCGACCTCAAGCACCGGCTCAGGCATCCCGCTTGGCTCCGAGCAAATCGCGCAGCCCGTCGCCTAGCAGGTTGACGCCGAGCACCAGGGTGAACAGCGCGACGCCGGGCACCATGATCACCCAGGGCTCGAAGAACATGTAGTCCTTGCCCTCGGCGATCATCAGCCCCCAGCTCGGCAGCGGCGACGGCACGCCGAGGCCGAGGAACGACAGCACCGCCTCCAGCAGGATCGCCAGCGCCACCTCCAGCGTCGCCACGACCACCAGCGCCGGCGCGATGTTGGGCAACACCTCGCGCAGCAGCAGATGCGGCAGCGACGCCCCGGCCGCACGGGCGGCGGCGATGTAGTCCAGGCCGCGGATCTGCATGGTGGTGGTGCGGGCGACCACGGCGAAGCGTTCCCACAGCAGCAGGCCCAGCGTGAGCACGACGATGGTCAACGAACTGCCGATCGCCGACACCAGCGCCAGCGCCACTAGAATTAGCGGAATGCTGAGGCGGCAGGTGATGACGAACATGACGAGCTCGTCGACCCAGCCGCCGAAGAAGCCGCCGAGGATGCCGATCGCCGTGCCGATCAGCCCGCTGGCCAGCGCGGCGCATACGCCGATCAGCAGCGAGATGCGGGCGCCGTAGACCAGTCGGGCGAGGTAGTCGCGGCCGAGCTGGTCGGTGCCGAACGGGTGCGCCGCCGTGCCGTCGAGCCAGATCGGCGGCTGCAGCCGGGCGGCCAGGTTCTGCGTGAACGGATCGGCGGCGACGAGGCTGGGCCCGATCAGCGCCACGATCACGGCGACCAAGATGATGGCTGCGCCGAGCCAAGTGGTGATGTGCCTCATGCGCGGCGCAGGCGGGGGTCGAGCATGGCGTTGAGCAGGTCCGCGCCCAGGGTGAGGCCGATGTAGATCATCGCCAGCAGCAGTACGACGGCCTGCACCACCGGGAAATCGTTCTTGCTGATGCTCTCCCAGGCCAGGTAGCCGATTCCCGGCAGGTTGAAGATGCTTTCGATCACGATGGAGCCGCCGAGCATGAAGCCGAGCTGGACCGCCGCGATGGCGACCACCGGCATCGCGGCATTCCGCAACGCATGCCGCAGCACGATGCTCCATCCCGAGAGTCCGCCGGCCCGCGCCGTGCGGATGTAGTCGGCCGATAGCGCGTCGATCATGCCGGAGCGGGTCAACCGCATCAGCGCGGGGACGGCGGAAAAGGCCAGCACCAGTGACGGCATGACGTAGCCGGTCCAATCGTCGAGCCCGGCGATCGGGAACCATTGTAGGCGCAACCCGAACTCGATGATCAGCAGCAGCGCCAGCCAGAACGAGGGCAGTGCCTGACCCAGCAGCGCCAGCAGCATCGCGACCCGGTCGACAAGGGTGCCCTCGAACATCGCCGCGACGATCCCGAGCGGCAGGGCGATTGCGACGGCGAACACGATGCCCAGCAGCCCGAGCCGCAACGTGATCGGCAAGCGGGCGGCGATCAGCGTGCTGACCGGAGTGCGGTAGAGATAGGACCGGCCGAGATCGCCGCGCAGGGCGTTGCCGGCCCAACTGACGAATTGCAGCGGCAGCGGACGGTCGAGTCCGTTGTCGCGGCGAATGATCGCGAGGTCCTCGGCCGTCGCCTGCGGTCCGGCTGCGGCGAGCGCCGGGTCACCGGCGAGGTGTGTGAGCGAGAAGCTGAGCACGAGCACCGTGACCGCGACGAGCAAAGCCAAAACCGCGCGGCGAAAGGCAAATGTAAGCACGGCGGCGAGTCTATGGGTGACGCTGGCTGGGAGCAACGACCGCAACCCGGATTGCGGTCGCTCGGCTCAGATGGGTAAGAGGTTTACGAGAACGTGATGCGCGAAGGCCACTTATCAGACCTGCCGCGCTTGCTGTGCTCACTTTCAGCAGCTTCTCTGGATCTAACGGGTCACGGTGATGACCAAAAAAATGGGGAGCAGGCGTGATGGCTATCGGGCGTAGTGCGGCGATTGGCTTGGCGATACTGGCTGCGACGGGGGCGGCGCAGGCGGCGCCCTACACGGCGGCCTACGTGTTCGGCGATAGCCTGTCGGATAACGGCAACCTGGCCGAGTTGTTGGGGTCCAACTTCCCGAACCCGCCGAGTTATCAGGACAGTTTCACCAATGGACCGGTCGCAAACGCCCTGCTCGCCAACCAGATCGGCCTGACGCTGACGCCGTCGCTCTGGGTCACCGGCTTCAAGGACATCCATAACCTGTTCGGCGGCGCGAGCTACGTGCCCGGAACCAACTACGCGGTGGCCGGTGCGACGTCCGCGGCCAGTCCAGTGGGCGGGCTGGCGCCGACGATCAACCTGCCCCAGCAAGTCACGGCGTTCGGAGCTGCTACGGGGAACAAGGCGGACCCGAACGCCCTTTACGTTGTCGAGATCGGTGGCAACGACATCCGCCAGGCGGCGCTGCAGGGGACCGGCCCCGCCGCAGTCACGGCGGGGGTCACCGCGGAGCTGCAGGCGGTGCAGACCTTGGCACAGGACGGCGCCAAGAAATTCCTGGTCGTCAACGCCCCCAATGTCGGGATCATCCCGGAGTTCACCCAGGACAACGCGAGCAAGGCTGCGACCGCGACCCTCTACAGCCAGCAATACAACGCCCAGTTGGCAAGCGGCTTTTCCAGCCTGGCGCTGCCCGCCAGCACCAGCGTGATGCAGTTCGACCTCTACAGCTACAATTCAGGCCTGCTCGCAAATGCGGGAGCCCTCGGCTTCAGCGACACGACCGATCGTTGCTTCACGTCAACGCCGTCCTCGGCGGCAACCATCCCGCAATGCGGCCCGAATGGCGCCAACATCAGCCAGTTCTTCTACTGGGACAGCATCCACCCGTCCGCACGGGTGCAAGCGTTGTGGGCAACCGGCTTTGAAAACGCCCTGGGCCTGACGCAGGTGGCCAGCGTGCCGGAGCCCGGAAGCCTGGCTCTACTAGCCGTCGGCATCGCCGGACTGGTCGGCTTGGGTCAGCGCCGCAAGGCCGCGACTGCCGCCTGATGTCGCTCTAACGCAGCGCGCTCAAGCTCTCGGGCGTATCGAAGTCGCGTAACGCGGGGTCGCCGAGTTCCACCGTCGTGATGGCGTCCGGGTTGCCGTCCAGCAGCGCCCGGGCGCCGCGATCGCCCTCGAGCGCGGCGAGGTCGGTAAAGTAGCGGCGATCCCAAAGCACCGGGTTGCCGAGCGCGCCAGAGGCGGTGGGGGCCACGATGAGGCGGCCTTCGTCGGAGTCGTGCGTCTCGATCAGCCGGTCGATCATGCGGCCGGTGACGAGCGGCATGTCGCCCAGGCAGATCAGCGCCGCCGCTGCCGCGTCCGGCACCGCGGCGAGCCCGGCCCGCAGACTAGCCGACAGCCCGGCTTGGTAATCGGATGCCGTCACGAACGTCACCGGTCGGCGGCCCAGGGCGGCGCGGATTTCCGCCTCTCGATGCCCGGTGACAACGATGATCGGCCGGGCGCCGCTGGCTAACATGTTGTCCACCGTGCGCGCGATGATCGGCTTGCCGGCGCGGTCGGTCACCAGCAGCTTGTGGTCTGGCGCCATGCGCGTGCTCTGACCCGCCGCCAGCACGATGGCGGCGACCGACTTGGCCTGATGCTGCGGCGCTGCTTTGGCGCGCGGCAGCGGGCGCGGCGAGACGTCTTTCAGCAAGCCGCCGACGCCCATGCGACCCAGCTCGGCCCCGCCCAGCGGTAACCCGGCGAACAGGCGCGCCAGCACCCAGTCGATCCCGTTCAGCTTCGGGCTGCGCGCGCAGCCTGGCAACACGAGTGCCGGACGCTCGCCGATGCGGCCGAGGCAGATCAGGTTGCCGGGATCGACCGGCATGCCGAAATGCAGGATCTCGCCGCCCGCGCGCACGATACCGGCCGGCCCGACGTCGCGCCGGTCGACCACGGCGCTGGCGCCCGCGACCAGAAGGATGTCCGCACCGGCACCGACCAGTCCCTCGAGCGCAGTGGCGATGGCGATCTCGTCATGCGCGCACTCCACCGGCGGCAGCATGGTGCCGCCGAGGCCGTCGATGCGCGCCCCGGTCGCCTCCGCCGTGCCGGCCAGGATCGACGGCTTCAACCCCGGCAGCGTGCTCATCACCAGCCCTACCCGCAACGGCCGAAACGGATGCAGCGTCATGGCGCCACCCGCATCGGCGATCGCCCGATCGAGCACGTCGCCGGGAACGGAAAACGGGATGATCTTGATGGTGGCGACCATCTCGCGAGCGGTGACCACGGCGTAGTCGGGCAGGGTGCCGATGGTGATCGCCTCGTCGGCGCCGTTGATGGCGTCGATGATCCCGCTATCGGCGCGCAGCAATCCGGCCCGGCTCGCCGTCAGGTTGACGCGCCCAGTGCCGGCACCGGTGCGCGTCAGCCCTGGGGACAGCAGCGCATCGGCCAACCGGGCCGCCGCCACATCCTCCGGCACGTCGCCCGGATCGAGCTGGGCGCAGATGACGCTGGCGACGCCGGCGACGCGCAGGGCGTCGATCGCTGCCGGGTCGAGCACCGCGCCTTTCTTGATCACGCGGCCCGGCAGGCGTTGCGTATGAGCCAGGACCGCGCCCGCAGCTGCCTCGAGCGAAACGCGGCCGAACTTCATACCGGGCGGCGCCGGGTCTCGATGATCTGGGCGAGGATGGAGAGTGCGATCTCCGGCGCGGTAACGGCGGCAATGTCGAGGCCGACCGGTCCGCGGATGCGGGCCACGGCGTCCTCGCCGTGGCCGAGTTCGCGCAACCGGTCGAGCCGCTTGCCATGCGTCCGGCGGGAGCCGAGCGCGCCGATGTAGAAGGCCGGCGACTTCAAGGCGCGATCCAGCGCGGGATCGTCGAGCTTGGGGTCGTGCGTCAGGGTGACGATGGCGGTGCGTGTGTCCGGGCGCAGCGCGTCCATGGCGTCATCGGGCCACTCGGTGCTGACCGTCACGTCGGGAAAGCGCTCGTCGGTGGCGAAGGCGCGGCGGGGATCGACGACCGTCGTCGCGTAACCGAGTTGGGCCGCCATGGGCACCAGCGCTTGCGCGATATGCACCGCGCCGACCACAACGAGTCGGAGCGGTGGGTTGTAGGCGTGCAGGAACCAGCTCTGCCCGTCCACATCGGCAACGGCGCTTTTATCCTGATACAAAACGTTCTTGGCGGCCGCGAGCAACGCGTCGGGCGCCGGGTCGAGCGGGAGCAGCAACTGGTCGCCGGCGGGAAGAAGTGTGGCCAGCACGATCGGCTGCCCGGCGGCACGGGCGGTCTGAAGCCGCGCCAGCGTGTCGGGCGTCATCCGAGGCGCTCGACGAACACCTTCAGCTTGCCGCCGCAGGCTAGGCCGACTTCCCAGGCCTGTTCGTCCGTGACGCCGAAATCCAGCAGTTGCGGCGTGCCGCTCTCCATCGTCGCCTTGGCAACGTCGGCCACCGCGCCTTCGATACAGCCACCGCTCACTGACCCGGCCATGCGGCCCGATGCGGTGACCGCCATCTGGCTTCCGGGCGGTCGCGGCGAGCTGCCCCAGGTCTCGGTCACGGTCGCCAGGGCGACGGTTTCCCCGGCACCGAGCCAGTCATGGGCAACAGTCAGCACGTCTTCGGCCTGAGTCATTTGGCTGGTCATGCGGCAGGTCTCCAAGTGTCGGCGGGACGGCGCTGGGCCGGGCGCGACAGCAGGTCGATGAGGGCGCGGATGCTGTCGAGGCTGTGGATCGTGCGGAACTCGTCCACATGCGGCAGCATCGCGCGGATGCCTTGAGATTTGGGTTGGAAGCCGTCCCACCTCAAGAGCGGGTTGAGCCAGATCAGCCGGCGGCAGGACCGATGCAGCCGGTCCATGTTCTCCGCCAGCCCGGCCGCGCCGTCACGGTCCAGCCCGTCGGTGACCAGCAGCACCACCGCGCCTTGCCCCAGCACGCGCTTGGCCCAGCGGTGATTGAACTCGCCCACCACTTCGCCGATGCGGGTGCCGCCCGACCAGTCCGGCACGGCGTGCGCGACCATCTGGAAGGCGACCTCCGGGTCGCGGTTCTTCAGCTGCCGCGTGATGTTCGACAGCCTGGTGCCGAACAGGAACACGTGTACGCGGTCACGGTCGTTGGCGACCGCATGGAGGAAGTGCAGCAGGATCTGCGCGTAGCGGGCCATGGAGCCGGAGATGTCGCACAGCACGACCAGTGGCGGCGGGCGTACGACGGCGCGGGCGCGGGCCAGTTCGGTCAACTCACCACCACGCCGCAGGGAGCGGCGGAGCGTACCGGCCATGTCGATCTTTGGACCCGCCGGGTCGCGGCGCAGGCGGCGGGTGCGGCGCAGGTCGAGCGGAAGGCGGAGGCGGCGGATCTCCTCCTTGGCGCTGACGATCTCGTCGGCGGACATCTGCTCGAAATCCATCGCTTGCAGCATTTCGCGCTCGCTGACGGTCATGGTGGCGTCGAGTTCGGGCGCCTCCCCCTCGCTCTTGGGCGTTTCGCGCGACGGCGCCATCGCTTCGGCGACCCGGCGCTGACCCGGTGGCGGCTTGGCGGGCGGGGCCGCAACCGTCTCGCTGAGCATGGCAAGGGCGGCTTGCTGAAGGGCGGCGGCCGGGTCACGCCAGAACAGCGCAAAGGCCTGGTCGAAGATTTCCTGGTGCTCGCGGCGGGTGGTCAGCAATGCCCGAAGCGCCGCCTGGACCTGCTTGCGATCACCGATGTCGATCAACACGAGCGCGTTGGCGGCGGTCACGGTCGCCGCCGGCCCGACCGGCAACCCGGCCCGGCGCAGCAGGCGGACGAAAT
>JBPBQE010000255.1:0-37694 GCA_050954595.1 Janthinobacterium lividum | reverse complement strand
GCGCCGCCTCGCACATGAGCCCCTTCCTGCATTACGGCCACATCTCGCCCGTCGCCGTCGTTCTAGCCGTCCGCGCCGTCAAAACCGGCGACGCCGAAGACAAGGCCGCCTACGTCGAAGAACTGGTCGTCCGCCGCGAGCTCGCGGCCAACCACATCTACTACGAGCCGAACTACGACGATTACACCTGCGTCCCCAGTTGGGCGCGCAAGACGCTCGATGCCCACCGCAACGACCCGCGCCCGCATCTCTACACCGCCGAGCAATTCGAGCAGGGCCTGACCCACGACCGCTACTGGAACGCCTCCATGCAGGAGATGCGCGAGACCGGCTACATGCACAACCACATGCGGATGTACTGGGGCAAGAAGATCGTCCAATGGTCCGCCTCCCCAGAAGAAGCGTGGGAGATCGTGCTCCGCCTGAACAACCGCTACTTCCTCGACGGCCGCGACGCCAATTCCTACACCAACGTCGGCTGGCTGTTCGGCCTGCACGACCGCCCCTGGGGCCCGCAACCGGTCTTCGGCAACGTGCGCTCCATGAGCGAAGCCAGCCTCAAGAAATTCGACGCCGACGGCTACGTAAAGGAGGTCGCGCGCCTCGCGGCCGCCGAAAAGGCGTAACGCTTACCGCCTCGGCAACGTCACCACCCGGTCGGCCACACTCGCCGCAAACGCCAGGTCGTGCGTAACCAGCAGCACCGCACAGTTCGACGCTCGGCAGGCTGCTAGCATCAACCCGATCATCTGCTAGCTCCCCGGATCCAGCCGCCCCTACAGCCGAGCAGTCCCCGTCATCGCAGCCCGCAGCCTCCGATCCGGCGCGAAGCTCGCCACCGAATCCTGATCTTCTGAAACGCCTAGCCCGGATCTCGGCGGAGAAACCCGAAAGCACACGCTCAGCTGCCCCGGTCGGCAACGCCCAACACGATTGCCACCCCGCTATGGGCCGGGTCTACGGCGGCAGGGTGTTCGGAAGTAGACTGTTCACGGAATCGCAACATTATCTGCGACCGAGACACGGGAGGTCGTGCATGACGAACAGAACTTGAAAGAATGAAGCGTTACGGTGCTACCGTGTCAGTTGGGTAAACTGACTGTTCCTGGAGCGGGCGATGGGATTCGAACCCACGACCCCAACCTTGGCAAGGTTGTGCTCTACCCCTGAGCTACGCCCGCATCCGGAGGCGCCTTCTAGGCCGGAGTGCGATGGGGCGCAAGGGTGTTTTGTCAGCAACCGCATCTTTGCTTACACGTTGATCTGACCACATAGCTCGAAGGCACCTGGCCCCATGTCCGATAACGCCAACCACGGCGCGCAAGACGCGAACGAACAAATCGCTCAACTTCGCGAGCAGGTTCAGAACCTTATGGCGGACCGCGTTGCCCCGGCGATATCGCAGGCGACTGACACTGCCCAACAATATGCCAGTCAGGCGCGTGATCTTTACGAGGAACAGTCGGCTGCTCTGTCCGAACGGGTCCGTGAAGCCCCGGTGGTAGCGATTCTGGTCGCGGCCGGGCTCGGCTACATCGTCGGCCGTATCGCTCGCTGATGAGGGCGCTCGAACTCGCAAAGGTCGCCGCCGCGGCCGAGGCGTTGCGCGTCAAGCGCTACGCCAGGCGACAAGGCATCCGCATAGCTCTGGCTGCCGCTGCTGCAGTGTTCCTCCTGGCGTTGGTCGGCATGTTGCATGTCCTGGCGGTCGTCTTGCTTGCCATGGTCACCCCGCTTTGGCTTGCGGTAGTCATCGTGCTCGTCGTGGATCTGATCGTTGCTGGTGTGCTTGGTTCGCTAGCCCTGAGCAACAAGCCGGACCGCATCGAACTCGAGGCGGCAGCAGTGCGTCGCCAGAGCCTCACCGAAGCCAAGAACGCTGCCACCAGCCTCGCCACCATCGGCGAAGTAGCGGGCCTGGCGATTGGCATGACCGGTAAGCGTCGCGCAAAAAGCAGCAAGATCGGCAAAGCCTGGATGATTGCCGACCTCGCATCTCGCTTCGTTCGTCGGCGCTAATCAAACCCGATGGACGATACCGCTTCTGTCGTGACGCGCACGAAGGGCCGGGCTGGGCACATTACGCTCAACCGGCCCAAGGCCTTGAACGCTCTCAATCTTGAGATGATCAATGCCCTTACCGCTGCTTTGGAAGGCTGGCGACACGATCCGGCCATCCACCTGATCATCATCGACTCAAGCAGTGAGCGTGCGTTCTGCGCTGGCGGTGATGTCCGCGGCGTTCGCGACTGGGTCCTTGCCGGCCGCTCTCAAGACGTCGAAGCGTTCTTCGTGCTGGAATATGCCCTCAACCATCTGACCGCCCGCTATCCAAAGCCTTACGTGGCTTTGATTGACGGTATCTGTATGGGCGGCGGAATCGGCCTATCGGTCCATGGCACGGTCCGAGTTGCGACCGAGCACGCGATCTTCGCCATGCCGGAGACTCAGCTCGGGTTGTTTCCCGACGTCGGTGCCAGCTACTTTTTGCCGCGTCTCCGCGGTGCCTTTGGAATGTATCTGGGCCTGACCGGCGCACGCGTCGGTGCCGCCGACGCATGCTGGCTCGGTCTCGCGACGCACTATGCGACCCGGGAGACGCTTCCGACGCTGACGGCCGCCTTGGCCGAACACGGGGTCGGCGCGCTTGCTGCCCACACTACCCCGCCCACGGAGGCAGCTTTCTCGTTGATCGAGGCCGATGTGAATGGGATCTTCAGCCAACCGTCACTTGCAGCCATTTCCAGCAGTCTCGAAGCTGTCGATGCCGAGTGGGCCCGGTCTGCGCTCGCCGCCTTACGATCGGCTTCACCGAGCGCCCTGAATTGGACGTTCGAGTTGCTCAAAGCAGGCGCCACCATGACGTTCGACCAATGTCAGCGTGCTGAAACGCTCTTGACTCGGCGCGCCTGCAGTCATCCAGATTTCGCCGAAGGTGTTCGCGCCAACGTCGTCGATAAAGATCGTACGCCAATCTGGGCCCCGCTTAACGGCTAGTCCGCCGTGACTATAAACCCTCTACTCCGCTAGTCTTTGATGTCCCGCTGCCACCGGGTCATCAACATCAGCATCATCGCGAAGGGCGCCAACCAAATCAGGCGGCTCTGATATCGGTCGTAAACGCCTGACAGTGCCCCCGCGACGAATGCATTCGCGCACAAGGCGACCGTTACCCCGGCGTACAATCCACCAATTACCGCCCCTTGTCGCAACGCTACGACCGCACCTGCTCCGACCACGACAACTGCAATTGCGCCGAACATGACATGAATGGCTTGTAGCCAGTTCGGCACCAACTCGAGCCCGCGATACTGTCGACTTGCCCGATAGCGAGCTTGCTCTGCCGGTGGGAACACCGAACTCCACACGCCGTCATTGAACTTGGATGGCCGGAGCAATGCATCGCCGGTCCGGAACGAGATGAACTGCACCAGCGTATTGCGTGCCGCCTGCTCGATCATCGTCACCGGTTCCGCACGCAATGCCGATAGCACGATCGGCCAGGCCTGAGGTGCGACGACCTTGTAGCCACCGGCACGATCCAACACCGACCCGGTGCCCCACAGCATGTCGTCCTCGTCGACGATGGTCGGGATTTCCGCCTTAAAGGCGCACAATGTCCAATCTGCGCGCGGGCATTCCCGCTCCAGCGCCCGCACGCCGGGTCCATCGACCAATACGCGGTTCAGGACAAAGATCTTGCCATACGGCGACATCGAGGGCTGGCCGATCAGCACCGCATTGGTCGCAACCAGCACGGCGGCCGCCACCACCGGAACCGCCACCCCGCGCAGGATATCCAGCCCGCGCAACCGTCGGCTCACGATCCACCGGCAAACGAACAAGGTGGTGATCACCGCCAACGAGATCGGCAACAGGCTCAGATGCATCGTGATGCATCCAGCCGCCAGCAACGCCGCGACGATCTGGCTTCCGGCCCGCATGGTGGGCGGCAGCAGCAGCAGCATGGCCAGCAACAAGATCATGAGCCCGGCGAACAAATCCGGCATCAATTGCGATACGAACCACGGCAGTGAAGTACCGACGGTCAGCACCAGCGTGATCGGAATAAGCGCAAACGAATGCACGCGGGGCAGGAACCCCCGCATCGTCACCAGCAACACACTCGCGGCAATCACCGCCTGCGCGATCACCACCGGCCAGACCGTCCGCATCATGTGCAGCGGCAGCATGAACAGACCGTAGAACATCGGCCGCGGCCAACTGACGTGATGCTCGATCCCGTCCTTGATATAGACGCCGGTATCGCCGAACAGCAGCGGATAGTCGTTGATAACGGCCGGCCACAGCAGCAGCGGTGCCGCGATCAGAACGGCGATGACGCCCAGCACGGCCCCTTCGCGACCCATCTAGCCAGCCCGGCGCGTCAAACGTAGGAAGCTCAAGAAGAACGACATCGACGCGGTCGAAACGGCCAGCATGATCAGGGTCGCCGACGGGATCGCCAGCCGCATGGTATGGTTCGGATCCAGGTTGCCGAAGCCAACCCTGCCCCATCCCGCCGTCGCGATCACGCCCAGCGCCAGTCCACCGACCAGCATCGCCAGCGCAAGCAAAAGCCCCCGCTCGAGCGTGAAGCCGTCATGCATCCGTCCAAAGGCCGGATCAGGCGCCAACATGCCCTGGGTCATGTTGAGCGTCTTGCAGAAGAACCAGAACAGCATCGACTGGAAGCCCACCACGACCAGCACCGCCGCATACAGCAAGGTGTGGATGTCCAGCGTCGCTCCCAGCAGATGCACCGGCCCCGCCTCAAGCGCCGCCATCCCCAGCAGCCCGGCGCAAAGCATCACCAAGCCTGAATACAGGAACACCCAGCGCGGACTGAACAGCAGCAGGAAGCGCAGATGCCGCCATCCGTCCCGCCAGCTGCGAAGATGCGGCGGCCGCGACCGACCATCCTTGGACAACGTCGTCGGCACCTCAGTAATCCGCAGTTTCTGGATGGTCGCCTTGACCACCATCTCGCTGGCGAACTCCATGCCCGGAAGATCGAGACCCAGATCGAGCATCGTCTGCCGGTCGAAGCCGCGCAGGCCGCAATGGAAGTCTCCCGATGGGCTGCCATAAAGCAGGCGCCCGATGGCGGTCAGCACCGGATTGCCGAGATAGCGATGTAGTTTCGGCATCGCCCCGGGTGCGATCCCGCCCTGGAAGCGGTTGCCCATGACGAGCTGCCACCCCTCGCGCAGCTTTTCGACGAAATTCTCCAGCCGACTGAAATCATAGCTGTCGTCGCTGTCGCCCATGATCACGTAGCGACCGCGCGCCGCCTTGATCCCGCCCAGCAGCGCCGACCCATATCCCTTGGTCGGGATCGGCACCACGCGCGCGCCGAGCGATGTCGCGATCTCCTGCGACCCGTCCGTGCTGCCGTTATCGGCGATCACCACTTCGCCGGCCACGCCGCTCCGCTCGAGGTAGCCGAGCGCCTTGCGGATGCAGACCGCGAGCGTCTCTGCCTCGTTCAGACACGGCATCAATATCGTCAGCTCGAGGGGCACTGCCCTGACATCATCCATAACCACCCTCAATCCACCCGACTTACCCGAAGCTGCAACGATCGACCGCCTATCCGGCCGGCGACGCCGTAGCGTGTCTTTGCGGCGTGAACATGGTATGGGGCGCCGTCAAAACTCGAGCCGCCCGCCTGATGCCCGTTACTCTCGATCCGGCCCGCCGCGAACAGATCCGCCGCTTCGTGCGCGATGGCGGCCTGCGCGAACTGATAATGTTCCTTGTCATCGGTGGCAGCGGCGCCGTCGCCTACACGGCGCTTAACGTGTTCTTCACCAAATCCGGCATCAGCCCGAGCCTGTCCATCGCGATCACCATCGCGTTGCTGATCCCACCCGTCTACGTCCTGCAACACCGCCTTACCTTCCGCTCCGGCCGGAATCATCTTTCGGCCTTTCCCCGCTATGTCGGCACTCAGCTCTTCGGCAACCTCATCGCGATTGCCGTAGCACTCGCGGTTCCGGACCCGATCAAGGCCAATCCGATCACTGCGTTTGTCCTCATCTCGGCCATTGTCGCAGCAATTAATTACGGCATTCTAAAGTTTTGGGCCTTTCGTCACAGCCCCACCGCGACCGGCTGACGCCGAATCAGGCCGCGCTCAGCCGCATCTCCGGCGTCCCGAGCCGAACCACGATCGGCCGATGATCGCTGTTGCTTCGGTGCAGCGCATGCACCGGGCCACAGATCAGGCCGCGGATCAGGCACCGATCGATCCGAAGCGGAATAACGTCGCCGGCCCGATGCGTATGCTCCCGCGGCCCCACGTCGCGGAAGCCGCGCAGCATGGTCGGCCCCACCAGATTGTAGTCGCCCAACACCGCCGCATGCTCCGGCAGCGACTCCGCAACCCGGCGCAATTGCCGCCGGTTCAACAATTGCCCATGCGACAGGTGCACATTCGCCACCTTGAACTGGCCAACATCCACGATCTGGGAAACTCGGCGGAACATCGACCCCGCCGGCAGCGCGATCACCTCCGGCGGCGGCAGGTCGCGCGGGCTCCAGAACGCCAGGCCATGGATTCGCCCGGGCTGCTGCACCCGGTGATAGGTGCCGCCCAGGATCCGCGGCAACTCGTCGATCCGCTTGGTCGCTTCCTGCATCAGCAGGAGTTCCGGCCGTTCCTGCCGCGCTAGCCGAACCACGTCGTCAAGCGTGGCTCCGGTCAGACGCAGGAGATTCCAACTGACGATCTTGATCATTGGTCCGCACACTGGTCAAAGCCGCATCCGCCTGCAAGCCGCCGCTCGATGACGTTATGTCCACGTGGCCGTCGATATCCCCGACCCGGTCATCCGTCGGCGGCGGCGGTTTGCCGCTCCAAAGCCGGATCGCTCGGATCATCAGCGTCGCCGACACCCAACTCCCCAGCATCGCCAGCGGAAACGTGACAACCAAGGGATACACGACGGCCAGCAACGACACCGCGAACAACAGCCCGCCGCCAATCGCCATCACCTTGGCTTCGGCTGGCCCTAGCGCACGATGGTTGGTGATCGCGGCACTCACGGTGCTGCCCAATCCCGCCGCTCCCGCAGCGATGCGCCCCGGGCTTCCCCGCCGCGGTGCCGCGAACCTCGATCCACCGGACCGCGGCTCGGCCGCCAGCACCCGCCGCCGCTCCAGCACGATCTCGGTGGCATGTTCGAGGTCTCGCTCGAACATGCTTTCCATCTGTCCGGCGAAATTCATGTCCTCGACCGCGATGTCGAGTTCCCAGTTGCCGGCCCAGCTCGCCAGGTTGAGGTTGGTCGACCCGATCCGCCCCCAGCGCCCGTCCGCGACCGCCGTCTTGGCGTGCAGCATCGGCCCGTCCCACTCATAGACACGCACACCCGCTTCGAGCAGCGCCCGATACCCCGCCCGCGACAACGCCTTGGCCACCGGAATGTCCGACGCGCCCGGGACCAACAACCGAACGTCCACCCCGTCCTGCGCCGCGTCGATCAGCGCCTGGACATACGACGTCGTGCCCACGAAATAGGCGTCGGTCAGCCACAGCCGCTCCCGCGCCACCGCCGCGATCAACTGGTCGAACCGATACAGCCCCATGGTCGCCGGCTTGCTGCCGATCACCCGCAACGCAATGTCGCCGGCGGGCTCCACCGCCGCCCTGCCATCACGCGTCACCGACGGGATCGTCTGCCCGCCCGCGAATTTCCATGTCTGCGCGAATGCCAGGTCGATGTCGGCCACCGCCGGGCCCCGCACCTCGACGCCGGTATCGCGCCACGCTTCGATCTTGCGCGCGGCATCGCCCACCCACACATCGCCCACGCACAGCCCGGCGACATACCCGACCGTTCCATCCACGCTCAGCGACTTCCGATGGTTACGGCTCAGCCAGCCGAACGGACTGTCCAGCCGCGGCCGATTGAACCCTCGCACCTCACCGCCAGCCTGCCGCAGCGGCCGCCAGAAGCCCGGCTTGGTCTTGGTCAGGCATCCCATCCAGTCATACAGCACGCGAACCTCGACGCCTTCCTGCGCCTTGGCGACCAGCGCATCGCGGAACCGCCGCCCGGTCGCGTCGCTGGTGATGATGTAGTTCTCGAAGTGCACGGTCTGCCGCGCCTGCCCAATCGCCTCGAGCCACGCCGGGTAGTTTTCCGCCCCATTCTGCAACAGCCGCAGCGCGTTGCCCTGAACCTGATGCGCCCCGGCCACGCGGGAGAACACGTGCTCCGCTGCCACCCGGGTCAGCTTCTTGCGGCTTTCCAGTGGTGGCTCGGGATCGCGCCGACCGGGTCCCGTTGCATCCCGCCGCATCCGGCGCGCCGTCCGGAACTTACGCAACGCCTCGACGAGGCGCCCCCGCCCAGGCTCTCCGCCACCCACACTCAACGCCTGATCCCCGTCCCTGACTCGACCTCATATCGAGCCGCCGGCCCGAGCACGGGCGGAGACTACCCGAGCCACACCGGATCTGCCTATTCCATCCCGGACGCCGCCTCCAGTACCGCCTGGCTCAACCGGGTTCGGACAGCCCGAACCTGGCGCCGGTCGCCTTGATCGCCGCCCATGTCTCCGCCTGCAACGGCACCCCGTCGCGCATGCGTTCCACGCGCGTCTCGGCCTCCTTCTGCCCCGGCACCATGACCGGAACGCCAGGAACCACCGGGTCGCAGGCCTGAACATAGGCCGCGTAATCCGCTGCCGTTTGAGCGAACCCGGACGCGCCAAAATGTCCGGGGTCCAGATAGATGGACAGCATCCCGTTCACGATACCGCTCCGCTTGCCAGCAATCAGCGGCCCTGCAGTCGCACTGCCGCACAGGCATCCGGCCAGGATCTCGCACATGAAGGCGATCCCGCTGCCCTTGTGATCGCCAAACGCCCGCAGCGCCCCGGTGCCGTTGCCGGGATCGCGGACATGGGTGCCCTCGATCGGTCCGTAGAAATCGGCCGGGTCGGACGACATCCGCCCGTCGCGCGTCACCAGCGCATCTGCCGGGATCGGCTTGCCGCCATTGCTGGCCACCAGCACCTTGCCTTCGGCCACGATGCTGGTCGCCAGATCCAGCAACAACGGCGGTCCGTCCGGTTGCGGCACCCCGATGCAGATCGGGTTGGTGCCGAACCGCCGCTCCTTGCCGCCGAACGGCGCCACGATCTCGCCCTTGCCGACGTTGACGAAATGGATCGACACCAGCCCGGACTCCACCGCGCGCTCCGCCCAGCCGCCAATACGCCCGATATGCCCCGCGTTGCGCAGCGCCACCACCGACAGCCCGGCCGCCTTCGCCTTGGCGATCCCGAGATCGACCGCCTGCTCGCCCACCGTCTGCCCCAGGCCCTGCTGGCCGTCGACAACGGCGTGCGTCGCCGTCTCGTTCACTACTTCCATCGAGCGCCCCGCGAACACCAGCCCGTCGCGCAGCCAGTCGCAATACCGCGGCACCCGGATGATGCCGTGGCTGTCATGCCCGGTCAGGTTGGCTGAGAGCAGGTGCCGCGTCGTCCGCTCCGCCTCCGGCGGTGTGCATCCGGCGGCCTCGAAAATCTGCGCGATGAACGCCTGCAACGTCCCCAGCGGAACGGTAATCATCTCGCCCATCATGCCTCTCCTGCGATGCGCCGCGCCGTGTCGCGATAGAATGCATTATCCGTCGGCGTGATCGTCATCTCCGCCATACAGGTCCGCGCCGGCAACCCGGCCGCGAACACCGCCGCCGCCGCAATATCCTCGGGTTGCACCATGATCTCGCGCTCCGCCTCCGTCGGCGGCTTCGGGCGCTTGTTCAGGATCGGCGTCGCCACCTCCCCCGGATTGATGCAGATCGAGCGGATGCCGTGAATGCCTTCCTCGGCATTGATCGTCGCCGACATCGCCCGCGCCCCGTGCTTGGACGCCGTATAGACTGGCCCGGAGACGCTGAAGATGCCGACCGCCGCATTGGAGACGATGTGGATCAGCATCCCGTCCCGCCGCTCCCGCATCGCCGGCAGCACTGCCAGCGAACAAAGGAACGGCCCCTTGAGGTTGACGTCGACGAGATGCCCCATGTCCACGGCCGACAGCTCACGCCACGCGCGGCGCGCCGTGTTGGTGCCCGCGTTGTTGATCAGGATCTCGATATCCCCGAGCGCGTCCGCCACCGCCCGATGCGCGGCCGTCACCTCGTGCGCGTCGCTCACATCGGCCATCGCCAACATCGCGCTACCGCCGGCGGCTTCCACCATCGCCTGCGTTTCCGCCAGCGTCTCCCGTGACCGCCCGGTCAGGGCCAGGCGACAGCCTTCCCGCGCGAACGCAAGCGCCAGCGCCCGCCCGATCCCGGTTCCTGCTCCGGTGATCCAGACGGAACGGTCGGCAAGACCGCGCACGGGACTTCCCGCCTGCCCGCCGCTCAAACCACTTTTCCGGACGCGGTATCGATGAGGTGCATGTTGGTCATATCCGCCTGCAATTGCAGCCCGTCGCGGGGCTGCGCCGTGTTGTCCGGGCTGACGCGCGCAATGGCCGCCACCGTGCGCTGAAAGAAATGCACCAGCGTCTCCATGCCCATCGGCTCGACCACGTCGACCGTCAGCTTGAACGGCGCCAGCCCGGGACGTCCCGGATCCAGCATGTCGGTCAGATGCTCCGGCCGTAGCCCCAGCAGCATCTCCTTGTTGCCATGCGGCGCGTAGCGCGCCCGTCGCGCGGCCGGGATGGGCAGCGTCTGCCCATCCTCGAGCTGAACGGCGAGACTGCTGTCGTCACCAATCAGACGCGCCGGCATGAAGTTCATCGCCGGGCTGCCGATGAAGCCGGCCACGAACTTGGTCGCCGGGTGATGATACAGCTCCTGCGGCGGCCCCACCTGCTCGATGATGCCGCCATTCATCACCACGACCCGGTCGGCCAGCGTCATCGCCTCGACCTGGTCATGCGTCACGTACACCGTGGTGGTCGGCACCAGCTGATGCACCTTCTTGATCTCGGTCCGCATCTGCACGCGCAGCTTGGCATCCAGGTTCGACAACGGCTCGTCGAACAGGAACACCTTCGGGTTGCGCACGATCGCACGCCCCATCGCCACCCGCTGCCGCTGTCCACCCGACAGCGCCTTCGGCTTGCGCTCAAGCAACGGCACCAGATCCAGCATCCGCGCTGCTTCGTCCACGCGCTTGCTGATCTCCGCCTTGGGAAACTTCCGCAGCTTCAGCCCGAACGCCATGTTCTCGCGCACCGACATGTGCGGATAGAGCGCATAATTCTGGAACACCATCGCGATGTCCCGGTCGCGCGGCGGCACGTCGTTGACGACTGTGCCGCCGATCCGAATCTCGCCGGCACTGATCTCTTCCAGCCCGGCGATCATCCGCAACGTCGTCGACTTGCCGCATCCCGACGGCCCGACCAGCACGACGAACTCATGATCGGCGATCTCGAGGTCGATGCCGCGCACGGCCTGGACGCCGCCCTCATAGGCTTTGACAACCTTGCGGACAGAAACTCCTGCCATGGCACGTCCCCCAATTTGCGGCGGAGTGTGCCGACCCGGCAGGAGTCACACAAGGCTTGGTGAAAACTGCCCCGAGGAGCTGAGCCTAGTGGCTCAGGCTCTTCTCGATTTCCTTGAGCGAGTTGTTGGTGAGGTCCTTTGACAGCGAGAACGCGATCGACCCTTCCAGCGACTTGTGCATGGCATCACGCATCTCACCCAGCGTCTTCGGATCGGCGACCAGCACCATCTCCTTGAACGCATGGTCATCGTGCATCGAGGTCAGCATCTTGGTGAGGTTCTTGGCAAACGTCGCTTCCTCGGTCTGCTCCGGGCTCTGCTCGGCCGGGCGGGCGCCGGACGGCCCCTGCGTCAGCGTCGACGGCTCGACCCGGCGCTCTTCCTTCAACTGAAGCTCGCTGCCGGTGCCGGTGTTGCGGAACAGGATCGCCTTGCCGCCATCGGCAACGACGACCAACGCATTGGCGGGAACGATTTTCTCTTTGGACATAGGCTTACTCCGAAATTTCGATGGCCGTTGGGCAAGGCACTCTGACGCGCCGAATGCTCCGAGGTTGCAAGTGGTTATCAGCCGCGCGGTGCCGCGCTGCCTGTAACAGCGCCCGGACCACCCTTCTGCGCATCGTCGATCAGGTGCGCGGCATCGTCCGGCAACAGGAACCGCTGCTGGACCAAACGTGCCGCCGCATTGCGGACCGCCGAGACATAAGCCTCGCCATTATTGCCCGCCGCGCCATACCGCTCCTCGATCGACAGCCGCGGATCGCCGGCGGCCTCGCGCGCGGCCTTGGTCGGCGCGAACGGGATGAAGCTGCCCTGCAGGTTGCACATCCCGCCCTCGAACAGGCCCGCCCGTCCGACGTTCCACCCGGTATACGTCCCGACCGGAACCTGCGCGAACACGGAGCGGATGCCGCCGATGTCGTTGCCGTCCTGGTCCACCTGCGGCTCCAGCACGCCATAGCTGGCCGTGCCCACCCGCGGCGGCTCGACCGTGATGATGCCACTCTCATCCTGCGGCTTGAACTCTGGCCCGAAATCGAGCGGATGCAATGTGTCGAACACCCGGCTGGTCACCGTCGCCGGCCGCTTCACGCCGCCGTACTCGTTGGCCGGGATCGGCGGGAACCGCACCTGGTCGGGCGCCACCAGCGTCCCGCCCGCGATTGTCGGCGTGCTCGAGGGCGGCGGCGCCGTGCCGTCCTTGATCCAGCCGGTGAACGCCGTCAGCAGCGCCCGCATCGTCCAGACCTGCGGGTTGGGGTTGGATTGCTGCTGACACATATTGCCGACGCCGGGCTCCGGCAGCGGCGACGAGGCCGGGCTGTGCTGTGTGCTGGCCATGATGTAGGTCCGCACCGTGTCCGGATCGGTGAAGTCCTGCTTGCCGAGCGGATCGGTGAAGCCGAGCGACTGCCGCCCTTCCCACATCTCCAGCACGGTCGCGACGTGGAACACTTTCGGACAGGTCTGGCTCGCCTGGCACCGATCCAGCAGCCCGCCGGTGCGCCCGGTCAACGGGTCCGTCTGGCTGCCATAGGTGAACGGGAACTCGTAGGCCGGATAGGTGTGGTCGGTCTGCTCGCCCCAGGCGCGATAGGCCTGCCCGAACCGGACGTTGAGCGGCATCAGCCCGCCCCCGATATGCGGAAACGCGCCCTCGAACACGCGTTGCCCGCGCTCGTCCTCGTTGAACCCGAGGGCGAGCATGCTGCGCACCATGCGCCCGCTCTGCGACGTTCCCTCGATGATCGCATGCGCGCCGTCGCGGTAGATCGGGTTGGCGGTTCCCGCATCGTCGGTCCTCGCATGGGTAAGGAACGCGCCCAGGTCGCGCGACGCTGCAAAGCCGATGCCCTGCACCGTCGGGTCCTGCGCCCGGTAGATCAACTCGTACAGCCGGCCCGGCTTGAACCCGTCGGCCATGCAGATGTGCCTGGCGTCCTTGGCATCCTCGCACGTGCCGAACCGCCATGCGGTCGCCGGGATCGTCACCCGCGGATCCTGCTCGCGCGCCCGCACCGTCAGCGTCGGCAGGAACCCGTCCGGAAACGCGGCCTTGTTGTCGATCTGCGCCGTCGGATAGCCGTCATAGCTGTCGGGCGGCGGCCCCATCACCTGCTGGCTGCGGCTGAACGACATCGAGTTCACCGGCCCCGGCGTCTCCATCTCCGCCCGCACGATCCCCGTCACCGGCGACCCGTCCGCTTGATGCGCCACGATCTCCGGCATCAGGATCCGGTTCCAGCCCGGCTTGACGTCCATCTGCCAGCCCCACCACACCAGCGTGTAGCCCTGCCGCATCAACCATCCGTCGCCGGGCGAGGTGAGCCCGTTGCGCGCCTCCGTGTTCCCCGCCACCGCATCGTTGAAGAACCCGAGCGCCAGCTTGTTGCCGCGGTTGTTCACCTCGAACATCAGGGTGCCGTTGCCGCGGCCCATATCCGCCGGCTTCAGCAACTCCACATCCGTGGTGTAATGCACCATGCCCTGCGCGTCCTTGGGCGCCAGCGCGATGTCCTGGATGATCGCATTGCGCCGATCCGCCGGGTCGAGCACGCCTTCGACGCGCGCCGTCACATGATCGTAGCTTCCCGCATTCCCGAAACTCTGCCCGCCGAACGCCGGCTCCGTCTTGAGCACCTGCATCGAGACGACCCGCGCCTGCGCTGGCATGGCCGACAGCATCGCACAGCCGAGCAACAAGCCCGCTTTGACGACCATGGACGTTTCCCTCGTTTGTTAGGCGGCACTCTGCCCTGCCCCAAACCGCCTGGCCAGTCCGCGCGACCCTGCTCTATCGGCAGAGGGAATGTCTGGATAAAGGAGACCGCATGAGTGTCACGGAGCATCGCCGATCGCCGGCCGCCTGGACTGCCGCCTTCCTCGGCGCGACCCTGCTCCTCTGCGCCGTGGCCCTCGTCAACGGTGGGCCCATCCTCTACCCCGACACCTTGGCCTATGTCGTCGATGGCGATCGCCTCGCCCATCTGCTGCTGCCCTACGCCGTCCGCCCGATCTACTACGGCGTCGCGCTCTGGCCCTTCCATTTCGTCGGCTACGGCCTGGCCATCGCCGCCCAAGCCGCAGTCGTCGCCCATCTCCTGATCCTCACCTTGCGCGCCAGCGGTGCCGGCCCGACCCCGCTCACGGTCCTGGCCGTCACCCTCGCTCTGGTCGTGCTGACCCCGGTGACCTGGCACGTCGCACATCTCCTGCCTGACATCTTCACCGCGATCCTGATCCTGGCGATGTTTCTCCTCGGCTTCTGCCGCGATGCCCTGCGCCGGTGGGAGCGGTGGTATCTCTTCCTGCTCGCGACCGTGTCGGCCACGTTCCACGTCACCATGTGGCCGATCGGCGCCGCGCTCGTCGTGGTCGCGGTCCTCGCCTGGTTCACCCCGTTGCGCCGTTTCGTCCATCCCGTGCCGATGGCGATCCCGCTCGCCCTCGCGCTCGCCGGGTCGCTGGCCGGCTCATACGCCATCTTCCAACGCGTCACGCTGACGCCCAACAGTCCGCCGCATCTCCTCGCCCGCCTCCTGGCCGACGGCCCGGCCCGCGACTACCTGCGGGCGACCTGCCCCGCCTCCGGGCTGGAACTCTGCGCCTACCTCGACACGCTGCCCCCGACCGAGGACGGCTTCATCTGGCGCATGCTGCCCGCGTTGCCGACCGCCGATGGCAAGCGCATCAAGGCAGAAGCCGGCCAAGTCGTGGCCGGCACGATCGCCATGTTCCCGCTCCAGGTCGCCGGCCACATGCTGGTCAACGGCGCCCGGCAGCTCATCACCTTCCAGTCCGAAACCCAGCTCTCCCCCGATGAATGGCACGGGGCGATCACCGACGGCCCTCCTGCCGCCCGCGCGCTGGCGTCCTCCCTCGCCGGCACTCCCCAGGCCCACGGCGCCTTCGACCGCCCAGCGCTCGACATGGTCAACGCCGTCCATGCCGCGGTCGCGCTCCTGTGCCTTCCCGCCGCGATCGTTCTGTTCGTCATCGCCCTCCGCCGCCGCGTATTCCGCCCCGCCGCCCTGCTCGCAATGATTGCCACCGGCCTGTTGACCAACGGCTTCGTCTCCGGCGCATTCGGCGGCGTCTTCGGCCGTTACGAGGGCCGGGTGATATGGCTGCTGCCCTTCGCCGTCCTTACGGCCGCCCTCGCATTGCGGCGGTCCTCTCAGCTCGATCCACGGGAGACTTAGTGCGCATTCTCGGAATCGGCTCCAAGGTCGAGCTCGGTGACCTCTATGTCAGCCTCGTGCGCGAGGGCCATGAGGTCCGCGTCTATGCCGGCGACCCCACCTATGCCGGCTGCTTCGAGGGCATCCTGCCCAAGATCGCCGACTGGCAGGCGGAACTCGACTGGGTCGGCCGCGACGGCATCGTCCTATTCGAGCGCGTCGGCGTCGGCCCGCAACAGGACGCCCTCCGCGCCCAGGGCTACCGCGTCATCGGCGGCAGCGCGCTGGGCGACCGCCTCGAATACGACCGCGCCTTCGGCCAGCAGACTCTGCGCGACGCCGGGCTACAGACCGCCCCGGCTCACAGCTTCCCCACCGCACCCGACGCCGCCGCCTGGCTGCGCGACAATCCCGGCCGCACCGTCCTAAAATACCACAACAACGCCAAGGCCACGTTCGTCGGCGACCACGCCACCGGCCGCGACGTCCTCTTCCAGCTCTCCCGTGGCCCGCAAGGCCCCGTCCTGCTCATGCCGCGCCTGGTCGGCGTCGAGGTCGGCGTCGGTGCCTATTTCGATGGCCAGCACTTCCTCCGCCCCGCCTGCATCGACTTCGAACACAAGCGCTTCTGCGTCGGCGAGATGGGCGAGATGACCGGCGAGATGGGCACCCTGGTCGCCTACCCCGAACACAACCGCATCTTCGAAGCTACCCTAGCGCGCCTCGAACCCGTCTTCCGCGGGGCCGGTCACGTCGGCTACGTCAACCTCAACATGATCGCCAACGCCGACGGTCTCTGGCCCCTGGAGTTCACCTGCCGCTTCGGCAACCCAGGCTTCGCCATCCTCGCCCCGTTGCAGACCGCCGGCTGGGGCGATCTGTTCGCCCGCATGCTGGAAGGCGGCCATGCGACCTTCTCCGCCTCGCCCGACTGGTCCCTCGGCATCGTCCTGACCGTGCCCCCCTTCCCCGAGGAACGACCCGGCGCCGACCCGGCCGAAGACCCACCCCTCTTCTATCACCACGACCCCGCGCCATCGGAACTGCCGCACTACCACCTGTCCGATGTCCGCATGGAGGGCGAGCAGATGTTCGCCCGCCGCCGCACCGGCTACGCCATGGTCGTCACCGGCACCGGCCCGACCATTGCCGCCGCACGCGACGCTGCTACCCTCCGCGCCCGCAACGTCTGCGCCCCCGATCTCCGCTGGCGAACCGACATCGGCGATCGCTTCATCAATGGCGAGGGCGCCCAACTCGAGGCTTTAGGCTGGCTATGAACCAAACCCTGCACGACTGCATCGCCGGCCGCATCTCGCCGCAGATCGCCGTCGCCCATTTCATGTTCAACGGCGCCGACGCCGCCGCGATCCAGACCGAGCTCGCCGAGGCCGAGCCCCATCCGCAGCTCGACGCCATCCGCACCCTACTGATCACCCATACCGAACAGATCGACGCGCTCACGGCCCATATCGGCCTCCACGGCGGCGATCACAGCGCATCCGGCGACACCCCCGAGCAAGGCGTCGCCCGCATCGCCGACTTCTTCGACCGCGCCGTCGCTGCCTCGCCGGAGGCCAGCGTCGCGCTGTATTCCCTCGGCGACCCCCTGATTCTCGCCGCCGCGACAGCCGAGATCGTCGAATGGCTCGAAATGTCCGACCTGCTCGCGCCGGAAGCCGACGTGCTCGATCTCGGCTGCGGCATCGGCCGCGTCGCCGGCGCCCTGTCGTCCCGCTGCCGCTCCGTCTTCGGCCTGGACGTCTCCCCCGGCATGGTCGCCGAAGCCCGCCGCCGTCACGCCGATCAGCCGAACCTCCGCTTCGAGGTCACCGGCGGCCAGAACCTATCCTTCCTCGACGCTGACTCCTTCGATCTGATCCTGGCGATCGATAGCTTCCCCTATCTCGTCCAGGCTGGCATCGTCCCCGCCCACCTCGCCGACGCTGCCCGCATCCTCCGACCCGGCGGTGCCCTCGTCGTCCTGAACCTGTCCTACGAAACCGACGAATGGGACGAGATCCAGGCCCCGATCTGGGCCGCCGAGAGCGGCCTCACTTTGGTCGGCAGCGATCGCCAGCCCTTCCGCCTCTGGGATGGTTCCGCCTTCGTCTTCCGCCGTTGATCCGGCTCGCGCTTCTCGCACTCCTGCTCGCGACGCCCGTCGCGGCACAGCCAGCAGGCGGCACCCTCCGCCTGCTGGCCCACACCGCGGCCGGCACGCTCGACCCGCACCTGAACTACACCGCGCAATACTGGCAACTCTACGCCTTCACCTATGACGGCCTGGTCGCGTTCCGTAAAATCCCCGGCCCCCGCGGTGCCGACCTCGTCCCCGACCTCGCCGACGCACTTCCCACGCCCGAAGACGGCGGCCTGCTATACCGCTTCCACCTCCGCCCGGGTCTCCACTTCTCCGACGGCCGCCCGGTCGGCCCCGCCGACGTCATCGCCAGCCTCCGCCGCATCTTTCGCCTCCGCAGCCCCACCGCCGAAACCTTCCACGGCGCCATCGCCGGCGCCCCCGCCTGCCTCGCCACCCCCGACACCTGCACCCTCGACGGCGTGACCGCCGACGGTGACACGGTCTCGATCCGCCTCTCCCGCCCCGACCCCGAGTTCCTCGCCAAGCTCGCCTTGCCCCACGCCAGCATCCTCCCCGCTGACAGCCCGGCGGAGGATGCCGGCATCGCCCCGATCCCCGGCACCGGCCCCTACCGCTTCCTCGCCTACGACCCGAACGACCGCCTGCAGATCGTCCGCAACGAACACTTCCGCCCCTGGAACCCGGACGCTCAACCGCCCGGCGAGCCCGACCGCATCGAGTACGTCTTCGGCCTCGAGGACGAAGCCGAACTCACCGCCATCGAGAACGACCAGGCCGACTGGATGTTCGACGGCCCGCCCGCCGATCGCCTGGGTGACCTCGGCCGCCGCTTCCTGGACCGGGTGCATCTCGACCCTACCCCGGCGCTCTGGTTCGTTCCCTTGAACGTCCACATCCCGCCCTTCGACGACCCGCGGGTTCGCCAAGCCGTCAACTTCGCCGTCGACCGCGATGCCGTCGTCAAGCTGTTCGGCGGCGCCAAGCTCGCCGCGCCCACGTGCCAACTCCTGCCGCCGGGCCTGCCGGGATACGCGCCCTACTGCCCCTTCCCGCACGACCTCGCCCGTGCCCGCGCCTTGGTCGCCGCAGCCGGCGCGACCGGCGCTCCCGTCACCCTCGTCACCGACGACAGCCCGGTCGCCCGCGCCGTCGGCACCTACCTCCGCGACGTCTTCGCCAGCATCGGCCTCGACACCAAGCTCCGCTCGCTCTCGGCCAACGTGCAGTTCTCCTACATCCAGAACACCAACAACCACGTCCAGGCCAGCCTGAGCTCCTGGTACGCTGACTACCCGTCGGCCGCCAACTTCCTGCTCGGCAGCTTCGGTTGCACCGCGTTCCATCCCGGCTCCGACTCGTCGCCCAACATCACCGGCTTCTGCGACCCGGCCATCGATGCCCGCATCCTCGCCGGCGACATCGCCCCTGCCGATCGCGCGCTGACGGACGCCGCCCCCGCGATCGCGCTGTTGAACCCGCGCTATGTCGACATCGTCTCGCGCCGGGTCGAGGATTATGCCTATCACGAGGTGTTCCACTGGCTGATCGCCCAAGCCCGCCTGCGCTGACCCTCCCGCGACTGCTGGCAGCGTTCGTGCTGCTCGCGGTCGTGACCGGCACCCTGCTCGCGCCGCTCTACGCCGGCCGCATCTCCGGCACCGATCCGTTCCTCAGCACGCCCATGGCCGAGATCGACGGTCGCCCCGTTCTGGCCGACAATCCCGGCCTCGGCGTCACTCCCATCGGCCCAGGCTGGCGCGGCCCCTACCTCCTCGGCGCCGACACGCTCGGCCGCGACGTCGCCGCCCGGCTGCTCTATGGCGGCCGCACCTCCTTGCTCGTTGCCACGGCCGCGACCCTGCTCTGCCTCGTGCTCGGAGCCCTCTCCGGCATCACCGCCGGCTTCGTCGGTGGCCTCACCGACACCGTGGTCTCCGCCCTGATCGACCTGCTCTGGGCCTTTCCCGTCTATCTCCTGGCGATCTCCCTTTCGATCGTCCTGGTCAACGAGGGGCTGCATCTCGGCCCGTTCACGCTTGAAGCGGACGACAAACTCCTCCCCGCCCTCATTCTCGGCCTCGTCTACGTGCCCTACGTCGCCCGCCCCGTCCGCACCGAAGTCCGATCCCTGCTCGGCCGCGACTTCGTCGAAGCCGCCTTCGCCACCGGCGGCACCCGGCTTCACATCCTGCGCCGCCACATCCTGCCGTCGCTCTGGCCCACGCTTCTGGCCCTGGCCCCGATCGTCGCCGCCATGACCCTGCTGACCGAGGCCGCTCTCTCCATCCTCGGCATCGGCATCCAACCGCCCCAAGCCAGTTGGGGCACCCTGATCGCCGACGGCCAAACCCTGATCTACAGCCGCCCCTGGGTCGCCATCGCTCCCGGCTTGGCGGTCGCGGCCACCGTCCTCGCCCTCAACGTCCTGGCCGACCGCGATGCTTAGGTTGGTCCGCGCGCTCGCCGTCGTGCTCGGCATCAGCGTCATTGTCTTCCTCATCTTCTTCGCCACCCCCGGCACCGACCCGGCCGCCCGCCTCGCCGGCCGCGGCGCCTCCCCCGACACGCTGACCGCCATCCGTCACGAATACGGCCTCGATCGCCCGCTCCCGCTCCAATACGCCGCCCTCATGCGCCGCCTATTCTGGACCCGCGACCTCCCCAGCTTCGTCAACCGCGGCCAACTCGTCGTTCCCGCCGTGCTGCGCGCCGCGCCCGTCACCCTCGCGCTGGCCACCGGCGCCGCCGCGATCTGGCTGACGGTCGGCCTCTGCATCGGCCTGGTCGGCGCCTTGTCCCGCCGCGCCGGTGCCCTGGTCACCGCGCTCGGCCTGTTCGGCGTCTCCATTCCGGTGTTCTGGCTCGGCGAGATCGTCAACCTGCTCACGCAGGATCGCCTGCGCCCGTGGTTCGCCTGGGTCCCGCCGCTCGGCCTGCGCGACCAAAGCTGGGGCGACACCGCGCTCGGCTACGTCCTCCCCTGCACCACGCTCGCCGTGCTCTATGCCGGCATCTACGGCCGCGTGCTACGCACCAGCCTCGGCGACGCCTACCGCCAGGATTACATCCGCACCGCCCGCGCCAAGGGCCTCGGCGAAGCCCGCATCCTGCTCAAGCACGCGCTCCGCAACGCCCTCCTCCCCATCCTGGCCCTGTTCGGCCTAGATTTCGGCGCCCTCATCGGCGGCGGCACCCTCCTCGTCGAGCTCGTCTTCGGCCTCCGCGGCGTCGGCAAACTCACCTACGACGCCCTGCGCAATCTCGACCTCGCCATGGTCATGGCCTGTGTGCTCTACGCCTCGATCTTCGTCGTGCTGGCCAACGCAGCGGTCGATCTCCTGCAAACGCGATTGGACCCCCGCCGGCGTTAGCGGCCTATACTCGGCCCATGCAAATCACCCCCGTCGCTACGTTCGACTACGTCGTCTTCGGTGCCACCGGCGACCTGACCATGCGCAAGCTCCTCCCTGCGCTCTATCACCGCTTCCGCGACAAGCAGTTCGATGCCCAATGCCGCATCATCGGCACCGCCCGCTCCCCGCTCGACGACGACGAGTTCCGCCGCCGCGCTGGCGAGGCGTTGGAGCATTTCGTCGGCAAGACCCAGCGCGAGCCCGCAATCGTCGCCGAGTTCCTCGGCATCCTGCACTATGCCCGCGGCGACTCCACCGCCCCCGGCGGCCTCGACACGCTGGCCGCCCTGCTCGCGCAGCAGCCCGACCGCGTCCGCGTCTTCTACCTCGCCACCTCACCCACGCTCTATGGCCCCACCTGCCAGAACCTGCAGGCCGCCGGGCTCTCCGGCAACGGCGCCCGCGTCGTGCTCGAAAAGCCCATCGGCCACGACCTCGCCTCCGCCCGCGCCATCAACGACACCGTCGGCGCCGTGTTCGACGAAGCCCACACCTTCCGCATCGACCACTATCTCGGCAAGGAAACCGTCCAGAACCTCCTGGCGCTGCGCTTCGCCAACGTCGTGTTCGAGCGCCTGTGGAACGCCGACGTCATCGACCACGTCCAGATCACCGTCGGCGAGACCGTCGGCGTCGAAGGCCGCGGCGATTATTACGACGGCTCCGGCGTGCTGCGCGACATGGTGCAGAACCACCTGCTGCAGCTCCTCTGCCTGCTCGCCATGGAACCTCCCGCCAGCCTCGAAGCCGACGCCGTCCGCGACGAGAAGCTCAAGGTGCTCCGTGCCCTGAAGCCCATCGCCCCCCACGAAGTCGGCCACGTCACCGTCCGCGGCCAATACGCCAGCGGCGCCGTGGACGGCAAAGCCGTGCCCGGCTACCTCGCCGATCTCGGGCCCGGCCGCACCAGCCGCACCGAGACCTTCGTCGCCGTCAAGGCGGAGATCCAGAACTGGCGCTGGGCCGGCGTTCCCTTCTATCTCCGCTCCGGCAAGCGCCTGCCGCAGAAGGTCAGCGAGATCATCGTCCAGTACCGCGCCGTGCCGTTCAGCATCTTCGGCCGCGACGCCGGCGAACTCAGCGCCAACAAGCTGGTCATCCGCCTTCAACCGAAGGAGGGCATGCGCCTGACCATGATGACCAAGGACCCCGGCCCGGGCGGCCTTCACCTCCTACCCACCGACCTCGACATCAGCTTCGAGCAAGCCTTCGGCACCCGCTTCCCCGACGCCTACGAGCGCCTGCTGATGGACTGCGTGCGCGGCAACCCGACATTGTTCATGCGCCGCGACGAGGTCGAGGCCGCCTGGTCCTGGGTCGAACCCATCATTGAGGCCTGGGACGACCAGCGCGACGCCCCCCGCCTTTACTCCGCCGGCGCCTGGGGCCCGACGGCTGCCATCGCCCTCATCGAGCGTGACGGCCGCACCTGGCACGAGGAACTGGCCTAACGCCCTCAGGCCGCGCTCGGCACCCCTGTCGAGCGTGAGTTGAGCGCCCCCAGCGTGGTCGCCAGCGTCGCCGTCGCGGCCTGCACCGAGCGTCCTGTCTCGCCGTAGCCCGTCTCCGTCAGGACGGCGGCCAGCTCCACCAACGCCCCCTCCAGCTCGACGGTCAGCACATGTTCCCCGAGACTGGACAGCATGCGCCGTGCTGTTTCCGCAAGCTGGGCGCCCCAGGCCGGCGGGACGGTCTCGAGCAGGATCGCCATCGCCCGCAGCGCATGGGCGAGCGACTGCGCCTGGATCGATTCCGACATGACGAGGATGATGTTCTCGAACGCCGCGATGGCTTCCGCCGGAGCGACATCGGGAATGACGACCAACGATCCCGCATCGCCTTCGATCTCTCCGTCGACCGACCACCGCGCCAGCATGTCGCGCAGGCTCTGGATCACCGCCAGACCCGGCGCCGGGTTGGATTTGGCCGTCGAGATCGAGGTCCAGGCAATGGTCGTGAACTGCGAGATCCCATAGGAAGGATCGTGTCGCAGATCGCGCGCATCGTTGTAGGTAATCGCCTGACAGATGGCGTCGTGCACCCGCTTTAGCATCGCGGGGGCGAGAGCATCCCCCGTCCGCGCCCGCAACGTCGCCATCGGATCGCCGAATGCCAGATAGCGGCCGATCGGCACCCGCAATTCGACTTCGACGTCGCCGCAGCCGATCGCGCCGATCGCCTTGCGCAGCTTTTCGACCTCGATCGCGATGACGTGGCCCGTCTCCCTCGACCTCAGCTGCCCCATCACCGGCCAGTCCGCCCGCGGTTTGCGCCGGGTCGCCGCCAGCAGCGCTTTCTCGCGGCCCCGCGCCCGCAGCACATGCTGGTGGATCGCGCGCACGATCTGCGTCGGCCGCATCTGATCGATCGTGTCGTAGATCATCACCACGATCATGCAGAGCGCGACGATGGTCAGGATCAGGATCAAGCTGGTGCCGAAGATCGGCCGATGGATGCTGCTGGCCGTCACCAGGCTCAACAAGGTGAACACCGACAGCCCGACGAAGTAGCCGAAGTAGAATTGGTTGGTTCGGCGCATCAGGAACTGGTCGGTGACCTGGGTAATGAGCGCCGACGCCCCTTGCTGCAGCGCGATCAGCAGCAGCGAAAAGGTGATGGATGTGACGGTGATGATGCTGGAGGCGATCGTGGCCAGCAGCGTCGCCAACGACGTGCTGTCACCCAGCAACTCGCCTAGCCAGCTGAACCCGGCCGGCGTCCGGCCGGCCGACCACGCCTGGTCAGCCCAATAGATGACGATCGTGATGATGATGAAGCCGATCACCACGGCCAGCGGCAGCGCCAGGAACTGACTGAATGCCCGCTTCAATCCGCCGCTGATCCGGGTCGGCAACGCCGCGAACTCGGTCATTGCGTTTTTCCATGCCGGCGACGGGAACAGTATTTCACGGGGAAAACTTTCGGAGGTTCGGCTCCCTATAACCGATCGCGCCGCCTACGCCGCCCCCGCAACCTCCATCTCACCCAGGTAGGCCTGCTTGATGTCCTCGTGCTCCCGCAGCGCCGCCGCACTGCCCGAGAGCACCACCACCCCGGTCTGCAACACATAAGCCCGGTGCGCGATCTGCAGCGCCATGGCCGCGTTCTGCTCCACCATGAAGATCGTCGTCCCCTGCCGGTTGATCGCCTGGATGATGTCGAACACCTGCTCCACATACAGCGGCGACAGCCCCATCGACGGCTCGTCCATACAGATCAGCCGCGGCCGCGCCATCAGCGCCCGCCCAATCGCCACCATCTGCTGCTCGCCGCCGGACATCGTGCCGGCCAGCTGCCCCCGCCGCTCCTTCACCCGCGGAAACAGCCCGTAGACCCGCTCCAGATCCTCGTCGAATTGCGGCCCCTTCTTCTGGGTGTACGCCCCCATCTCCAAATTCTCGTAAACGGTCATCCGCGGAAACAGCCGCCGCGCTTCCAGCACCGGCGCGATCCCGCGCGACACCCGCGCGCTCGTGGACAACTGCTCGATTGGCACACCGTCGAACAACACGCTTCCCGTCGTCGGCCGCACCACGCCCATGATGGTCTTCATCGTCGTCGACTTGCCGCAGGCATTGCCGCCCAGCAGCGCGATGATCTCGCCAGCCTTGATGTCGTAGTTCACGTCCTTGAGGACATGCAGGTCGCCGTAATGCGTGTTGACGTCGCGAAACTCCAGCAACGACGGGCTCTGCACCGGGTCAGGCAATTTCTTTCTCCAACGCCGCCCGCGCCCCACGCCCGAGATACGCCGTCAGCACCTCCTCGTTGCGGCGCACCTCGTCCGGCTTGCCCTCGGCGATCTTGTCGCCGTGATCCAGCACCACCACGCTGTCCGCCAACCGCGTCACCACGTCCAGCTTGTGCTCGATGATCAGGATCGACAGCCCGCTGGCATGCAGCGACTTGATCTGCTCGGCCAGTTCCAGCGTCTCCGCCGGGTTCATCCCCGCGGTGGGCTCGTCGAGCAACAGCAACCGCGGCTGGCTCGCCAGCGCCCGCGCGATCTCGACCCGGCGCCGGTTGGCATAGCTCAACCCGCTCACCGCCTGCGCCACCCGCGGCGCCAGCCGATTGCCGAACAGCGCGATGATGTCCAACACCCCCTCGCGCGATGCCTCCTCCTCCGCCTTCTGCGCCGGCGTCCGCAACACGGAAGCCACCGGCCCCGCGTTCAGCCGCGCATGCCGCCCGATCAACGCGTTCTCCAACACTGTCAGCGTCGGAAACAGCCGGATGTTCTGGAACGTCCGCGCCACGCCCAAATCGAGCACCTGATGCGGCTTCAGCCCCAGCAACTCCCGCCCACCAAAGCTGATCGACCCTTCCGCCGGCACCAGCCCGGTAATCACGTTGAACAGCGTCGACTTGCCGGACCCGTTCGGCCCGATCACCGCCACCACGCCCCCCGCCGGCACCGTCAGGCTCACCTTGTTCAGCGCCACCAGCCCGCCAAACCGAACCGTCACATCCTTTATCTCCAGTGCCGCGCCGCTACCCCAGTGCGCCACGTTACCCAGGTTACGGAACCCGCCCCGTGCCACTTCCGCATGCTGCGCGTCGTAATTCAGCCCCGGCGTACGCCGAACCGCCGGGATCAGCCCCTCGCGCCGATACAGCATCATCGCGATCAAGATCACGCCGAACAGCAACTGCGTCCACTGCGTCAGATCCACCCGCTGCAGCCACGCACTGCCCAGCGAAATCCCCGCTTCCTGCGTCAACCGGCTCAACCCCGGCAGGAACCAACTCTGCATTAATTGCAGCAGCACCGCGCCCAGAACCACGCCCCAGACGCTCCCCATGCCACCCAGCACGACCATCACGATCAGCATCGAACTGACGTTGAAGTTGAACATCTCCGGCGTCGCCGTCTGCAGCTTGGCGACGTAGTAGACCCCCGTCATGCCGGCGAACGCCGCCCCGATGGCAAACGCCATCAGCTTATACTTGACCGGGTTCACCCCCATCGCCGACGCCGCCGTTTCATCCTCCCGGATCGCCATCCACGCCCGCCCGATCCGGCTGTCTCGCAGCCGCACCGAGGTAAAGATCAGCAACGCGATCAGCCCGAGTCCGACATAGTAATAAGGCACCGCATCGATGCCGAAATTATAGCCAAACAGATGCGGCGGCTGAATCCCGTTCAGCCCCGCCGCCCCATTCGTCACGCTGGTGACGTTCCGCGCCACGATCGGCACGATCTCGCCAAACCCCAACGTCACGATCGCCAGGTAATCCCCCCGCAAGCGCAGCGTCGGCGCCCCGAAACAGATCCCGCACAGTGCCGACACCACTGCCGCCAGCGGCATCGCCAACCAGAACGACAAGGTGAAATGCACCAGGTCCGGCCCACCCTGGTTCAGCTTCTCCACCAACCCCACCGCCGCAAACGGCACCCAGAACCCCGACCACTCCGGCATGATCTGAAAGCTGGTCAGGATGCCGTAGAAATACGCCCCGATCGCAAAGAACGCCGCATAGCCGAGGTCCAGCAGCCCGGCGAACCCCACCACCACGTTGAGCCCCAGCGCCAGCGCCGCGTACGACATCGCGTTGGCCAGCGCATCTATCCCCGCATCATCATCCCAAACCGACGGCAGCAGCAGCAGCGCCACCGCAACGACGTAGATGATGAACAAATGCCGCCGGTCCCGCGGGATCCCGGTGATCGGCTGCGACGCCGCCAGCCCGATCTCCTCCGTCCCGCGCCGCGGGCTGAAAATCCCCGCGCTCATGACTTGTTCGGCGCCAGCCGCCCCAACAACCCCGCCGGCTGGAACACCAACACCAGCACCAGCAAGCTGAAGATCACCACATCCGCCCAGGCCGCCCCGATCGTCTGCCCCGCGAACGCCTCGATCAGCCCGATTAGTACGCCGCCCACCATCGCCCCCGGCACGTTGCCGATCCCGCCCAACACCGCCGCCGTGAACGCCCGCAACCCGGCCCCGAACCCGATATCGACCTTGGCCAGATTGTAATACAGCCCGAAGATCATCCCGCACGCCCCCGCCAGTGCCCCGCCGACGAAGAACGCCGTCATGATCACCCGATCGACCTCGACCCCCATCATCCGCGCCGCATCCGGGTCCTGCGCCGTCGCCCGCATCGCCTTACCCAGCTTCGTGTAACTCACGAAATACGTCAGCGCCCCCATCAGCCCCAACGAGATCACCCAGATCGCCACCTCCCGCACCCGCAGCACCGCGCCGCCGATCGCCCACTGTACCGGCGGGATCGGGTTGGGAAAGTTCTTACTGTCCGACCCCAGCGTCAGCAGCACCACGTTGAACAGGACGTAGCTGACCCCGATCGTCGTGATCATCGCCGCCGGCCCCTTCACCGCCGCCAGCGGCCGCAACAGGAACCGCTCGATCCCCATCCCGATCAGCCCGCAAACCGCCATCGACATCGCGAACCCGGCCAGCAGCACGCCCACCAGCGGCAACCCGGTCAGCACAGTCTCCTGTCCCACCAGCCCGAACGCCTGCAGCGTCAGCAGCCCGACCATGCTGCCGACCATGAACACGTTGAAATGGGCGAAGTTGATCAGCTCGGCGATGCCGTAAACCAACGTGAACCCGAGCGCGAGCAACGCATACATCGAGCCCAGACTGAGCCCGTTGATGAGTTGCTGAACGATGATGTCGACCGACGTCACGAGCCGCGCTCCGCGTCAGCTCATCGGCGCGGTGCCGATGTACTTGTACTGCGCCGTCGGATCATCGAGCGGCGCCTTGTCGTTCTTGGTGATCTTGAACACGCTGATGACCTTGTTCTTCAGGTCGCCATTGCCGTCGAACTCCACCGGCCCGACCAGTGTGTTCTTCAGGTCCACATGCTGGATCGCCTCGCGCATCGAGCTGCGGTCGATCGGCTTCTTTGCCTTCACCAGATCCTTCACCGCTTGGATGATGACTTCCGCCGCCGTGTAGCAAGTGACGGTGTAGTCATCCGGATGCTGGTTGAACTTCTTGAAATACGCCTCGCCGAACGCCTTGGCTTTCGCATCGCCCGCTTCGTCGAAATGCGGCGACGCCACCGTGGCATACCAGCCCTCGACCGCCGGGAACCCGGCGCCTTTCAGCAGGTCGGCGCTCTGCATCCCGTCGCCACCGGCTTTGATCACCTTGGGCATGATGTCATAGGCCTGCTTGGCCACCTTCACCCCGGCCTGGTTCACGCCACCGTAGTAGATCGCGTCCGGGTTCAGCGCCTTGATCTTGGTCAGGATCGACGAATAGTCGACCGCCTTGGGGTCCAGCTTGTCGCGCCCGAGGATCTTGACGCCCTTCTTCTCCGCCTGCGCCTGGAACGCGTCTGCCAACCCGACGCCATAGGCCCCGGTATCGTCCAGCACGTACACCGACTTCACCTTCAACGTGTCGGCCATGTAGTTGGCCATGTTCGGCCCCTGGTACGCGTCGGTGGCCACAGTGCGGAAGTAGATCGCCTTGCCCGCCGGGCGATACTGCGCCGCGAATTTCGGATCGGTGATGTCCGGATTGGTCGAGGCCGGGGTGATGATGGCCAGGTCGCCCTGGCTCAGGATCGGCGCCATCGCCTTGCCCGCCCCCGACATCTGCGGCCCGATCGCCGCCACCGTCGCCCGGTCCGACAACATCGACCGCGCATTGGTCGCCGCCTGCGCCGGGTCGTACTGCCCCGCCGTCGGCGTCGCATCGTCGTACTTCACCAACTGGAACGTATAACCCGGCACCTCGTGCTTGGCATTCGCCTCATCGAACGCCAGCGTCGCCCCATTGCCGATCCGCGCCGCGTTCTCCGCGTCCGCCCCGGTGAACGACAGGTTAATCCCGACCTTCAGCACCTTGTCGGCCGCCTCCGCCTCCGTGGCGAAGCCGCCGGCACCGGCCATGACCGTAGCGGACAGCAGGAGAGACTTAATCGCGACGCGGCGTGAGATCATCTGAAGACCCTCTTTTAGTGCATACCAGCTCTACTCCCAGAGATTAGCAAGCGCCGTGCCGAGGCCGTTCACCTCAGCAACGACGCCCGCGCGCTCACGAATTCTGCCACCGCGCCCACCAAACCATCGAACTCTGCCTCTCCCAGAGGCAAACTCAGCGCCATGAAGCCCCGCCGCGGCATCGTGTAGAACCCGGCCGCCAGCAGATCGTAGAACAGCAGCTCCCGCACCGCCGCGTTGCCCGCCGCCGCGTCCGCCGGCGTCCGGATCACCCCGCGCCGCGCATGAAACGCCAGCATCGACCCGATCCCCGTCACCTGCAGCGCCGCATCCGCCCGTTCGCACACCTCGTTCAACCGCGCCCGCAGCCGCTCGCCGCGCGCATTCAGCGCCGCCGCCGCCTCGATCGTGAACACCTCGCCCAACCCGGCGATCCCCGCCCGCAAGGAGAATACGTTGTTGTTGTAGGTCCCCGAATGCTGCAACGGCACCGCCTGCCCCGGCCCACTGCCTCGCGGATCGTACCGCTCCATCAGCGCCGTCCGCCCGCCAAACGCGCCGGCCGTCATCCCGCCGCAGATATACTTGCCCAGCGTCGTCAGGTCCGGCGTGATGCCATGCTCCCCCTGCAACCCGCCCGGCCCGAGCCGCGACGTCATCACCTCGTCGAAGATCAGCACGATCCCATGCCGCGTCGTCCGCTCCCGCAGCATGTGCAGGAAGTCCGCATCGGCCGCGATGCACCCGCCACCCCCGATCATCGGCTCCACGATCACGCAGGCCAACTCATCGGCATGCGCATCGATCAGCGCCGCACTCCGCTCGATGTCGTTATACGGCGCCACCACCGTCGAAAACGGCACGTTGAGCGGATTGCTCGCCGCCGTGAACGTCAGCAACCCGCCATGATAGCAGCCGCCAAACCCTAGCACGCTCGGTCGCCCCGTCATCACCCGCGCGGTCTGCACCGCGAACATGTTGGCCTCCGACCCCGAATTGCAGAACCGCAGCTTTTCCAGCGACGGAAACCGCGCGCTCAACAACCCGGCCAGCTCCCCCTCCAGCGCCGAATGCCCCCCGAAATTCCACCCGAGCCCGAGCTGGGTCTCGATCGCCCGCCGGATCGCCGGGTGATTATGCCCATACACCCCCGCCGTCGCCTCCCCCAGAAAGTCGACGACCCCGAGCCCATCCTCGTCCCAGAGCCGGCACCCCTCTCCCCGCGCCCACGCCACCGGAAACGGCTCGCTGAACACCCCCGTCCGCGTATTACCCCCCGGCAAATGCGCGGTCGCCCGCTCATGCACGACCCGACTCTTCGGCCGAATCGCCGCAAACGCCTCCCGCGCCTCCACCAGCGCCGCCCCGACCTCCGCGTTCGCCAACGCCACGCTCATCCCGAGTCTCCTGTCACCCTGCATTTTGCCGGCGCGGCTCCCTGCCCCGTCAACCGCTCTGGTAGCTTGATCGACCTGTTGAGCCACCAGAGTTGCTGTTTGACAGCCGAGCTGCTTTCGCGCCCACTTTGAAACGTAACTGATGCGTTCAAACGCAATCAAACGGGAGGAATGGACATGCACACCGCACGCCTGCTGGCCTGCGCTGCTTTAGGACTGTCATTGCTGACAGGCACCAACGCCAGCGCAGCCGATTTTACCATCTCGAAGGACATCTCGGCTGGCACGTTCACCTTTACCGATACCAATCCGAGCGCCCCCGTCTTCGAAATCGTTGTCAGTGGAACTGGTCTCACCGCCGGCACGACGCGGCCAGGTTTCTCGGCGAGCACGATCCTGTTCGGCACCGATCCGCAGAATTGTCTGCCAGTGCTGGGATCCACGATAACCTCCGGCTTTTGCTACAAGCTGACCGACACCACCCAAGGCGGGCCGATCACCACCGGCAACACGACCTTCACGTACGACTCGTCGTTCGACAGCATCGACCCATCCGACTTCGCGGTCGCGTTCAACCTGCCCAACAACACCGTGGGCGCCTGTTTCGGCAATACGGTCGTCGGCTGCAGCGCGCCGAATTCGGTCCCGGTTCCGGAGCCGGGCTCCTCGGCCATCCTCCTGTGCGCTCTGCTCACGATCGGTGGCCTGCGCACGATGACCGGAAGGCGCTTGACCGCCGCCCGGCTCTCCGCCTGACGCCGACGGGAGTTAAGCAAAATGCTGACCAGAACTCTCGCACGATGGACCCTGGCGGGTCTTCTGTTCCTCGGTGCCTCGCAGCCCGCAAGCGCCCGGCTCACCCGCATCCTGATCGACACCACCACGACCGTCGTCATCGGCGGCGTCAACTACACGCAGCAAGTCGGCCGCTTGTTCGGTGACCTCGACCCGGCGGACCCGCACAATACGGTCATCCAGGACCTCGGCCTCGCGGGCCTCGATGCCGACCGCAAGGTGCCGTACGCCGCCACCGTCACCATCCTGGAACCTCAGACCGGCGCGACCGGCGTCATGCTCTATCAGGTGTCGAACCGCGGCGGCCAAGGCTTACCCAACGCTGGAACCATCGAACCCGGCGCCACCTATGTCTGGACGGGCTGGCAGGGCGATCTGCTCGCCCGCAACTGCATCACCGACTATCCCTGCAACGACCTCTACGCCGGCGCCTATCGGCCGGCCGGCGGCAACCCGGTCCACGTGCTGCAGGTACCGGTCGCCCATAATCCGGATGGATCGCAGATCACCGGCCCGGTCTACGGCAGCGTCCTCAACACGAGCGGATCCACCGCCCAGTTGGTGATCTACACCAACCCGGTTCCCTACCGCCCAGCCACGCTCGACACCACACAGGCCAAGCTCTGGAGCGTCACCCACCAGACCATCGACGGGCAGGAGACGGGCCGGGTCGACATTCCGTCCGACCAGTGGGCCTGGGCCGATTGCCGGACGACACCCTTCCCCGGCACCCCGGATCCGACTCGGATCTGCCTCAAGAACGGCTTCGATTCGAGCCTACTCTACCAGATTGTCTTCACCGCCCGCGATCCGCTGGTGGTCGGCATCGGCTTCGCAGCCACGCGCGACGCCGTCAGCTTCCTGCGCGATGCCGGCACCGATGATTTCGGCAATGCCAACCCGCTGGTCGGCCGGGTCAACAAGACGATCGCGATGGGCACGTCGCAGTCCGGCAACTTCCTCCGGTCGATGGTTTACTATGGCTTCAACCAGACCGAGACCAACGGCAAGGTGTTCGACGCCATCTGGCCGCACATCGCCGGCAGGCAGATCTGGATGAACTCGCGTTTCGCGCTGCCCGACGTGATCCAGATGCTCTACTTGGCGGCCGACGAGGCGCCGGTCTGGTGGGCCGACTATGCCGACACCGCCCGCGGACGGGCGCCCGACGGGCTGCTTCATACCTGCACGGCGACGGGCACCTGCCCGAAGGTCATCGAGACCTACGGCGCGGTCGAATTCTGGGATCTCAAGGCCTCCCCCGATCATGTCGGCGCGACTGCCAACTCGGATATTCCGCTCCCCAACGACGTCTATAGCTACTACTTTCCCGGCACGACGCATGGCGGCGGGTCGGCCTCGGCCTTCGGCGGCAACGGCGCCCCGAACTCTCCCGCAACCGTATTCCCAACCGCGTTGCCGAACGTGCCTAACAGTTGCTCGCTGCCGTCGAACCCGAATCCGGAGGCGGACCAGTTCAACGCAACGCTCGACAACATCGTCAACTGGGTCGTCAACGGCGTCGCGCCGCCCCCGAGCGTCTACCCGAGGCTCTCCCTCGGGCAACTGGTCGTGGACACGCCAGCCGCGATGAATTTCCCGAACATTCCCGGCTTCCCGTTGCCGGACAAATTGGTGAACCCGTTGCTAGGCTACGATTTCGGGCCGCTGTTCAACACGCCGACGCAGACCGGCATCATCACGGTCCAGCCGCCCCGTATCGTCGCCACCTATCCGACCTACGTCGTCAAGACCAACACCGACGGCAACGAGGTTTCCGGTATCCCCTCGGTCAACCATCAGGCGCCGCTCGGCACCTATACCGGCTGGAACACCTGGGCCGGCGGCGGCCGGAAAGGCGAGATCTGCAACCTGAACGGCAGCTTTTACCCGTTCGCGGTCACGCAGGCGGCCCGGGTCGCGGCCGGCGATCCGCGGCCGTCGCTAGAGGAGCGCTACGGTACCCATGCCGGCTTCGTCTGCGTCGTCAAACTCGCGGCCAAGAACGCTCTCAATCAGCGTTTCTTGCGTCAGAGCGCGGCCACGGCGCTTGTCGCGGCGGCGAGCGGCAGTGCGGTGCTGAACGGCGTGACGGCAACGCAGGCCGACAACGCCCGAGCCAACTTCTACTGCGGAGCGGCGGCCAATTCCGGCCTCTGACGCGTAACAACCTGGGAGTGGCGGGACAAGCCCGCCGCTTCCAATTCTATTGCCAGCTATACGGCGCCCTTCAACGCCTCCAACCAAGCCATCTCCGTCGCCTCGACCTCCCACCCAATCACCCACCACGCACTAACCCCCTTGCATCCCAATGCAGGAAAATGTTCCTCTCCGCCCCATGGCACGCTCCACCCAACTCCTCGAAACCGCCGACGCCCGCAAAGCGCGGCATTTCGACACCCTGCGCCGCCTCGCAACCCTGGCCATGGACCTCGCCGGAGACGCCCACGCCCTGGCCAAGCAGCAACTCGCCCCGCGCCCCCGCCCCGCCGGCCTGCCCGCCAACCTCGCCGCCACTGACTACGCCCGAACCTTCGCCATGCTCTCCCGCGCCGTCCGCCAGATCATCGCCCTCGAAATCCGCCGCGAAGCCGACCCCCGCGCCCGCCCGACTTTCCGCCTCCTAGGCGCCCCTATCGACCCCCGCCGCGAATTGCTGCGCGCCGTCTTCCATGCCGCCATCGCCAAAGACCCCGACCGCGCCCGCTTCCGCCGCGAGATCGACGAACAGGTCGATCAGCAACTCGCCGCCGACCCCGACGCGCGCCGCCCCATCGAGGAGATCGTCGACGATCTCGTCCACGCCCTCGGCATCGACCTCGACCCGGCTAAACTCCCCGACGCCCTGCTCGGCATCCCCAAGCGCAACCCCTTTGCCGCAGCCCGTGCCAGCCCCTGAGCGGCACCGGCGAGCCACCCCGGCCCCCGCGCAACCCGCAGCCATCACCCCCGCCCTACCGGTACAGCGACCCCGATCCGGTCGCCGCATCCCCATGTCCGCCCGCCTGCCAGCCTTAAGCCGCCCCCTCCAGCGCCTCGGACGCTTCCAACCAGGCCATCTCCGCCGCCTCGGTCTCCCGTCCGATCGCCGCCAGCCGCATGTTCGCCGCCGTCACGTCGGCGGCCTTGCCCGCCGCATACATCGCCGGGTCCGCCAGCTTCGCCTCGATCCGTGCCTTCTCCGTCGCCAGCTTGGCCAGCAGCGTCTCCGCATCCTTGGCCTGCCGTCGCAACGGCGCCTGCTGCGCCCGAACCTCGGCCCGGTCCCGCCGATCATCCTTGCGGCTATGCGCATCCGCCTTGCCGGCCGGCCGGCCCCGCTCGACCAGCAGCGCCCGATACTCGTCCATCGCCCCGTCGAACGCCGTCGCCGTCCCGTCCGCCACCAGCCACAGCCGGTCCGCTACCAAATCCACCAGGTGCGGATCGTGGGTGATCAACAACACCGCCCCCTCAAACGCCGCCAACGCCCGCACCAGCGCTTCCCGCGCATCGATGTCCAAATGGTTCGTCGGCTCGTCCAGGATCAGCAGCTGCGGCGCATCCCGCGTCGCCAGCGCCAGCAGCAGCCGCGCTTTTTCCCCGCCCGACAGCGCCGTGATCTTGTTGCCCGCCCGGTCCGCATCCAGCCCGAACCGCGCCAACTGCCCCCGCACCTGCGACGGCGTCGCCTGCGGCAGCGCCCGCGTCATGTGGTCGATCGGCGTCTCGTCCATCACCAGCTCGTCGGTCTGGTGCTGCGCGAAATACCCCACCCCCAGCTTCGGCGCCCGCCGCATCGTGCCGGACATCGGCTCCAGCCGCCCGCGATCAGCTTGGCGAGCGTGCTCTTGCCGTTGCCGTTCGACCCGAGCAGCGCCACCCGATCGTCCATGTCGAGGTTCAGGCTGATGTTGGACAACACGGGCCGGTCGCCATACCCGATCGACACCCGCTCCAACGTCAGGATCGGCGGCGACAGCCGCTTCGGCACCGGGAAGTCGAACTTCGTCGGCGCATCCTCTACCACCGACTCCAGCGCCGGCATCTTCTCCAACGCCTTGATGCGCGACTGCGCCTGCCGCGCCTTGGTCGCCTTCGACCGGAACCGATCCACGAACGACTGCATGTGCGCCCGCTGCATGGCGATCTTCTCAGCCATCCGCGTGTGCTGCATCGCCTGCTCGGTGCGGATGCGGACGAACTCGTCGTACCCGCCCGGCGTCAGCGTCAGCTTGCCCTTGTCCAGATGCGCGATCGCCTCCACCGCCCGGTCCAGCAGCCCGCGATCATGGCTGACGATCAGCGCCGCCCCCGGAAACCGCGCCAACCACCCCTCCAGCCAAAGCGTGGCTTCGAGATCCAGATGGTTGGTCGGCTCGTCCAGCAGCAACAGGTCCGGATTGGCGAACAGCGCCGACGCCAACGCCACCCGCATCCGCCACCCGCCCGAGAAGTCGGCGACCGGCCGCGCCTGCGCCGCCGCATCGAACCCCAACCCGGCCAGGATCGCCGCCGCCCGCGCCGGCGCGCTCTCCGCCCCGATCGCCCGCAACCGCTCGTGGATCTCCGCCTGCCGAACCCCCTCGGCCGACTCCACTTCCTCGAGCAGCGACACCCGCTCGGCATCCGTCGCCAGCACCGTCTCGACTAGGCTCTCCGGCCCCGACGGCGCCTCCTGCCTGACCTGCGCCAGCCGCGCCCGCGACGAGATGGCGATCTCGCCGCCATCCACGCCCAGCTCGCCCATGATCGCCTTCAGCAGCGTGCTCTTGCCGGCGCCGTTGCGCCCCACCAGCCCGATCCGCCGGCCAGGATCGACGCGCAGCGTCGCCTCGTCCAGCAGGGTCCGCCCCGCCATCCGCAGCGTTACGCCATCGATCACTAAGAGACTCATGGCCTCAGACTACAGGACCCCGCCCCGCCTTGCACATACTTGCCCACCCTCCCCGATCGGCTTAGACCGCCCCCAACCTTTACCGAGACATCCCATGACCGAACGCACCCTCTCCATCCTCAAGCCCGACGCGACCCGGCGTAACCTCACCGGCAAGATCAACACCATCTTCGAAGACAACGGTCTCCGCATCGTCGGCCAGAAGCGCATGCAGCTGTCCACCGCCCAGGCCGAAGCCTTCTACGGCGCCCACAAGGAGCGTGGCTTCTTCCGCGACCTCGTCACCTTCATGACCTCCGGCCCCGTCGTCGTGCAGGTCCTCGAGGGCGACGACGCCATCGCCAAGAACCGCAAGCTCATGGGCGCCACCAACCCGGCCAACGCCGACGAGGGCACCATCCGCAAGCTGTTCGCCGAGAGCATCGAGGCCAACAGCGCCCACGGCTCGGACAGCAAGGAAGCCGCCGCCGAAGAGATCGCCTTCTTCTTCTCGGGCACCGAAATCGTTGCCTAGCCAAAACTGGGGTAAGGGCTGGCCCGGCGCACTCGTCGCCGGGCTGCTCCTGGCCGGCTGCTCAAGCCGGCCAGCCCCCATCGTGCTCACCCCACAGGCGGAACCGCCCAGCGGAATCGAAGGCCGCTACCGTGGCACGGCCCGCCTGATCCGCTCGGATAACCGGTATTGCCCGCGCAGCGGCCCCCGCGTCTACGAGCTCCAAAACGGCGCCGTCACCTTGTCCTATCAGGGCTCCGGCCGCGCCCGCATCCCGCTGACGGCACCGATCGGCCCCAATGGCGAGTTCGACACCTCAGACGGCCAAGGTCGCCTCCAGGGCAGCGTCACCAACGGCGCGCTCAGCATGACGATCGCCAGCTCCGCCTGCGAGCATCACTGGACGATGCGCCTCATCAACTAATCAGCCCGTCAGCTTCTGCGGGCAAACACCCGCGAGAAGCTGACGGCGCAAGCCACCGCCGCAAAGCCCGCGCCCAACGCCAGCGCCAATGCCGGCCCATGGGTCGCCGAGATCCCGAAGCACAACGCCACCAGCGCCGCGCCGGTCGACTGGCCCATGAGCCGCGACGTCGCCACGATCCCCGATGCCCCGCCGCTCCGCCCCGGCGGCGCACTGGACATGATCGCCCGGAGGTTGGGCGACTGGAAGAACCCGAACCCCGCCCCGCACAGCAGCATCCGCCACGCGATCGCCGTTCCGGTCGCACCGTCCGGCAACGTCGCCATCAGCGTCAGTCCCACTGCCAGCAACGCCATCCCGATCCCGCCCAGGATCGCCGGCGGATACCGGTCGGACAGCGGGCCCGCCACGGGCGCCATCAGCGCCGTCGCCACCGGCCACGGCGTCAGCAGCAACCCGGTCTCCACCGCCGTCCGCCCCATGCTCATCTGGAACAGGAACGGCAGCGACACGAACGACAACCCCTGCGCCGCGAACGAGCACATCGCCGTCAACGACGACAGCGCGAACATCGGCCGCC
>JBPBQE010000311.1:0-37755 GCA_050954595.1 Janthinobacterium lividum | reverse complement strand
TGAAGTTGGAGCTGCGGCGGCTGGCGTCGTCGCTCGATCTGCTGAACGCGACCATGCGGGAAAATTCCGCATGACCACTCACGGCAAAAAGGCCGAACCATGTCAATTAGTTATACGAGTCTAGCCACAGCTTTCATTTCTTTGGCGGTTGTGATCGGTCTAGTCCTGCTCGCCGGTCGGATGGCGCGTGCGACTGGCCTGGTTAAGTCACGGCAAGGCCAGCGTCTCGCGTTACGCGAGACCCTACAGATCGACCGCAGCAGGTCGCTGCGGATCGTGAGCTGCGACGGCCGGGAAGTTTTGCTGCTCATCGGCGGCGGCAGCGACGTCGTGCTCGGATGGCTTCCGGCGTCGGAGACAGCCCGGTGAAGCGGCTTGTGACGGCAGGTCTCGCGCTAGCGTTACTTGGGTTGGTCATGTTCCCGCATGGGGCGTTCGCGCAATCGGTGAACATCGATCTGGGTGCTGGCGGTCAGGCCGGGGCGACCGGGCGATTGATGCAGCTAACAGCACTGCTGACGGTGTTGTCGCTCGCCCCGAGCTTGTTGGTGATGGTGACGGCGTTCACGCGGATCATCATCGTGCTGTCACTTCTGCGTAGCGCCGTCGGCGCGCAAGGGACGCCGCCGAACTCGGTCCTGATTGGGCTGGCGCTTTTCCTGACGTATTTCGTTATGCAACCGGTGCTCGATCAGGCCTGGACGCAAGGTGTGGTGCCGCTCACGTCTGGGCAGGTCACGGAAATGGAGGGGCTGCGCCTGACTGCAGAGCCTTTCCGCAAGTTCATGGTGGCGAACGTGCGCGGGGCGGACCTGCAGCTGTTTCAGGATATCGGCAATTTGCCGGCGATCGCATCGCCCGACCAGGCCCAATGGCGTTCGTTGGTGCCGGCGTTCATGGTTGGCGAGTTGCGGCGGGCGTTCGAGATGGGTTTTCTTATCTACCTGCCCTTTCTGGTCATCGATCTCGTCGCCGGAAGCGTCCTGATGTCCCTGGGTATGATGATGCTGCCACCGAGTGCGATCAGCTTGCCATTCAAGCTGATCTTCTTCGTGCTCGTCGATGGTTGGAGGTTGGTTTCGGGAACGTTGGTGCAAGGGTTCATCCCAAGCTAAAGTTCTTATTTTGTTCTTGTCAGCTCCAGATGATCCTCGTAATCTTGGGTCACAGGACACGCTTCGGTGGCGTTGCGGCGCAACCGACAGGTGTGACACGATGGCGATGATCAGCTTGAAATCGGCGTAAGCCGGGTCGGCGCTACGGCAACGGGATGTTGTACAGGAATGACAATGGATAAAAACCGGGCGCTCGACGCAGCTCTGACGCAGATCGAGCGGGCCTTTGGCAAGGGCAGCATCATGCGAATGGGAGCCAAGGCTGGCGACCAGCAGATTGAAGTGATTCCGTCGGGATCGCTGGGTCTGGATCTGGCACTTGGCATTGGCGGCCTGCCACGCGGCCGTATCCTAGAAATCTACGGACCGGAAAGCTCGGGTAAGACCACACTGGCGCTTCACGCCATCGCCGAGGCTCAGCGCCGTGGCGGCGTTTGCGCGTTTATCGACGCGGAACATGCGCTTGATCCGATCTATGCCCGCAAGTTGGGGGTCGACGTCGACAATTTGTTGCTCAGCCAGCCGGATGGTGGTGAGCAGGCGCTCGAAATCTGCGACACGCTGGTTCGATCAGGCGCGGTCGATGTCGTCGTGGTGGACAGTGTCGCTGCTCTGGTGCCGCGGGCCGAACTCGAGGGCGAGATGGGTGACACCCATGTCGGGCTCCATGCGCGGCTGATGAGCCAAGCGCTACGTAAGCTCACGGGTAGCGTTTCAAAATCGCGCACCATGCTGATCTTCCTCAATCAGATCCGATTGAAGATCGGCGTGATGTTCGGAAATCCCGAGACGACAACCGGCGGTAACGCATTGAAGTTCTATGCGTCCATCAGAATGGAAATCCGCCGCATCGGGCAGATCAAAGATCGCGAGGAGGTCGTCGGCAACCAGACCCGGGTCAAGGTGGTCAAGAACAAGCTGGCGCCGCCATTCAGGCAAGTCGAGTTCGACATCATGTATGGTGAGGGCATCAGCAAGGTCGGTGAGCTAGTCGACCTCGGTGTCAAAGCCAATGTGGTCGAGAAGAGCGGTGCATGGTTCAGTTGCGACAGCACTCGGATCGGCCAGGGTCGTGAGAATGCTAAGCAGTTCCTTCGCGATCATAAAGACATGGCGGAGATGATCGAGAAGCGCGTGCGCGAGCAATCCGGCGTGGTGGCAAACTCCATGGCAACGCTGCCGACGGCGGAGGACGAAGAAGAGGCCGAAGTCGCTGGCTAGGTCATGCTCGATCAGCTTCCGCTGACGGGTTTGCCTGGGGCGCTGCCGCTGCGGCCGATCGATCTGGAATTGATCGACGCGGCGAAGGCGGCCCTGCTCAAGCATTACCGGCCGTTCTGGCACACGGTTGGCGCAGCTTTGCGCAGCCGTGACGGGCGTATTTGGACCGGCATTCATCTCGGTGCCACGGTGGGGCGATTGTCGATTTGCGCCGAAGCCGTGGCGCTCGGCCGGGTCGTGATGGACGGGGATGGAACGATCGATTGTGCGGTCGCCGTTCGGCACCCGAAGCCCGAGGAAAGCTGTCGCGAGATTGCAGTGGTTTCCCCATGCGGAGCATGCCGGGAGAATCTGTTGGATTTCGACCGGGGCGCCATGGTGATCGTGCCGACTGCGGACGGGTTACGCCGAGTGCCGATAGGGTCGATTTTGCCGGTGCCATATCAGCGGTGACGGCGAAACGAGGTCACCTGTCGTGCGTTTGAATTGGCATGAGCGACAAACAGAAGAACGACCCAAAGGCCGCTGATCACAGCGAGGACGCAACCCCGTCAAATATCGAGAAGGATCCTCATGATTGGACGACGGGCGGCGAGACAATGACGGGGGCGCAGGCAAGTTACTTGAAAACCCTGTCCGAGGAAGCCGGCGAAGAGTTTGATCCGTCACTCAGCAAGGCCGACGCCTCGCTCAAGATTGACGAGTTGCAGAAGAAGACTGGGCGCGGCCGCAGCCACTAGTCTCACTTGATGGCTGGGCTACCGAAAGCGCTGAAGCGGCGGTAGATACACTCATGAGAATGATTGATGACGTGCGGTCGGTGTTGTCGCCGCCGAATCGGGCCGGCTATCCATTCGTTGGTGCCGGCATCGTTTTATTTCTGATCGGCTTGTTCGTCAGTGCCTGGCTGGTTTGGATCGGAGCAGCGTTTGCGCTGTTTTGCTTGTACTTTTTTCGAGATCCGGACCGGGTTCCACCCGTGCGAACGGGAGCGGTGGTCGCGCCGGCAGACGGCCGGGTCGTCTTGGTCGGGCCTGCAGTACCGCCGGAGGAACTCGGGCTGGGATCGGCGCCACGGTGGCGGGTGGCAATATTCCTGTCTGTCCTCGACGTTCACATCAACCGAGTGCCTATCGACGGTGTCGTGACACGGGTCGCTTATCGGCATGGTGCTTTCGTCAGTGCCAGCATGGATAAGGCCAGCGACAGCAACGAGCGGAATGCCATCGCTTTGCGCTTGGCAGACGGGCGGCACATGGCCGTGGTTCAAATCGCTGGCTTGATTGCGCGTCGTATCATCTGCTCCGTCAAGGAAGGCGATGCCGTGCAGACGGGTGGTCGCTTCGGGCTGATCCGCTTCGGCAGCCGAACCGATCTGTATTTACCGGAGGGTGTTAAGCCGTTGGTAAGCCCAGGGCAGTATATGATCGGTGGCGAGACGGTGATCGCTGAGATGGATCAGATTTGAGCGACGGCATACGTCGGCCGAGTGTTGCCAGACTGCGCACCCGGCTGCAGCGCCGGCAGCGGCCGCGGTTCAGTGGGATGTCATTCAATCGAATGATCCCGAACATCATGACGTTGCTCGGCCTATGTGCCGGGTTGACCAGCATGCGGTATGCCCTGGAAGGGCGCTTTGGAAGTGCGGCCGTTGCTCTGGTGGTTGCCGCGTTCATTGATGGACTGGACGGGCGGCTGGCCAGGCTGCTGAAGGCGACGTCACGGTTTGGGGCCGAGTTCGACAGCTTGGCCGATTTCTGCTGCTTCGGAATCGCACCAGCTTTCATCCTCTACATCTGGTCGCTGCAGACAGCGGGTGGGTTTGGGTTCGTTCCATGCCTCATCTTCACCGTCTGCATGGCCTTGCGGCTGGCACGCTTTAATGCGGCATTGGATACGCCGCGGCCCCTGTCCCAGGCCTACGCCTATAATTTCTTCACCGGCGTACCGGCTCCGGCTGGCGCCGGGCTGGCACTGTTTCCGATGTTCCTGGGTCTGGAGGGACGCTCGTTCCACATTGCCTGGCTCGAGAACCTGCCACGCCATCCGCTGTTTTGCGCAGCTGTATTGATCGGGACGGCGCTTCTTCTCGTCTCGACACTGCCGGTCTGGAGCTTCAAGAACTTCAAAATTCGCAGTGAATATGCGCTACCACTGTTTTTGGGCGTGGGGGCATTTGCCGCCGTGTTGGTTGCGGATCCATGGGCCGCGCTGGCGGGGGCAGGGCTGATCTACGTCGGCATGTTGCCGTTTAGCAGGCGAAGTTTTCAGCGCCTTCGGAACGAGGCTAGCGAGTTGGCCGAGAACGAGTGATCGGACTTCGCCCTAAGAGCTAGCGGCCGAACTGCTCCAGCAACACGCGCGTGCGTGCTGGATCGGACTGTTTCATCACCTGCCAGGTTAGGCGCTGGCAGTCGTCCACCGTGGTGCTGCGGACCGCCTGCTTCACCCGGGGTACCGCAGACGCATTCGTGGAAAAGCTACGTATCCCGAGGCCGAGCAGCAGAGGGGTGAAGGTCGGGTTTGCAGCCATCTCGCCACACACCGATACAGGGATGTGGTTGCGTTGTGCGGCGTCGGCCGTCATCTGGATCAGGCGCAGGATCGCAGGATGGAGTGGGTCGTAGAGATGAGACACATCCAACTCACCACGATCGACGGCGAGCGTGTACATGCAGAGATCGTTAGTGCCGATGGCAAAGAAGTCCGCCTCGGCCGCGAGGGCATCAGCCACCAGCGCTGCGCCGGGTGTCTCGATCATGGACCCGAGGGGAGGTAGTGGATCTGGGAGGCGTTCACCGCGCGCGCGCATCTCGTTCGCAACCCGGTAGTAGATGTCGCGGGCAGCGCGAAACTCCGCCACGTTGGTGATCATCGGCACCATGACGCGGACCGGGCCGGCATTGGCGGCGCGAAGAATCGCGGCAAGTTGAGTTTCGAACAACTCGGGACGGCCCAAAAGTAGCCGAACGCCGCGAAGGCCGAGGGCAGGGTTGGTGTCCGGTATCTCCGGGACTAGGCCGGCAGCGACCAGTGCCTCGATCTCTTTCTCACCGCCCCAATCGAGCACGCGGATGGTCACCGGGTCGCCAGCCATCGTCTCGATCACGTTGCGATAGGTGGCTTCCTGCTCATCGGCGGTCGGCACCGTGTCGCGGTTCATGAACAGGAACTCGGTGCGAAGAAGGCCGATCCCGCTGGCGCCGGATTGAGCGACCAGGGCCAACTCGACCGGTAGTTCCAGATTGGCCTGGAGGTCGGTCTTCTCACCATCGAGCGTAACCGCGGGGAGGCGGCGCATGCGGCCGAGTTGTTGACGCTCGCGCGCGAAGGCGGCGACCGCGCGCCGGCCAGAAGTGAGACTTGCGGGCGTTGGGCGCAACGTGACAACGCCTGAGGAGCCATCGATCATGATGACGGTGTCGGACGCGGCTCCCTGAACCAAGCCGGGAACGCCAAGCACGGAGGGAATCCCGAGGGCGCGAAGGATGATGGCCGTGTGACCATCCGTGCCGCCTTCTTCGGTCGCTACGCCGGCAATGCGGGCCGGGTCGACCAGAGCCGCATCGGAGGGGCGGAGGGCTTCGGCAACGAGGATCGTGCCTTGCGGGGCGGAAGAGTAGCTTCGGAACGGGGCGCGGGTGAGATTGCGAACCAGGCGACGACCGATCTCGCGGACCTCGTCGGCCTGCCGGTGAGGCCCGGGTCCGTCCGGGTTGGCCGGCCCGACGCCGCTGATGGCGGTGGCGATCGCGTTGGCTTCCTCCATGACGGCACTTTCGGCCGAGACCAGCCGGTCCGTCACCCGTTGCCGAACGCCGCGAATGAGCCTCGATGGCCCCAGCATCTGCAAATAAGCATCGAGGAGTGGTGCAATCTCGCCCTGGCTCTCCTCGGGCAAAACGGAAAGCCGCCCCCGCAGCTTCAGTAACTGCCGACGGGATTGCAGGATTGCCGCTTCGAAGCGAGCGATCTCCCCGGCGACGTCAGCAGCGTGGATACGGCTGCGCGTTACTTTCGCTTGTGGTTCTACGGCGCGAAAGATCGGGCCGATGGCAACCCCTGCACAGGCAGGCAGGCCGATGAGGCGCTGTTCGCCAAGCTGATCGGAATCCGGCGGCGGTGCGGTGTCGCCGGGCTCAATCCTGCTCATTGAAGCCGACTTCGACAAGTGCCGCAAGGGCGTCGAGGGCTTCCTTAGCGTCCCACCCATCGGCTTGGAGCATGATGGACGATCCCTTGCCGGCACCGAGCATCATGAGGCCCATGATGGATCGGGCCGACACGCTCTGACCGTCGCGGGCTACCTCCACCGAGGCGCCGAAGCGTTCTGCCGTAGTGACGAATTTAGCGGCGGCGCGGGCGTGAAGGCCTCTGCGATTGACGATCTGAACGGTGCGGGTCAGTGCGGTAGCGCTCGCCTCCGGGACGGGCTCGCTCATCCGCAGGCGGCCTTGGGGCAGTGCGGGAGAACATGGGACGCGGCGGCGATGTATTTCCGACCGGCCGCCTGGGCACATTCGACGCATTCAACCAAGGTCTGTGCGGACCGCACCTTGGCCAGTTTAACCAGCATGGGAAGATTGACGCCGGACAGCACCTCGACGCCGTCACGGCTCATCATGGAGATCGCTAGATTGCTGGGAGTGCCACCGAACATATCGGTCAGGAGCACGACGCCGTCGCCCGTATCGACTTGCTCGATGAGAGTGCTGATCTCGGTGCGGCGGCTTTCCATGTCGTCATCCGGGCCGATGCAGACGGTGCCGACGTTGCGTTGCGCGCCGACGACGTGCTCCATCGCGGAGCGGAGTTCATCGGCGAGCCGACCATGGGTGACGAGGACGAGGCCGATCATTTAAAGGCCGTGACCGCTTTCGGCGGCTTTGGCCATGGCGCGAATGGGCGCGAGACGCTCCAATTCGCGATGCGACACGGTGACCTGTAACGCTTCCATACCCAACTTCCTGTTCGCCTTCAGCTCACGGGTCAATCGCTCCGCAATATGCACGGAACGGTGGCGGCCGCCGGTGCAGCCAATTCCGATTGTTGCATATTTCTTTCCCTCTTGGATGAAGCGCGGCACGACTAGGGTCAGCAGCGACTGTATTCCGAGAAAGAAACGTTCAAAGTCCGGATCGGCTTCCACGTAAGCGCCGACGTCGCGATCCATTCCTGTCCGCGGCCGTAATATAGGGTCGTAATGCGGATTACGAAGAAATCTGGCGTCGAATACCATGTCGGCCTCGCGCGGCAGACCCGCGGGGAAAGCGAAGGAAAGGATGGCCAGGGTCATGCCCGGCACGCTGCCATCCTCGGCGAGGCCAGGACCGAATCGTTGCTCGATGCGGCGGCGGAGTTCGGCCAGCGGTAATTCGGATGTGTCGAGCACCAGGTCGGCGTCCAACCGCAGCGGCGCGGTCGCCACCTCCTCTGCGCTGATCCCGTCGATGACCCGGCCTTGCGGCGAGAGTGGATGCCGCCGCCGGGTTTCGGTGAAGCGGCGGAGCAGCACGGATTCTTCTGCCCACGCGTAAACGAGATCGACGCGGATGCCGGGGGTTTCGCGGACACGTGCGACGATGTGGCGCACCTGTTCGGCATCGAAGCCGCGGCTTCGACAGTCCAGGCCGATGGCGGTCGGTTGTTCGGCGCGCGAGACCAGCGTCTCGAGCAACGTCAGCGGCGGATTGTCGATGGCGTTGTAGCCGATGTCCTCGAGTGCACGCAGGATCGAAGCCTTGCCGGCACCGGAAAGCCCGGTGACGACGACGAGGCGATTCACCATGGGGTGAAGGCACCGGTGTGTTGCACAACGTGGCCCAGCGCACAGTCGAGCGCCATGTCGAGGCGTTTGACCGCTGACGCCTGGCTTGGATCGATCATCACGATTGGGCAGCCGAAAGCACCCGTGCGCGACTGCGGCAGGCGATCGGGGAGGGCAAGCTCGACTTCGAGAATGAGTGGCACCGGTGCGCTATAGGGGAGCCGGACGATGCCGAGGCCGCGGATTTCGAGCAATCCTTGCAGGGCGGCCGGCGGGCGGGCGACGCCATCGCTGATCTCCACCTGATCGTCGGCGACGAGGCTGTAGCCGCGATCGATGAGACGCAGCAAAAGATCGGATTTGCCCGAACCAGGCACTCCGGTAAGTAAAACTCCGCTGCCGTCACGGGCGGCACAACTGGCATGGATGAGCATCTCCAACGCTGTTGTGATCTGCTTTGGCGCGAAAGGGAAGCGTGCAGTTTCCTTAGTGTTTCACGTGAAACACCGGCGTCTCAAGCAGCCCTTGGCAACCTAACGATGAATCGGGCACCGACGATGCGGCCGCTTTCGTCGCTGCGGTTCTCGGCACCGATCTTCCCCTTCAGCGCCTCGACGATCTGTCGGCTGATCGACAGGCCCAGGCCGGAGTGTTGGCCGAACTGCTCGCCGGCGGGGCGCTCGGAATAGAACCGGTCGAAGACATGCTCCAGCTTGCCGGCGGGAATGCCGGGGCCCTCATCTTCCACCGCGATCTCGATAGTGCTGCCGGCATCCAGGGCCCGGACGCGGATGGAGCCGCCAGGGGGAGAGAAGCTGCTGGCATTGCCGATGAGATTGCGCAGCACCTGAACGAGCCGTCCCTCAACGGCAAGTACCTTCAACGGCGTCTGCGGCAAGTCCAGCAACATCAGCGGGTCCGTGTCCTTGCGGGTCGCGTCGTGGATTTCGGCCAGCGTCGACAGCAGCGGCACGACGTCCATGGCTTCCGGAGCGGCGCGCGACAGTTCGGCATCAACCCGGCTCGCATCACTGATGTCGCTGATCAGGCGATCGAGGCGGATGACGTCTTCGGAGATGATGGCAAGCAGGCGGCGCTGTTGCGCCGGGTCTTCGATGCGACGCAGGGTTTCTATGGCGCTGCGGATTGAACTGAGCGGATTCTTGATCTCATGGGCGACATCCGCCGCGAAGCGCTCGGTGGCATCCATGCGGTGCCACAACGCACCGGCGCTTTCGGCAAGCGCGATCGCCAGTTCGCCGACTTCGTCGGAGCGATGCAGCAGCACTTCGGGCACGCTACCGGCGCGCCCCTTGCCCTCGCGCATGTCGTGCGCCGCCTTGGCCAGGCGAAGGATCGGGCGGGCGATCGTGCGAGAGAGATAGAGCGAGAGCGCGACGGTGAGGACGAAGGCGAGGGCGAAAAGGCCCAGGATGCTGACGCGGACCGCCAGAACGCTATCGTCGACCTCGCGCGCATCGCGGGTCAGCAGCACGATGCCGATCACTTGGCGGGCCCGCTGCACCGGCTCGGCAACGGTGACCAGCAGGCGGTCATCCGCCGTACGGCGGATATACGGCGGCATCTCGCGACCCGCCGTTGAGCCGGTCATGCGCAGTTCTTCGCGCACGTTGGGCTGCCACTCGGCGCCGGCGCCGTTCGCACTGACTTCCACGACCGGGCCATGAGCGGGCCGTGGAAGAATGGACAGCAGCCGGTCGTAGATCGATCCGATGGTGCCGAGCACCGGCCCACGGTCGACGGCTGGCGGTAGTGGGGTGGTGACCACGGCCCCGCCCGTACCCTCGCGCACGCGGCTGTCGGCGATGAGTTGGCCGTCGGGAGCGTAGAGCCGGGCCTGGGCGTTCGGGGTCGGCTCGGTAAGGCGACGCAGCAACGGGCGGGCGAGGTCAGGCTGCAGCTGCGGATTGTCGCCATCGGCCTCGCGGACGGCGCTCTCGCCGAGCGCACCGCCATAGATGCGCGCCTGTTCCCGCAACGCCTGCACTTCAGCTTCAAGCAACCCAGCCTGGAACTGATCCAGGTAGAGCACCGCGGCGACTAGCAATACCAGAGGGAGGGCGTTGACGAGCAGAATTCGACGCAGCAGCGGCGACACCCAGTGCCGCGGTGTCGTGCGCTGGGTGTCGATGATGGGGGGATTGTAGCCGCTGTCGGGCATGATGCGCTCAGTGATCTTTGTAGCGGTAGCCGATGCCGTAGAGCGTCTCGATGTGGTCGAAATTGTCGTCGCTGGTGCGGAATTTCTTGCGGACGCGCTTGATGTGACTGTCGATGGTGCGGTCGTCGACATAGATGTTGTCGCCGTAAGCGGCGTCGATCAGCTGGTCGCGCGACTTCACCATGCCGGGTCGTGCAGCCAGGGCTTTGACGAGCAGGAACTCCGTCACCGTCAGTTGGATATCGTTCCCATGCCAGAGGCATTGATGCTTGGTCTCGTCCAGCGTGAGCTCGCCGCGCACCATCACGCCGCCGGGTGCCGCGCCGGAACCTTCGGCCCGGCTGGCGTCGTTGCGGCGGAGCAGGGCACGGATGCGCTCGATCAGCAGGCGCTGGCTGAATGGCTTGGTGATGTAGTCGTCGGCGCCGAGGCGCAGGCCCATCAACTCGTCGACCTCCTCGTCCTTGCTGGTGAGGAAGATGACCGGCAGCGCGCTGCGGGTGCGGAGCCGCTGCAGCAATTCCATGCCGTCCATGCGCGGCATCTTGATGTCGAGCACCGCCAGGTCGACCGGCTTTGCCGTTATGCCCTGCAGGGCGCTTTCGCCATCCGTGTAGGTTCGGACGAGAAAACCCTCCTGCTCGAGCGTCATGGCGACGGAGGTGAGGATGTTCCGGTCGTCGTCGACGAGCGCGATCGTTTGCTTCATGACCTTGACCTTGGCTTCGGTGTCCCCTCCTAGCGCAAGATTGTGGCGCAATGGAGTGAACTCGGTGGAAGATAACGCGAAATCGGATGCAGCCTGGGCTGCGATCAAACTTCTACGCGCAAGCCGGGCCGCAACGATCGCCACGGTGGCCGATGGACAGCCCTTCGCCTCGTTTATCACGCCGGCATCGGCTCCAGACCGATCCCTGTTGATGCTGCTGTCGGGACTTTCGCCGCACACGCGTCACCTTCGGGCGGAGCCGCGCTGCTCGGTCATGGTGATGGGGACCGCGACCAGCCCTAATCCGCAAACGGCACCACGCCTCAGCCTGAGCGGCACGGCCACGCCCGAGCCCGATCCGGTGCTCAAGGCACGCTGGGTCGCGCTGCATCCCTATGCCGCCTTCTATGCCGATCTCGGCGATTTCCAGCTATGGCGGTTCCGGGGCGAGACCGGTCAGTTCGTCGGCGGGTTCGCCAGCGCGCACCGTTTCGGGCCGACGCAACTGGCGGCCGATGCAGCGGCCGTGATCGCGTTGAGCGCGGCCGAGACGCGCGTGATCGAGCACTGCAACGACGACCATGCCGAGGCGATGGATGCTATCGCACACGCACACGGTGCGTCCGGTGCGGGCTGGCGCATGGTGACGTGCGACGTCGATGGCTGCGATCTGGCACGGGAGGAGACGGTGGTGCGGGTCTCATGGGCGACCCCGGTGACCCATCCGGGAGCGGTGCGCAGCGAACTGGTTCGGCTCGCGGCATCGGCCCGCGACCCGGGTCGCGAGTCCGGCCGGGCTGGACCGGGGCCGGGCTGATCGTTATGTAGATCCGCAACGTTTTCATAATCCGTGGTTGAACACGCGATCGACCCAGGAGCATCCGAGTGAGCCCGTTACGTCCTCTTGCCGATCACGACACGACACGTGCGCTGCACCGGACCGGAGTGTCGACAGGCAGTCCAGTGTTCGCCAACCTTTCCGCATCGCAACTGGTCACGGAGGCGCTGCGGCGCGACGAGGGCCGGCTGTCGAGCGACGGCGCCCTGCTGGTGAAAACGGGGGTGCATACCGGGCGCTCGGTGCAGGACAAGTTCACCGTAGCCGATCCGGAGATCGAGGCCGACGTCTGGTGGCGGATGGGTAACCAGAAACTCGACCCGGCGAAGTTCGAGATCCTGCGCGGCCGCATCCTCGCCTATCTGCAGGGTCGCGAGCTGTTCACGCAGGATCTGTATGCCGGGGCCGATCCGGCCTACCGCGTTCGCGTCCGCCTGGTCAGCACCGAGGCGTGGCACACCCTGTTCGCCCGCAACATGTTCATCCGGCCCGCCGCCGAAGAGCTTGTCGGGTTCGAGCCGGACTGGGTCATCCTCCATGCGCCAAACCTGCAGGCGGACCCGGCGACCGACGGCGTGCGCTCGACCACCGCCATCGCCGTGTCGTTCACCCAGAAGGTGATCTGCATCGCCGGCAGCGAATATGGCGGCGAGATCAAGAAGTCGATCTTCGGCGTGATGAACTGGAAGCTGCCGGAGGAAGGCGTGCTGCCCATGCATTGCAGCGCCAACGTCGCGCGTGGTGCCGATGGCAAGCAGGGTGACGTAGCGCTGTTCTTCGGCCTGTCGGGCACCGGCAAGACGACGCTGTCGTCGGATCCGAACCGGCCGCTGATCGGCGATGACGAGCATGGTTGGGGTCCGGACGGGATCTTCAACTTCGAAGGCGGCTGCTACGCCAAGGTCATCAACCTGAGCGCCGAGGCGGAGCCGGAGATCTACGCCGCAACGCATCGGTTCGGCACCGTGTTGGAGAACGTCGTCGCCGACGAGCAGGGCAAGCTGGACCTCACCAACGGATCCCTGACCGAGAACACGCGGTCGTGCTACCCGATCGAGTTCATCCCGAACTGCGATCTGACGGGCCGGGCTGGGCATCCGAAGAACGTCGTCATGCTGACCGCCGACGCGTTCGGCGTGTTGCCGCCGATCAGCAAGCTGTCGGAAGCCCAGGCGATGTATCATTTCCTGTCGGGCTACACCGCCAAGGTCGCCGGCACCGAGAAGGGCATGGGCAAGGAGCCGCAAGCCACGTTCAGCACCTGCTTCGGGGCACCGTTCATCCCGCGGCGGCCGGAAGTGTACGGCAAGATGCTGGCCGAACTGGTGCGCAAGCACGGGGCCGATTGCTGGCTGGTCAACACCGGCTGGACCGGTGGCGCCTACGGCACCGGCAACCGTATGAGCATCCAGCACACGCGGGCGCTGCTGGCGGCGGTGCTGGACGGCAGCCTCAAGGATGCACGGTTCGAGCGGGACCGGTTCTTCGGCCTGATGTTCCCTCAGGACGTCCCGGGTATCCCGAATGAGGTGCTCAACCCGCGCTCGGCATGGTCCGACACGGCAGCCTACGACAAGGCGGCTACCGATCTGGCCGCCCGCTTCGAGAAGAACTTCACCGCATTCGACGCCATGGTCGACGACACGGTCCGTGCCGTCGCAATCCGGGCCGCCGCCTGATGGCTGAAGGCTACGCCGATCCTGGTTATTTCGAGCAGCTCTACGCCAGGGACCCTGATCCCTGGCAGTTCGCCACCAGCGACTACGAGCGCGATAAATACGCCGCCACGATCGCGGCATTGCCGGAACGTCGGTTCATCAATGGTTTCGAGATCGGCTGCAGCATCGGCGTGCTGACCAAGCAGTTGTCGGAGCGCTGCGACAACCTGCTCGGGGTCGACGTTTCCGACATCGCGCTGGATCAAGCGCGGGTGCGTTGCCCGGGGGTGAAGTTCGAGAATATGGACCTCAGGTCGACCTGGCCGGAGGGGCAGTTCGACCTGATCCTGTTCTCGGAGGTGCTGTATTACCTCGGGCTCGACGGTATCCGCCGGGTCGCGGAGCATACGGTGACGAGCTTGGGGCCGGGCGGTGTCGTCGCGTTGGTCAACTGGTTCGGGCCGACGGACGGGGCCTGCACCGGGGACGAGGCGGCGGAGTTGTTTATTTCGGCGTCCGCTTCGCGGCTTTCGCCGGTGACGCAGGTGCGGGCGGAGAAGTATCGGCTGGACGTGCTGTTGGCGGATCGGAGCACTGCACACCCGACGACGTGACGATGACGTTGCCCTGCCGGTTGCCCTCACGGAGTTCCTCGGCGGTGCACCAGCGGAGGCGGCCGTAACCATGATCGGCCATGCAGGATTGGGTCGCGTCGCTGATCTGGCTCCATCGACGCACCGGCGAACTGAACCAGGCCAGGCCGGTCTTGGCGTTGTGTTGGTTCACCTCGCTCGCAGACTTGCTTTCACACGCCTCGCGATCTGCGACGAAGACCGGATTTGACGTATCGACGCGAACCGGCGGCTGATACCCGCAGGCGGTGAGCGTCAGCAGGGCGGCGAACGGCAAGTGTCTCACGGGTGGGTTCCGGCAAAGAAGGTGACAGCATCGCGATGCAGCGCAGCGCGGGAGGCGTCGCGCGAGTAGAACATATGCCCGCCGGCATAGGTGGTCAGGGTCAATTGATGCGCGCCGTTGTAATCCGGTGTCTGGCGGAGCAGCAGCGCGTCGGCGAAGTAGGGTGTGACGAGGTCGTAGAGTCCGTGCGCGACAACGACACGGGCGGTCGGGTCGAGCGCGAGATATTGGCGCAGATCGGTATAGGCGTCCGGCCGGGTCATGCGTCGGCCATAATCCCAGTCATGGGCGATCCGTTCATTCAGCAGCTCGTACTGACGGTTCGGCGTGCCCTCCGGCTGCCACTCGAGCCGGTCGCGATAGATCGACAGTGCCGCCGTGGTAACGGGGCCGCGAAGGCCGTCGAGGATCGCATCCGGCGAGTTGTCGTTGGCGGCGGCCGGGAACGGGTCGGCTGCACCGACCGTCCCGTCATACGGCGAGTCGACCCGGCCAGGGGTCCGGTCCCGCAGAAAGGTGGACAGCCCAATACGGCCCATGCGGCGCTGCACGAGCGCTGGGTCGAGCCCAGTGAGGGCGGCGACGCGGGTGCCGAGGCGATCAATGGCGGCCGTGTCGGCCTCGCCGCGGATCAGATCGGCCAGGAAATCGCCGGTTGCGTAGCTCTCGACGTCGGCGATGTCGGCGCGGCTCTGCGCGTTGCGGTAAGCGGCGGCCATGCTGGGCAGGGTCACGACGTAGCGGAACGGGTTCCAGGGCGCATCGCGGCCGTTGAAATCCAGCACCGGGGAGATCAGGAACAACCCGGCGATGCCGATCCCCTGCTTGTCGAGCAGCGTCCGCGCCAGCTTCGGGCCACGAAAGCCGCCGTAGCTCTCGCCGACGATGAATTTGGGCGACAGCAGCCGTCCATTGGCTTCGAGCCAACGGCGCATGACGACGGCGAGCGTGTCGATGTCGCCGTCCACGGAGAGGAACTGGCGCCGGGCCTCGTCGCCGCCGGTGATGCGGCTGTAGCCGGTGCCGGGCGGGTCGATGAAGACGAGGTCGGTCTGGTCGAGCCAGGTATCGGCGTTGTCGACGATGCCGGGTGACGCGCTGGGAATGACCGGATTGCCGAACGGCACGCGCCAGGGGCCGATGGCGCCGAAGTCGAGCCAGGCGGAGGATGCCCCAGGGCCGCCGTTGATTGCAAAGGTGATGGGCCGGTGAACATCGCCGCCTTTGCGCAAGAACGCGGTGGTGACGATCTCGGCCTGCGTGGCGCCCTTGGGGTCCGCGAGCTTCATCGTTGCGACCGTAGCGTCGAAGGCGATCGGTCCACTTGCCGTCGTGATGGATTGCGCGGTCGTCTTGTCCGCACCCGCCGCCGGCTGTGCCGCGACGCTGGTGGAGACGAGGAGCAGGACAGCCAAGGGACGGATCATCGAGCGGAGCATGAGGCCCTAATACTCGTATTGGTAGGTCAGGCCCACAGAGTTGCCGCCCTTGCCGCTACCGACATCGGTCTCGAGCTTGAGCCCGCGAGTGATGTCGATCTGCAAGGTGGCGCCGGTGCCGCTATCGCTGCTGGTGCCCTGCTTGGCGCCGAGATAAACGCCATTGGCGATGTATCGTCCCGCCTCGACCGACGCGCCGGACGATGCCCCCGAGCCGCCGCCGACGCTCAACCGGTCCAGGCCGAGGCCGTTGCGCACCGCATCGAGCGGGTTGCCGCCGCCGCCGACGCCGGTCAGCTCGGCCAGCGAGGCAGCGATGGAGGCGATCTGGAATGGCCCGATCTCCTTCAGGCTGCGGCGGAACAGCAGGTAGGACAGCACCTCGTCCTGAGGCAGCGGCGGCGTGCTGGTCAGCTTGATGGTCGGTGCGCTGGCGTAACCGCCGATGGTAAGCGTGGCGGTGACGCTGGTGGTGCTGGACTCGGCGATGAAGTCGAGCGTGGGGTCGATCTTGCCGCCAGTGCCGGTGCCATCGAAGCCGACCCGGCCATGAGTGAACGATAAGGTGGTGCCGGCCAGGCTGACGGCACCGCGGCGCATGTCGAACCCGCCCGATACCTGCGGCTTGGAGGCGCTGCCACGGACGCGGAGATCGCCGGAGAGTTCGGCATCCACGCCGCGACCGCGCAGGAAGATCTGGCCCGGCGCACTGATGGCGAGGTCGAGGCCGATGCTGGGCGCGGGGCCAGTGGGAGCGGCCACAGGCTTCTGCCCAGGGCGAATCACGTTCAGCGTCACGACCGAAGGCGGCAGTCCGGCCGGAATTTGGATCTCCGCCTGCCGGATCAGCACGCGCCCGGCGGCCAGGATATCACCCTGGACCTTACCGCGCACGGTGAGGTCCGCATCGGCCGAGAGCCGCAGCAGGTCGGAGGTGATCGGCCGCGCATTCTGCGCCTTGATGCTGATGTCGACCGGTAGGCCCGGTGCCGTCACGCCGATGGTGCCGCTGGCCGCGATGGTGCCCTGTCCGGCCTTGCCGGTCAGCGACACGATGCGGATGGTGTCTCCCTCACCCCGGATCGTGGCGGCGATGTCGCGGATACGCAGTCCCTGGGTGAAGTCCTGGATCTCGCCATTGGCCAGTTGCAGCGCGCCGGCGACCTGCGGCCGGCTGGTGCTGCCGCTCACCGTGCCGTCCAGCGTCACGCGGCCGCGGGCACGGCGGCCGTTGGCGGTGAGGATCGGGTCCAGCAGCGTCAGATCGAGCCCGCCAGTAGCGCGCAACGCCAGCGGGCCGGCGCCGAGCGGGGCCTGACCGGCGACGTTGAGCTGGGCGGACCCGGCCGTCAGACGCCCGTCGATCTGCGCGGTCTTGCCGGCCAGGTTGGCGGTCGCGACCAGGTTCGCCGGCGGAATGGCCCGGCCCGGCCCGGTCAGCATCTGCAGCCCAGCCAGATTGAGCCTGATGGTGCCGCCGGGCAGCGCCGGCGTGCCGGTCAGCTTGGCATCGAGCGCCACGGTGCCAGCGAGCTTGAGGTCCGGCGACGCGATGGCGGCCAGGCTGGCCGGCGCGCGCACCGTGACGGTGGCGTCGAGACGGGGCGAGAGCTGGCCGGCGACGTCCAGCACGGCTGTCTGCAGGCCGACGCGCAACCGGTCCACCGAGACGGGGCCACCGAACTTGACCGTGGCGGGGGCGAGTAGGCGGGCCGTTTGATCCTTGGCAGCGACTTGAAGGGAATCGAGCCGGACGGTCTTCGCCGGCACGTTGAGCAGGGCGGCCGCGACGATCTTGGCCGGCGTGCCAGAGACGGTCAGCGATGCATCGCTCTTGATCGCCAGCGCGGTTTGCGGCCCGGTGACGCCGATCTTGGCCGAGCCAGTCGTCCCGCTGGCGTCGATGCCGGACAGGTTCGCGTCCGCGGTGACAATCCGGGCGCCGAGCGGGTCGCGGACCCGGGCGTCGATCTTGGCCGAGCCGATCCGCGAGCCCGCTGCGCCGGCGTTCGTCGCGTCCGCCTGCAGGCGGATTTCGTTGGGCACCAGCTCGAGCGTGGCGTTTACCGCGCCGGTCAGCGGCTGACCGACGAAGGCCTGCAAATCGCCGAGCTGGCCCATTTTCAGCACCACGCGCCCGGTCGGTAGCGTGGTGCCGGGCGCCAGCTGCAGCGCGCCGTCGGCATGCAGGCTGCGCCAATCGGCACGGTCGATGGTCGCCTTCACGGTGCCGTCATCGGCGCGGCGAGCGACGAGCGCCAGCTGCAGCGGCGCGCCGGCCAGGCGGCCTTCTGCCTTCACGGTGCCGGACGGGGTGCTCGGCAAGCCCTTGGCGGCAATATCGACCGTCACGGGACCCTTGGGCACGCCGGGCGCGCCGACATCGCCCTGCGCATGCGCGGTCACCGCCAGGTCGGACGCGGTGCCGGACAAGTCAACCGTGGCGGCAACGTTGCCGACGAGCGTGGCGGCCAGGACGCTGAGGTCGGAGACTGCCGCCTTGACGGTACCGGCGAGCTTGCCGCTCTGCTGGCTGCCGTTGATCGCAAGCTGGACGGTGCGGCCATCCAGCGTCAGGCGGCTGATCGTCAGGTCTTGGCCGTGCTGCTGCATGGCGAGCGCGATCTTGGCGTCCTCACCGATCAGGCCCGGGATCGGCGCCTGGCCACCGGTGATGCCGAGCGTGCCGGTGCCGGTCAACGTCGCGGTGCCGTCCGCGCTCTGGGCCGCGTCGATGTGCAGCGCCGTGCGACCGCGAAGGTCCACGCCGCCCATACGGGCGAACGGCTCCAGTTGCGGCACGGTGAGGTCCACCGACCCCTTCGGCGCTCCGGCCGTCTCGGCATGGCCGGTGGCGCTGAGCAGCGGATGGGCCAGCGCGAAGTCGACGGGGCGGACGGGGTCATCGAGATGGGCGGTGACGTCTAGCGTGAGCGGAGCGGCGGCGAAGAAGTCGGGGTTGGGCAACGGCGCCTGTAGCCCGGCGGCAGCGGCATGCACCGTCACCTGGCCCGCATTGCCGGACAGGTCGGCGGTGAGCTGGCGGATGGTGGCGCCCGCCGCGGCAAGCTGGTCGATCGCGAAATGGCCGGACGCATCGGGCTTGGTGAAGGCGCCTTTCACCGCCGCGTCGAGCACGACCGACTGCCAGGAGATTTCGGGTGCCGGCTTCATGGCGGGCGCGTTACCCGTCACGTGCAGGTCGAGCGTTTCGCCGGTGAGGTTCACGGTGCCGTTGGCAGCAGCGTGCAGCGGTCCGGCCCCGAGCGTCAGCTTGGTCGCCAAGGCAGTTCGCGGCCCAGCCACGGTCGCATCGACGTCGAGCGCGCCAAGGTCGGGCAGCTTGGCGATGTCGGCGATGAACCCGTGCGGCGGTTCGACGATGGCGACGGTGGCGTCCATGCTGGTGTCGGTGACGACGCCATCGACCTTGTAGTCCCCGCCGGGGCCGTCGAGGCGGACGGCGTGCAAGTTCGCCTTGGGCGTCAGCAACGTGGGCAGCGCCAGGCTGCCGTCGAGCGAGAAGGCGGCTGCGGCGCCAATGACGGGAGTGCCGATCTGGACGCGGTCGACGTGCAGCGATTTCACGTCGATCTTGACCGGCAGCGAGGCCGGCTCGTTCGACGGTGGCGCCGGGTTAGGGCTGGCCACCTGGAGGCGTGGGATGCTGAGAAGCCGGGCCGTGACGCTATCGATCGCGACGTCCTTGGTTGCCAGCAGATACGGATGCCATTTGAGCTGGACGTCTTCGGCCACCAGCCAAGCGCCCTCGGCGTCGCGCAACTCGAGGCGATCGACGTGCAGGTCGTTCGGCCAGCCCGTCACGCCGGTCGCGCTGACGGCGCCACCGGTGATCTTGCCGACGAGGTCGAGGATCAACTGCGTCGGCCCGGGTATCCCGAACGCGGCATGCGCCTCGGTCGAAAGGGCAGGGAGCGCGACGGCGACGGCGAGGACGACGACCTTGTATCGCATCAGAATGCCTGTCCTATGCCGACGTAGATCTCGAACCCGTCATCACCCCGCTGCTTGTTGAGCGGAACGGCGATGTCGGCGCGGATGGGGCCGAACGGCGTATAATAGCGGATACCGGCACCGGCGCCCATGCGCAGGTTGCCGCTGAACGGCGCGCTGGTGGCCGACGCCTCGCCGGCATCGAGGAACACGGCCGCGCCGAAGCTGGACAGGAACCGCTGCCGGAACTCGACGGTCGCCGCGCCCAGCGAGGTGCCACCGATCGGCCGGTTGTCGGGGAATTTCGGGCCGACGGACTGGTATTTGTAGCCGCGCACGGTTGCGCTGCCGCCGGCATACAGCCGCTGGTCGGGCGGCAGCTCGAACGTCGTCGCACCCTGGACCGAGGCAAGGATGGCGCGCAGGGCGAGGATGCTGCGACCGTTGGAGCCGAAATCGAAATAGGTCGAGCCGCTCGCCTGCAGGATGACGAATTGCGCACCGGGTGCCTGCAGCGAGTCCGACGGCGTGATGGCGCCGGTCGCCTTGATGCCATGCGTCGCGTCGAGCAGGCCATCCGCGCCGGTGGTGTCGTAGGTCGCGGTGACGGGCAGCTGCAGCAGCGTGTAATCGCGGGTGACGCCTTCTTGCGTGACCCTGGATTGCTGCGCCTGCAGCCCGGCGGTCAGCGAGAACTCGGTCGAGAACCGGCGCCGGACCGAAACGCCGCCGAGGATGGCAGTGCGGTCATAGGCGTCGAGGCTCTCCTTGATGCCCTCCAGACGATAGATCAGGTCCAGGTCGCGCACGAAGATGTCCGGCTGCGTCAGCGTCGCCGTCACGTCGTAGCCCGGGCGCCGAGAGGCAGTGGCCCCGAGTTGCGTCACGGCGGCACCGAGGTCGAGCCGCTCGGCATTGCCGAACAGGTTGCGATGCGACCAGGTCACCCCGGCGCTGGCGCCGAGATCGGTCGAGTAGGCGGCCGTCGCACCCAGTACGTGCCGCTTGCGCTCGACCAGCCGGACCGTGAGCGGCAACTGGCCGTCGGCGTCTACGTGATCGGGTGCATCCACCGTCACGGCGGAGAACACGCCGGCCGCAGCCAGGTCCTCGCGGGCCTTGTCGATCTTCCGCGGATCGAACCGCTCGCCGGCGTGCAGCAACAGGCGGCGGCGGACGTAGCTCTCGTGGACGCGGTCGAGGCCCTCGATGGTGATGGGCCCGAGATCCACCCGCGGGCCGGGCTGAACCTGGTAGCTGACGTCGAGCCCGGTGGCCGGCGGCACCAGCACGGCCACCGGCGTATCGACCTTGGCGAGCGCATGGCCATCATCGCGGAGCGCCTCCAGCATACGGCCCTGTGCCGCCAGAACGTCGGTGGCGACGGCGGGATCACCAGGCTTGAGCTTGAGCGCCTGTTCGGCGACCGGGTCCGGCTGCCCGGTCAGCCCGACCCGGCGCAAGTGGAACAACGGCCCCTTGTCGATATGGATTTTGACCGGAACCTCGGCGGTGGCGGCATCGAGGGCGGTCGGCAGGGCCACGTCGTCAATCGATCGCCCGGCGATGTCGACGGAGATCTTGCTGCCGTAATAGCCGAAGCTGTCCAGCGCGGCTGCGAGCCGTCCGCGGTCTTCGCGTGCGCGCGTGATGAGCGCGAACGGACCCACTGGCGCCTTTTCGCGCAAGCTGATCAGGACGGAACTGGCCCGCAGCGCGGCGTCGAGAGCCGGTTCGCCGGTGCTCGGCAGATCGACCGCATAGGGCTGCGGATCGGCCGCGAGACCGAACTCGGGGCTGACGATCGTGGCGGCAACCAGCACCAGCGCGGCCAGCCTCAAAGAAGACGTCGATTTTGCCATATCCTCCAGGGCTCTACGCAGTATCCAGAACTGCTTCAAGCAGTCCGAACATTGTTCGGGAGGGGGCGGCTTGGTAAGTCGGCGGGATGGACATGTCGCGCCGATCGCCGCCGCTGAATCGGAACGCCGCCAGCCGAGATCCCGCGCGGGAATGGGTGCCCGCGCCACCTTTCGTGCAACGGCTGCGCTGGTTGCGGCGAGTGCTGCTGGCGCTGGGATGGACGCTGCCGAGCATGGCGGTGCAATCGGTGCTGCTGATCGTCCCCGGAAACGGCAAGCGGTGGTTCGCGCGGATCTATTGGGCGGGGATCTGCCGGGTGTTGGGCGTGGAGCGCCGGGTCGTCGGGCACGTGGCGGAGAGCGGGCGGCCGGTGCTGTTCGCCTGCAATCATACCTCGTGGCTGGACGTGCCGGTGTTGGGCGGAACGCTGGAAGCGTGTTTCGTGGCCAAGGCGGAGGTCGGCACCTGGCCGGTGGTGCGGACCGTGGCGCGGTTGGGTCGGACGGTGTTCGTCAGCCGGCGCGCGAGCGAGACCGGGCGGGAGCGCGATTCGATGCGCGCGCGGCTGCTGGCCGGCGACGACCTGATCCTGTTCCCTGAAGGCACCAGCTCGGACGGAACGCGGGTGCTGCCGTTCCGCTCGCCATTCTTCGCCGTCGCCGAACGCGTGGGAGATGACGTGGTGCCGCTGATCCAGCCGGTCTCGGTGGTGTTCGACCGGCTCGACTACCTGCCGGCCCGGCGCAGCACCCGGCCGGTGTCGTCCTGGTATGGCGACATGGATCTTGGCGGGCATTTCTGGCGCCTGGCGCGCTACCGGCATCTGCGTGCCACGGTCGTGCTACACGACCCGGTTGACCCGGCCGATTATCCGTCGCGCAAGGCCATCGCACAGGCGGTCCAGCACATCATCTCGGCCGGAAATGCCGCCCTGCGCCGGGGTCGTTTACCCGCCGTGAGTGCCACAGCGCTTTCACTTGACACGGAAGCCCCCAATATCCCCAGAGTAGCATCACCTTAACCAGCCTGGACGCCCCTGAATCACCATCGCTTGACCATCGACCTGTGCCGCCTCATCCACCGCGCTTGGGTGCGAGAGGACAGGATTTCATCGTGAGCGGGTCGACCAAGCTTCTGCACGTGATCACCTACGGCTGTCAGATGAACGTCTATGACAGCGGTCGGATGACGGATGTCCTGGCGCCGCTCGGCTATCGGCCGACGCCGACGCCCGACGATGCCGACATGATCATCCTCAACACCTGCCACATCCGCGAGCGCGCCGAGGAAAAGGTGTTCTCCGAACTCGGTCGCCTCCGCGTGATCAAGCAGGCGCGCGAGGCGGAGGGGCGCAAGACGGTGCTGGCCGTCGCTGGCTGCGTGGCGCAGGCTGAAGGCGCCATGATCCTGGCGCGGGCGCCGTACGTGGACATCGTTCTGGGCCCGCAGACCTATCACAAGCTGCCGGAGATGGTGGCGCGCGCGGCCCGGGCCGGTGGCGCCGTGATCGAGACGGACTTCCCGCCCGAGGACAAGTTCGATCACCTGCCCGAGACGGTGGCGCCGCAGGGCATGACGGCGTTCCTCACGGTGCAGGAAGGCTGCGACAAGTTCTGCTCCTTCTGCGTCGTGCCCTACACCCGTGGTTCGGAGAGCAGCCGACCGGCAGTGGCGGTCATCGCCGAAGCCCGGCGCTTGGTCGCCGGTGGCGCGCGGGAACTGACGTTGCTGGGCCAGAACGTCAACGCGTGGCACGGGGCTGCGCCCGATGGCGGCGTGTGGGATTTCGCCCAACTCATCCGCGCCTTGGCCGACGTGCCGGGGCTGCTGCGGCTGCGCTACACCACGTCGCATCCGCGCGACATGGGCGACAGCCTGATCGCCGCGCATCGCGACATCCCCATGCTGATGCCGTTCCTGCATCTGCCGGTGCAGTCCGGCTCGGACCGCGTGCTGGCTGCGATGAACCGCAAGCACACGGCCGACGACTACCTGCGACTGATCGACAAGCTCCGCCATGCTCGGCCGGACCTCGCGCTGTCGTCGGACTTCATCGTCGGCCACCCCGGCGAAACCGATGCGGAGTTCCAGGCGACGATGGATTTGGTGCGCCGGGTCGAGTTCGCCCAAGCGTTCAGCTTCAAGTATTCGTCGCGGCCGGGCACGCCCGCCGCCGGCGCACCGGGTCACGTCCCCGAGGACGTGAAGCATGCCCGATTGCAGGAATTGCTGGCGCTGTTGCGCGACCAGCAAGAGGCGTTCAACCGCCGCACCGAGGGCCTCGTGCTCCCGGTGTTGTTCACCGGGCCTGGCCGTCGGCCGGGTCAGCTCTCCGGCCGCACCCCGTATCTGCAGCCGGTGCATGTTTCTGGTCCGCTCTCGCTAATTGGATCGGAAACGGACGTGCGAATCGCAGCCGCCACCACCACCTCTCTGCTTGGAACCCTCGATCTGGAGAAGATGCTCGCTTGAACATGCTCGTCGCCGATTCGGCACCCGCGTCCGACCGCCCCCAGAAGGCGGTGACCCTGCAATTCGGCGACAACGCGCTGTTGCCGCTGCTTCTCGGCGACCATGACCGAAACCTCGTCCGGCTTGAACAGGGCCTGCAGGTGAGGTTGTCCGCGCGCGGCAACCGGATCGCCATCAACGGCGATCCGGACCGGGTTCAGGCGGCTGAGCAGACCCTCAACGCACTCTACAAGCGGCTCGAGGCCGGCAAGGGCCTGTCCCGCGCCGACGTCGATACCGCCATCCGCATGGCCGACACGGTGGTCGACCCCCGACTGCCGCTGGCCGACATGCCGGCGATCCTGACCAAGCGCGGCGCCGTCGGCCCGCGCTCGCCGAAGCAGGCCGGCTACATGGAGATGCTGGCCAAGAACGAGATGGTGTTCGCCATCGGCCCGGCTGGCACCGGCAAGACGTACCTGGCCGTCGCCCAGGGCGTGATGCTGTTGCAGGCGGGCAAGGTGGACAAGATCATCCTGTCACGGCCGGCGGTCGAGGCCGGTGAACGGCTCGGCTTCTTGCCCGGCGACATGAAGGAGAAGGTCGACCCCTACCTGCGGCCGCTCTACGACGCGTTGCACGACATGATGCCGGGCGACCAGGTTATCCGGCGCATGGGCACGGGCGAGATTGAAGTCGCGCCCCTGGCTTTCATGCGTGGCCGTACGCTGGCGCATGCCTTCGTCATCCTCGACGAAGCGCAGAACACCACACCGGTACAAATGAAAATGTTTCTTACCCGCATGGGCGAGGGCACCCGCATGGTGATCACCGGCGACCTGACGCAGATCGACCTGCCGTCGGGCCAGCGCAGCGGCCTCAAGGACGCGCTCGACACGGTCGAGGGCTTGCCCGGCATCGGCATCACTCGCTTCGGCACGCGCGATGTGGTGCGTCATCCCCTGGTCGCCGCCATCGTTGACGCGTATGACCAGCGCACCCAGGCCCGAACCGACGCCCGCAACGATGCGCGGCCCGAGGCGCGTCAGGAAACGAAACAGGACTCAGTTCTCTAACACCATGGACCCAGACAGTAAACGCGGCCCCGCCACGACGGCGGGGCCAGACTATTCGCCACATTCTGTGCCGGATGTCATCGTCGATGATCGGCGATGGCGGGCTTTCGTCCCAGGCGTGGAACGTATCGCTCGGCGCGCAGCCCAGATCGCCGGCGGAGCTGGTACGGTTCTGCTGACCTCCGACCTGGAAGTGCGGCGCCTCAACGCGGAACATCGCGGCCGCAACAAGCCCACCAATGTGCTGACCTTCGACAGCGGCGACATCGCGCTAGCGCTCGGCGTCGTGCGGCGGGAAGCCCGCGCGCAGAAGCGGAGGATCCAGCATCACGTTGCTCATCTCGTGGTGCACGGCGCCCTGCACCTGCGCGGGCACGATCACGACGACCCCGGCTTTGCCCGGCGCATGGAGATGGAAGAAGCACGGTTGCTGCACCAGATCGGCGTGCCGAACCCGTGGCGGCCGGCATGAGCGGCCAATCGTCCAACCGCACCGGCGTCGTCACCCGGGTGCTGGGCCTGCTCGGGCGCCGCGGCCCCGAGCACAACGTGCGCGACAGTATCGCCGAACTGGTTCAGCAATCGGCCGACCAGGTGCATGCCGATGGCGTGCTGCCGGAACTGGATCGGCAGGAGCGCGTGCTGCTGGCCAACGTGCTGCGGCTGCGCGGCCGGGCGGCGAACGACGTCATGGTGCCGCGGGCCGACATCGTGGCGATCTCGGTCGACCTCTCGCTCGACCAGTTGCTCGCCAAGGTCCGGCTCGAGGGTCACTCCCGTCTGCCGGTGTATCGCGAGCAGCTCGATGAGATCGTCGGCATGGTCCACATCAAGGACGTGTTCGGCTATGTCGGCCGGCCCGAGCAGTTCCAGCTCGAACCGATCCTGCGCAAGCCGCTGATGGTGGCGCCCCAAGTACCGATCCTCGACCTGCTGCTGCAGATGCGGCAGGCGCGGGTGCATTTGGCTCTCGTGGTCGATGAGTATGGCGGCATCGACGGGCTGGTCACCATCGAGGACCTCGTGGAGGAGATCGTCGGCGACATCGCCGACGAGCATGACGAGGTCACCGGGCCGATGATCGTCGAGCGGCCGGACGGGGCGCTGGACCTCGATGCCCGCCTGTCGATCGAAGCCTTCGAAACGCGGTTGGGCCCTGTGCTGACCGAGGACGAGCGGACGGCCGACATCGATACCGTCGGTGGGCTGGTATTCACCATCGCCGGGCGGGTGCCGACGCGCGGCGAGGTGGTGAGCCATCCGAGCGGGCTGGAGTTCCGTATCCTCGAAGCCGATGCTCGCCGCATCCGCCGCATCCGGACGCGCCAGAACCTCAAACAGGCGGCGGAGTAGCCTAGCGCCTAGGGCCGGCTCAGCGCGGTGACGAACGTGTCGTCCACGCCTGGTCCGTTATCGTACGCCTCCTTGCCGCGGTCGCGGAAGATGACGTAGCCATCGCCGCCGTTGCGGAGGAAGTTGTTGGTCACGACGAGATAGGTCGTCTCCGGGTCCAGGCTGGCCCAACCGGTGTCCGTCGGCGTCTCCAGCCCGGTGGCGGTCAGGCGTAACCCGGCCCATTGCGGGAAGCCGCCGCGCCCGACCTGGCTCAACCCGTGTCGAACCGCGGCCTCCACCTCGGCGCCGGTCAGCTTCAGCGTGGCGACCGTGTTGCCGAAGGGCATCGCCTCGAGGATCTGCCCGCGGCTGATCGGACCGGCCGGCAAGCCGGTGCGCATCCCGCCCGCATTGGTGATGGCGATCTGACCCCCATGCGCGGTGGCCAGCATCGCGGCGGCAACGGCCTGGCCCAGGGCGCATTGGGTGAAGCGGCAGCTCGAAAGCTCCAGCGCCTCCGGCAAGGTGGCGACGATCTCGTTCCGGAACGTGTCGAGCGAGGCGGCGAACCGGGCGACGATGGCCGCAACCGCCGGGTCCTCGACCAAGTCGAGCCCGACATGCACGCAGTCGCCACCATGGGCGAGCACGCTGCCATCGTCGGCGAGGTCGAGGTCGAGCCGGCCCAGGTAGCGGCCATAGGCGCCGGCCTGGGTCACGAGGGCACCGGCCGGGTTGGCTTGCGCGTCGGGGCCGAACGCGCCGGGCTCCGTGTTGGACAGCAGCACGTGGGAATGTGCGCCGATGACGACCGCCGGGCCCGGCACATCGAGCGCCCGGTCGAACAGCACGCCCATGTGCGACAGCAACACGATGAGCTGGGCGCCTTCCCCGCGCGCACCCTCGATCGCCCGGGCCAGCGCCGGCTTCGGCGGCAGGAACTGGACGTTGCGACCCGGCGATGACCCGGTCGTCGTCTCCAGCGTCGTCAGCCCGACGAACCCGATCTTGAGCCCGCCCCGTTCGAGCACGACCCACGGGCGCAGCCGCCCCGCAAGCGCGGGCTCCGCCGACGCATCGACGTTGCTGGTCACCAGCGGGAACCCGGCAGCCTCCGCATAGGCCGCGAGCACGGCCGGCCCCTGGTCGAACTCATGATTGCCCACCGCCATCGCGTCGGTGCCATTGGCTTGCTGCACGGCGAGTTCGGCCATGCCGCGATATTTGGTGAAGAACAGGCTGCCCTGAAATTGGTCCCCGCCGTCGAGCAGCAGCACGGTGCGGCCATCCGCCTCCGCGGCCGCGCGTTGCATCTGGACGGCGGTCGCCAGCCGGGCGCTACCGCCGAAACAACCCTCTCCGCCGCCACAGGACAGCGCGCGGACGTTGACGGCCTCGTGCCGCGAATGGAAATCGTTGAGGTGCAACAGCGTCAGCCGGTGAGCCGCGGCGCCCCGTGCCACCCGCGCCAATGGCAGCGTTCCGAGGACACCCAAGAGCGCGCGGCGGGACAGATGCATGGTTTGAGCATAGCACATTCCATGGCTGCCCTTGCTTCGCCGATCCAGCTGGCCAAATGTCGGCCATGTTCTGAAAGGTTCCAGTCATGTTCATCGAGACCGAGGGCACTCCCAACCCGGCCACGCTCAAGTTCCTGCCCGGCCGCGACGTGATGCCGAATGGCACCGCCGATTTCGCCGGTCCCGACCTGGCTGAGCGCAGCCCGCTGGCCCAGGCCATGTTTGCCCTTCCCGGCGTCGCGCGCGTGTTCCTCGGCGGCGATTTCGTGACGATCACCAAGTCCGACCTTGCCGATTGGGCGACGTTGCGTCCGCAGGTGCTCGGCGCGCTGATGGAGCATTTCGTCGCCGAACGCCCCGTGATCGAGGGTTCGGGCACCGAGATCGCTGAGGATGTCTCGCCGGAAGACCAGGACGTGGTTGACCAGATCAAGGACCTGCTCGACACCCGCGTGCGCCCGGCCGTTGCCGGTGACGGTGGCGACATCGTGTTCCGCGGCTATCGCGACGGCATCGTCCGCCTACACATGCAAGGTGCCTGTAGCGGTTGCCCGTCCTCCAGCGCGACGCTGAAGCATGGCATCGAGAATATGCTGAAGCATTACGTTCCCGAGGTCCGGTCGGTGGAGCAGGTTGAGTTTTGATCCAATCGGACAGTTTGGACGCGGTGTTCCGAACCGCCCGAACGCATTATCGCTGGCTCGATCAGCCGGTTTCCGATGATGAGTTGCGGGTGGTTTACGACTTGATGAAGTGGGGTCCGACGTCGGCGAACTGTTCGCCGGCGCGGATCCTGTTCCTGCGCACCCCTGCGGCGAAGGAACGGCTGAAGCCGGCCCTGTCGGCCGGCAACGTCGACAAGGCAATGGCTGCGCCGGTGATCGCAATCGTGGCCACCGATCCGGAATTCTACGAGTCGTTGCCGTATCTGTATCCGCAGGCCGATGCGCGCTCGTGGTTCGCTGATAATCACGACCTGGCAGCGGCCACGGCGGCGCGCAATGGCACGCTTCAGGGCGGTTATCTCATCATGGCGGCGCGTGCCGCCGGGCTCGATTGCGGCCCGATGTCGGGCTTCGACAATGACCGGGTCGACCAGGAATTCCTATCCGTCGAAGGGTGGAAGAGCAACTTCCTGCTCTGTCTCGGCCATGGCGACCCGGCGGAAGCCGGCGAACGGTCCCCCCGCCTCGGTTTCGACGAGGCGTGCCGCCTCCTGTAAGCAGGCTCGATGGTTCGGATCCTCACCCTTGATGCCTCGATGGCGACATGCTCGGTCGGGCTGATCGAGGATGACCGGCTTCTCGGCGAGCACCGGGTCGAGGGTGATCTGGCGGCCCTACCGGCGTTGTTGGACCAATTGTTTACCCAACACGGGCGGGGGGTCGACCGCGTCGCGGTGATCGTCGGTCCCGGCAGTTTCACCGGGCTTCGGGCCTCCATCGCGCTGGCGCATGGCGTCGGGCTGGCGACCGGGGCGCCGGTTGTCGGTGTTACGGTCGGGGCGGCGCTGATGCCCGCTGCTGGATCGGCGCTGTGGACGACGATCGACAGCAAGCGCGGGCGGGTATTCCTCGAGCGGGACGGATCGATCGAAAGCATCGCGCTCGATGCATTGCCGATGCCATCGGGCCCGATCGTGCTCGCCGGCGATGCCGCACTGGCAGCGGGCGAGGTGCTGGCGGCGCGTGGCGCGGATGTTCGCCTATCGACGCAGCCATTGCCGGAGCCGATCGGGATTGCACGAGCCGCGTCGGCGGGGCGGACCGTGGTGGCGCAACCGATCTACGTGGACCCTCCCGCAGCGCGCCCGGGCCTGGCGGGACGTCCCGCGCCGGAATGAGCGACGGGCTGGAGGTCGCGACCCCCGCTTATGCGCCGGCGCTGGCGGCCATTCATGGAGCGGCATTCCCCATCGGTGAACGCTGGGGGGCGGATGCGATTGCGCTGCAGCTCGGCCTGTTTGGCGCATTTGGCTTTGTCAGCGGGCGTGGGGGTTTTATTCTGGCCCGCTCCGTTGCCGACGAAGCCGAAATCCTGACCTTGGCCGTCGATCCGGCCGCCCAGCGCGGCGGTATTGGGCGCGCGCTGCTGACGCGGGCGATGCGAACGGCCGGGTCGGCTGGTGCAGCGGCGATGTTCCTCGAAGTGGCCGAGGTCAACGCCCCGGCTCGTGCGCTGTATGCCGCGTGCGGCTTTTCCGAAGTGGGGCGCCGGGCCCGATACTATGCCGGCGGCGTCGATGCGCTGGTGTTACGGGCCACTATTTCTTCCTGATCCAGAGCGTCGTGTTGCCGTCTGCACTTTCAGTCGTCGCAACTACCGCGTGTCCTTGGTCGAGTGCGGAACGCGGAACATTGAGCCGCGGCTCATCTCCGGACAGCGACACTTCCAACACCTCGCCACTATTCATTCGATCGAGCGCTAGCCGAACCCGGACATAGGTCATCGGACAATGGTCGCGGGTAATATCTAATCTTCGATCGGCTTGGTGATGAGGAGTTGGCGTTTGGTCCATGGTCTAATCCTGTAATTATAAATTCGGTCTTGGATTGCAGATAGATCGTTTGCGGTTGTATAGATCGACTTAATGCTGAGTTCGGGAGGGTGTTGGAATGGCGGAGTTGGGTGATGCGGGCGTACTAGAGTTGACGGCACAGATTGTGTCCGCGCACGTATCCAACAATGCGATCGGGGCCGACTTGCTTCCCGGCCTGATCCAGGACGTCTATCGGACCCTCGCCGGCGTCGGCAAAGATCAGATTGCTCCAGAGAAGCAATTGCCGGCGGTTCCGGTGCGGAAATCCGTCTTTCCAGATCACATCGTCTGTCTTGAAGATGGCAAGAAGCTGAAGATGCTCAAGCGTCATCTCAAGACTTCGTACGACATGACACCCGACGAATATCGCGAGAAGTGGCAGTTGCCGTCGGACTATCCGATGGTCGCGCCGAACTATGCCAAGCATCGCTCGTCGCTGGCCAAGAAGATCGGGCTGGGCACCAAGCCGCGCGCGCGTTAGCGCATCTCGTCGGCCCCAACAGGGCTGATCCGGTCGCTGGTGAGTCGACAGGCGTGGCCGGTATCGGCTATCGCCGTCAGCAGACCGACGATGTGGTTGAGGAGCCCGATGGAAACGCGCATCGAGCGCTTGTGCGGGGTGGCTGGGCTGGTGGTGTCGGGGCAACGTTCCGATCCCGCGAACCTCGGCCATGACGACACCGGCGTAGCACGGCCCAGCCAACATCCGGCTCCGGCAGCCCGCCTGCCTTGACCGTGCACCGCCATCGACACAAACCCTCCGGCTTCAGGGAGATCAGGGCCGGCAACCTGGGCGTGCGGATTGCGGCAGCGGCGCACGAGGTCGATGCCGCCCAGGCGCTCCGCTATCGCGTCTTCTATGAAGAGATGGGCGCCACCGCCGAACCCCTCACCGCGGCGTCACAGCGCGACACCGATGCGTGGGACCCGGTCGCCGACCATATCCTGGTGATCGATCACGCCCTCGGCGAAGGCCCGCAAAGCGTTGTCGGCACCTATCGCCTCATCCAGCGCGAGGGAGCCGCTGCCGTGGGGCGGTTTTACTCGGAGGACGAGTACGACATCCGCGCCATCACCAATTTTCCCGGCGGCGTGCTCGAGCTCGGTCGTTCCTGCGTCGATGCCAGCCATCGCGGGCGGGCCGTCATGCAGCTGCTCTGGCGTGGGATCGCCGCCTACATCGAGATGAACAACATCGATCTCATGTTCGGCTGCGCCAGCCTCAACGGCACCGACCCCGATCTCCTGGCCGCCGAGCTGACCTACCTCTACGGTCACCATCTGGCACCGCCGGCGCTACGGCCGAAAGCGCTACCGGAACGCTACGTCGACATGCGCCGGCTCGACCCGGCGGCCTATGATCCACGCAAGGCCAACCAAGCCCTGCCGCCGCTGATCAAGGGCTATCTCCGGCTCGGCGGTTTCGTCGGCGACGGCGCGGTGATCGACAGCCAGTTCAACACGGTGGACGTCGCGATCGTGGTCAAGACCGATCTGGTCACCGAGCGCTACAGCAAGCATTACGAGCGCCGCAGCCAGGACTGAGAGCCTACCCAATGGACGTCATTATGACTTCGCCCCGCCTCGCCACTCAGGCGGTGGCCCTGCTCGAGGCTGCGGGCGCTCGTATCCATTACATGGACCCGTTTCCCACGCCCGAGGCGATCGCAACGTTGGCGCGCACCGTCGGTGCGGTAGCGATCCTGTCGCGGCAGGGTCCGGTCACGGCCGCGGTGATGGAAGCGGTGCCCAGCCTGCGCGTCGTCGCGCGGCATGGGGTCGGCGTCGACGATGTGGACGTGCCGGAGGCGATACGGCGCGGCATCGTCGTGACCCGGGCGCCCGGCAGCAACACGCGGGCGGTAGCCGAGCACACGATCGCGATGATCCTCGCCCTGGCCAAGCGGCTGCCGGAGTTGTCGGCCCAGGTGGCCGCGGGCGAGTGGCGGCATGGCCACGACATGGTGCGCGATATTGCCGGGCTGCGACTCGGGCTGGTGGGTCTCGGGTCGATCGGCCAGATGGTGGCCGGCTTCGCGGCTGCGTTCGGCATGGAGGTGGCGGCCTATACGCGCTCCCCTGGCTCGACGGGGATCACCCGGATGGCGGACCTTCCGGCCTTGTTGGCACGCTCCGACGTGCTGTCGCTGCATCTGCCCTACAGCCCGGCAGTGCATCACCTGATCGGCCGGGCCGAGTTGGCGACCCTGCCGGCCGGCGCAATGGTCATCAACACGGCCCGCGGTGGCTTGATCGACGAGGCGGCGTTGGTGGAGGCGCTCGATGGCGGCCATTTGAGCGGTGCCGGGATCGACGTCTTCGAGGGCGAGCCGCCGGAGTTGGGCAATGCGCTGCGCCGCCATCCGGCCGTGATCGCCACGCCGCATGTCTCGGGCGTGACCGAGGGGAGCCTCGTCACGATGGGTGTGATGGCGGCCGAGTGCATCGTCGCCGTGCTGACCGGCCGACCCGTGCCGCCGGAGCGTCTGGTGCGGGCATGATCGGCGAACGGTTCTTTCTTCGCTTGCAGGCCGTCCGGGGCTGGCAGGCGGATTTGCTAGCGCTCGGCTTGGGGGCCGTCTCGGCCGCGGCGCTCCCACCGATCTATATCATACCGGCGCTGCTATTGGCCGTGCCGGGGCTGCTCGCGCTGATCGAAGGGACGCGGGGCTATGGCGGCGCATTCCGGCGTGGCTTCTTCTTCGGACTAGGGCACCACATCTTCGGCCTGTACTGGATCACCGAAGCCATTCTGCTGGAATCGGCGCGCTACTGGTGGTTGGTGCCGTTGGCGGTGCCCGCACTATCGGCGTTGCTGGCGCTGTTCATCGCGGCGCCGTGCGCGGTGGCCAAGCGGGCGCAGCCGGGGTGGCGCCGGGTCGTGGCATTGGCGGGTGCCTGGGTTCTGTTCGACTTGGCGCGGCAATATGTCGGCACCGGCTTTCCCTGGAATCCATGGGGCAGCGTGTGGGCACTACCGGGCCTGGCCGGCGACATCATGCTGCAGCCCTTGGCCTGGGTCGGCACGCCTGGCCTGACGTTGATGACCGTGCTGCTGGCCGGCGCGGCAATGCTCAGTGTTCGTGCAGCGGCGGCGTCGGCCATCGTGCTGGTGGTGTGGGCCGGTCTGGGCTGGCAGCGATCGCGCAGCTCGGCCTTCGCCCCGCCGGGCATCGATGCCGTCATCGTCCAAGGCAACGTGTCGCAAGGCGATAAATGGGGTCCGGCCTCGGCACGGCAGGCGTTCGATCGGCAGCTGCAGCTGACGCGTGATGGTGTCGCCGCGGCAGGGGCGCACAAATCTGTTGTGGTATGGCCGGAGACGTCGACCTTCTATTGGTTGCAATCCGAGCCGGGCGCGCGGGCGGCGATCGCAGCAGCGGCCAAGCCGGCGCTGGCGGCGCTGGTGGGCGGACTGACCTTCGACCAATCGGCGAACGCCGAGTCGCTGGCCGCGACACCACCGGCCAACAGCCTGCTGGCACTCGGGCCGGATGGAGAGATCGATGGCATCTACAGCAAATGGCACCTGGTCCCGTTCGGCGAATATGCGCCGAGCTGGGTGCCGTTCGCGATCAAGATCGTGCCGGGACAGCTGGCATTCGGGACGGGGCCGAAGACGCTGACGGTGCCGGGCCTGCCCCCGTTCGGCCCGTTGATCTGTTACGAAGCGGTGTTCCCAGCGCAGGTGATCGACGAAGCGGCACGGCCGGCTTGGATGGTTAACATTACCAACGATGCCTGGTTCGGCAATTCCACCGGACCGCGGCAGCATCTTGCGGCGGTGCGGATGCGCGCCGTGGAGGAGGGATTGCCATTGGTCCGCGCGGCCAATACTGGAATTTCGGCAGTTTTCGACGCGGGAGGACACGAAATCGCGCGTATAGGTCTTGGGTTGGCTGGAGAAGTGGTCGTACCCATCCCAGGTTCACGTCCTGCAACTTCGTTTTCACGATGGGGTTTAGTCATACCGGGCTTGATGTCGTTGTTCGCATTGGCCCTTGGATTGAGACGTAGGGCGTAAACGTCCCACATTTGGGATGGATTGATAAGATTGTCACGAAGGTTGACTTCTACCGGTTGTGCCGTTAAGGATTTGTTCAGCTTTGCATGGTAGGCGAGAGGAACATTCATGAGCGACACCCCCGCTGCCGTAAGTTCTACAACCGTCATTGCCGAGCGTGAGGGACGGTCCAGTCCGATCGATGCTCACGTAGGCGCCCGGATCCGGCTTCGTCGTACTCTGATGGGTATGTCTCAGGAACGCCTTGGCGAGGCGCTTGGGCTGACGTTCCAGCAAGTGCAAAAATACGAGCGCGGCGTCAACCGTGTTGGTGCATCGCGCTTGTTCGATCTCTCGCGCGTGCTCGACGTGCCGATCAGCTTCTTCTTCGACGATATGCCGGAGCCGTTAGCCGGGTTGCATGGCGGCTACAACACGACGCGAGCTTCTGGCGGCTTTGCCGAGAACCAGGACGGGTTCGGCACCGACGAGATGTTGAACCGGCGCGAGACGCTGGAACTGGTGCGAGCCTACTACCGGATCAACGAGCCGGCTGTGCGTAAGCGCGTGTTCGACCTGATCAAGTCGATGGGTCCGACCGAGAGCTAAAGCTCTGCCGTGCCGTCTCGAAGCTGAAGATTATCGAATATCGGATTGCGCTGACGAAAAAGCGCCTCCCCCAACGACACCGCTAAATCCCGCTTTTCGGCCTCGCCGAGCGATGTCGCGACTTCGACGGCGACCTTACCGCCTCTCAGCATCAATGCCGGCGTGCGACCCGGCCGCTCCTCGATCGAGGAGCGTAGCCACCCTCCGGGCACCTTCATCTCGGAGCGCTTGCCGCGCCGCGACCTGATGATGTGCAGGCCGTCGGCCGAGAGCAGCAACACTTCAGACTCGCCCTCGATCGCGGCATGGCGCAGCAGCAACCAGACGGCGAGCGCAACCTCGATCCCGGTGAAGCCGATCACCGGCCAGGCGCCGGCAAACCATAATCCGATCGACACCAGCGCGCTCAGCGCGGCCAGGGCGGCGATCACCCATCGCAGCCCGGTCGGCCCGAGGCTACGGTGCGGGGTGATGACCGCTTCAAACGTCGCGGTGTCATGCGGATTGTCCGGCATGGTGTGAATATCGGCCAGAGTGCCAGACATGCTAGAGGGCCTGTGCACAGGATCTGCGCGGCAGCTACCATGGCGTATGCCCGTTCGACTCCGAAAGACCCCCAGGATGACGCAAGCCGGCGTCAACGCGTTCATCGAGGCGCTGGCGGCGATCTATCCGGTCGATAACACCGAGCTGGATTATACCGACGAGTTCACCTTGCTGGTGGCGGTCGTGCTGTCGGCGCAGACGACGGACGTTTCCGTCAACATCGCAACTGCTGGGCTGTTCGCGGCGGCCCCGACCCCGGCTGCCATGGCAGCGTTGGGCGCCGAAGGCATCGCTCCCTTCATCAAGCGCCTTGGTTTGTGGCAGGGCAAAGCCAAAAACGTCGCGGCGCTCTCGGCATTGCTGGTCGAAAGGCATGGTGGCGTGGTCCCGTCCGACCGTGAGTCGTTGGAGGCTTTGCCCGGCGTGGGGCGCAAGACGGCCAACGTGGTGCTGAACGTCGCCTTCGGCGAGGCGACGATGGCGGTCGACACCCATGTGTTCCGGCTCGGCAATCGAACCGGAATCGCGCCCGGCAAGACCACCCGCGAGGTCGAGGACGGTCTGGTGAAGCGCATTCCACCGGTTCATCTCAAACCGGCGCATCTCTGGCTCATCCTACATGGACGTCGCGTCTGCAAAGCGCGGCGGCCCGAATGCTGGCGCTGCGTCGCTGCCGGGCCTTGCCGGTTTCCCGACAAGACCAGTAGCCCCGAACAAAATTTAGGTTTGACGGATGTTAGTGCCTGACCACGCCGTGATCGGCGGTAAAGGCCGGTGGGTCGCTGGCGGGGAACGTCTCCCGCATCGCTTCGTCGATCTTGGCGTCTGCGGCTGATTGCGGCGGCCGGGCCGGCGCGGGATGTGCATCGGCCTCGATCATGAGACGGGCACGCTCCCAGAATTCGGTATCCCGTCCATGCGGTGAACCCTCCTTCTCCCACAGGGCGTAGGCGCGCTCGCGAATGTGATGCTCGGTGTCGTCGTTCATGTGGACCTCCGATTGTTCCAACGCGCGAGAACGGCTCCGGTCGCTCCGCTCAGCCGCGATGATATGGATGACCGGCCGCGATCGACTGAGCCCGGTAGATCTGCTCGGCAAGGAGTACCCGGGCCAGCATGTGCGGCCAGGTAAGAGGGCCGAGGGCAAACCGGAAATCGGCACGGGCGATCACCGGGTCGCTCAATCCCTCCGCGCCCCCGATGGTGAACACGAGCGGTTTGGGATGTTCCGTCCAGCGCGTCAGTTGCACGGCGAGGGCTTCGCTGGTCATGCTCTGCCCAGCCAGATCCATCGCGACGAGGAAAGCGCCCTCAGGAATTGCAGCTAGAATCGCGGTCCCTTCGCGCCGCTTCGCCTCATGCCCCGGGCCCGGCGCTTCACCGATTTCACGAACGTCGAGCTTCGGGCGTAGCCGGACGGCGTAGCGTTCGAACAGCGTGCGCTCCGGCCCTGCACGAAGCTTGCCCACTGCGATCAACAACATGTAATCGGCACCTTATGGCCCCACTTCACCGCTCGACCCTCGCCGTCTGCGCCGCACTCCTGCTGGGTGCGGCAGGCCCGGTCAAATCCACCCCGTCCGCCCCCGTAACGCTACAGAGCAATCCCGGGACCAAGACCGATGCAACCGCTCGTGTGCTATCGGCCGACGATCTCGAGGCAGCCCGCACGCGCGGCGATCAGCCCCTCGTGCTGACGGCACGCGTCAAGCTCGGCGGTCCGCAGCCGGCGCTGTTCGTGCAGCTGCAATCGCCGCACGAATGTGGGTCGGCCGGGTGCTCGACCTCGATCTACTCGGTCGAGCGGGGCCGCTGGCAGCGCGTGCTCGACAGCGCCACCGGCTTGGTGAAGGTGTCGGCCAAGAAGACGCGAGGGCGAAACGACGTCCTTTCCGAAGACGACCATTTCGTCTGGACGGGCTCCGCTTATCACAGCGTCGAACCCGTGCCTGCCGCGCTCGACCTGCGCCCCCAAACGCGGCGGCGGCGCTAGGCGCTACCCGGCGCCGGGC
>JBPBQE010000290.1:0-37932 GCA_050954595.1 Janthinobacterium lividum | reverse complement strand
CCGTCGAATGACCGCGCCGAAATGGCGCTGCTCGGCGCGCTGCTAGCAAATAACAAGGCTTATGAACGGGTTAGCGAATTCCTCGCGCCGGACCATTTCGTCGATCCGGTACACGGGCGAATTTTCCAATCCATCGCCCGCCGCGCGGAGGCCGGGCAGCTGGCCGACGCCATCACGCTGAAGGCCGAATTCGAACACTCCGGCGCGCTCGACGAGGTCGGCGGCACCGCGTACCTCGCACAGTTACTCACAGCCATGGTCGGCATCATAAACGCCGGCGAATATGGTCGCGCGATCCATGATGCCTGGATCCGCCGCCAGCTGATCGAGATCGGCGAAGTGGTCGTCAACAACGCCTTCGGCGCTCCGGGCGAACTCGACGGCAAGGCACAGATCGAGCTGGCCGAGAGTGAGCTGTTCCGCCTGGCCAAGGACGGCGGCAGCCCGAGCGGCTTTGTCACCTTCGAGAGCGCGCTGACCGAGGCGATCAAGGGCGCTGAACGCGCCTTCAAGAACGCCGGCCATGTCAGCGGCCTGTCGAGCGGCCTGCGCGACCTCGACAAGAAGACCGGCGGGCTCCACCCCTCCGACCTGATAATCCTCGCCGGCCGACCCGGCATGGGCAAGACGGCGCTCGCCACCAAGATCGCCTTCGGTGCCGCCCGCACCCTGCAGCGCGCGGCCCAGGAACGTGGACCCAACGATGTCGCCAAGGGCTCGGTGGCGATCTTCTCGCTGGAGATGAGCGCCGAACAGCTCGCCACCCGTCTGCTGGCCGAAGAATCCCGCGTCTCCGGCGACCGCATCCGCCGCGGCGAGATCGGCCAAAAGGATTTCGACCGCTTCATCCAGGTCAGCCGCGAGATCGCCAGCCTGCCGCTGCACATCGACGACACGCCGGCCCTGTCGCTATCGGCCATGCGGACCCGCTGCCGCCGCCTGCAGCGCACCCAGGGATTGAGCCTGGTCGTGGTCGACTACCTGCAGCTCATGCGTCCTAGCATCGGCACCAAGCAGGAGAACCGGGTGCAGGAGATCAGCCAGATCACCCAGGGCCTGAAGGCCCTCGCCAAGGAAATGGCCATCCCGGTCATCGCTCTGTCGCAGCTGTCGCGCGCCGTCGAAAGCCGCGAGGACAAGCGCCCGCAGCTCGCCGATTTGCGTGAGTCCGGCTCGATCGAGCAGGACGCCGACATGGTGATGTTCATCTACCGCGACGAATACTACCTGCAGCAGCGGGCGCCGAAGCAGATGACCTTCAAGACGGAGGACGAGTTCCAGGGTGCGCTCGACAAATGGCAGCGCGACATGGAGTTGGTGCACAACCGCGCTGAGCTGCTGATCGAGAAGCAGCGGCACGGCCCCACCGGCAAGATCGACTTGCTGTTCGAGGGTGAATTCACCCGCTACGCCGACCTGGACCTGGTTCACGATCCCGACCGGTGAGCCCCGGCTTTTGAGACGCGTCTTTTGACGGCTTGCGGGCGAGACTGGTAGGGCATCGCCCTAATGAGCTTTTCTCCCCTGGACGCAGTCGCCGCGGTCGGTCGCGGCACCATCGGTGCCGTGCGCGGTACCGGTGCCGCCACCCTATTCGGCGTGGTCGGCCTGTCGCATGTCGTGCGGCCGCCCTTCTACGGCCGGATGTTCATCCGAGCCTTCATCGAGTTCAGCTATTTCAGCCTGCCGGTGGTGGCGCTCACGGCGCTGTTCTCCGGCATGGTGATCGCGCTGCAATCCTATTCCGGCTTCTCGCGCTTCAATGCCGAGAGTGCGGTGGCCTCCGTGGTGGCGCTGTCGGTGGTTCGGGAGCTGGCGCCGGTGCTGGCGGCGTTGCTGGTGGCCGGCCGGGTCGGCGCGGCGATGGCGGCCGAACTGGGCACGATGCGCGTCACCGACCAGATCGACGCGTTGACCACTTTGTCGACCAACCCGGTCAAATACCTCGTCACCCCGCGCCTGCTCGCCGGCGTGTTGGCGCTGCCGCTGCTGACGATGGTCGCGGACATAATAGGCGTGGCCGGCGGCTTCATCGTCGCCACCGTCAAGCTCGGCTTCAGCTCGCATCTCTACCTGACCAGCACGTTCGACATCCTCACCACGTCCGACGTCGTGATCGGCGTGGCCAAGGGCGGCGTGTTCGGGTTCATCATCGCCCTGATGGGCTGTTTCCACGGCTACAACAGCAAGGGCGGCGCCGAGGGCGTGGGCGCGGCGACGACCAGCGCGGTGGTGTCGGCGAGCATCCTGATCCTGGCGTTCGACTACGTGATGACCGAGCTGTTCTTTGCCCGCTGAACCGAAGATCCGCATTCGTGGTCTGACCAAGTCGTTCGGCAGCAAGCGCGTGCTGGACGGGGTCGATCTGGACATCGCGGCCGGCACCTCGATGGTGGTGATCGGCGGCTCCGGCACCGGCAAGTCCGTATTGCTACGAAGCATCCTGGGATTGGTCGAGCCAGACGCCGGGTCGATCGAGATCGACGGCGTGGATGTACTGAAGCTGGATCGGCAGGAGCGCGAGGCGGTCAATGCGCGGATCGGCATGCTGTTCCAGGCCGCGGCGTTGTTCGACAGCCTTACGGTGTGGGAGAACGTCGCCTTCGGGTTGCTGGCGAGGCAGAAGATATCCCGCTCCGACGCGCGCCGCCGCGCCGGCGAGGTGCTGGCGCAGGTCGGGCTAGACCCGAGCGTGGGCGATCTGGCGCCATCGGAGCTGTCAGGCGGCATGCAGAAGCGGGTGGGCCTGGCACGCGCCATCGCCGCGCAACCGGAGATGCTGTTTTTCGACGAGCCAACTACTGGGCTCGACCCGATCATGGGCGCGGTGATCGACGGCCTGATCGTCGACTGCGTCAAACGCCTCGGCAGCACGGCGGTCGCGATCACCCACGACATGGCCAGCGCCACCCGCATCGGTGACCGCGCCGCGATGCTCTATGCCGGCCGCATCGTCTGGGAAGGCCCGGCCGCCGACGTGATGACGAGCGGCAACCCGATGGTGGACCAGTTCACCCACGGGCGGCGCGAGGGGCCGATCCAGATGCAGTTGCGGCGGTGAGTATGGTAAGCTGACACCATGAACGAGATCAGGCGTATCGATAGCGAGGTCAACGAGATTGCGCGTGTACGTGCAGTCATGGACACCTTTGATATGCCGGAATTTGTTACCGGCTATACCGTTAGCCTTGGCGAGTTCGACGAAGGACCGGCCGTATGGGTCCGGTTTGAAACCAACCATAGCTTCCCCGACACTAAGGAAGAAATCTTGGAGGTCGGCAGAGCTTTGTCGGAACTTTCCGCACGCGCCCATATCCATCTTCGTGAATTTCTGCCCGATCGATATCCTTACTTTCGCTTTGGCGACTCTGGAACCGCGACTGAGCAGGCGTGATAACATCAAACGATTTATTTGAACTTGCTGCGTTTGACTTACCACGCATCAAGTCTGAAGCAGCGGCCCGTCGCGCTATTTCTACCGCTTACTATGCCGTTTTTCATGCAATCGCCTGGGCTGGTGCAAACCTTTTCAATGGCCCAGAGCAGGTAAGGCAGCGGATAGCCCGATCTTATGATCATGCCGCTGTAGGCAAAATGGCAGCTGAAATGGCCTCTAGGGCGAAATTACCGGGAGCTGATCCTGGACTGGCCGTAATCGCTCGCAATTTTCCCCAACTTTATAGAATGCGACAAACGGCTGACTACGACCTCTCGGCCGATATTACTTGGAAAGACGGCGCGGATAGCATCCTTCAAGCTCTCGACCTCATGCGCCATCTAGATACACTTAAAGCCCAGCCTACTTTCGCAGAATTACTTTTGCTTCCTCTTCTGCGCGACGCCGCTCGACGTGGCTAAACCCGTCACGCGCTACGTCTGCCAGAACTGTGGCGCGGTGTACCCCAAATGGGCCGGCCGCTGCGAAGCCTGTGACGAGTGGAACACTCTTGTCGAGGAAACCGTCGAGAACCGACCCGGTGCCCCCGCCGCCAAAGCTGGCAGCAAGCGCATCAACTTCGTCAGCCTCGAAGGTGCCGCAGCCCCACCGCCGCGCGAGGTCGTCGGGATCGCCGAACTCGACCGCGTGCTCGGCGGCGGCTTCGTGCCCGCCTCTGTCGTGCTCGTCGGCGGTGATCCTGGGATCGGTAAATCCACCCTCATGCTGCAAGCCGCCGCCACGCTGGCCCGCAGCGGCAAGCGGGTGCGCTACGTCTCCGGCGAAGAGTCGGTCGACCAGGTCCGCCTCCGCGCCCGCCGCCTCGGCCTGGCCGATGCGCCGATGGAACTCGCCGCCGCCATCAACGTCCGCGACATCGCTGCCACGCTCGAGGCCGAGCCCGGCCTCTGCCTCGTCGTCATCGACTCCATCCAGACCATGTGGCTCGACACCGTCGAGAGCGCGCCCGGCAGCGTCAGCCAGGTCCGCGCCGCCAGCTTCGAGCTGATCCGGCTCGCCAAGTCGCGCGGCTTCTCCCTCGTGCTGGTCGGACACGTCACCAAGGAGGGCGCCATCGCCGGGCCGCGTGTGCTCGAACACATGGTCGACGCGGTGCTGTATTTCGAAGGCGACCGCGGCCACCAGTTCCGCATCCTGCGCGCCGTGAAAAACCGCTTCGGCGCCACCGACGAGATCGGCGTGTTCGAGATGACCGAGGGTGGGCTGGCCGAGGTGCCGAACCCATCGGCGCTGTTCCTGGCCGAACGCCGCGGCAACATCGCTGGCTCCGCCGTGTTTGCCGGGCTGGAGGGCACGCGCCCGGTGCTGGTCGAGGTCCAAGCCCTGCTCGCCCCCAACTCCGGCGGCTCGCCCCGCCGCTCCGTGGTTGGCTGGGATGGCGGCCGGCTCAACATGCTGCTGGCCGTGCTCGATGCGCGCGCCGGGCTGCGGCTGTCAGGGTCCGACGTTTACCTCAACATCGCTGGCGGGCTCCGGGTCAATGAGCCCGCGGCCGATCTCGCCGTCGCCGCCGCGCTCGCCTCCGCCGCGACCGAGACGCCCACCAGCCCGGGCGTGGTGTATTTCGGCGAGGTCGGTCTGTCCGGCGAAGTCCGCCAGGTCGCCCAGGCCGAAGCCCGGCTCAAGGAAGCGCAGAAGCTCGGCTTCGACCGCGCCGTGCTGCCGCGCCGGCTGACCGGACGCAAACTGGTGTCGCCCGACGGCCTGGCCACCGACGAAATCGGACATTTGACTGATCTGGTGAGCGCTTTCTCCGGCAAGAAGGGGTCGGAGTAATTGCTCCGGCCAGCCGCCACGGCTATATCGGCGGCGAACATCATGGCAGTTCGATGAACTGGGTGGACCTCGTCGTCCTCGGGGTAATCCTGATCTCGGGCTTCCTGGCCTTCGCGCGCGGCTTGGTGCGAGAAGCGCTCGGCCTTGGCGCCTGGGCCATCGCCGCGTATGTCGCCAGCCCGTACGGCGTTTTTCCGATGGTCCAACCTTGGGCCCGCATGCAGGTCAAGGACACCGCTCTAGCCGACACGCTCGCGTTCATTGGCGTGTTCGTGATCGTGCTGGTCCTGCTTTCGCTGATCGCCGGCGCTATCGCCGGTGCGATCCGCAGCTCCGCGCTCGGCGGACTCGACCGAACGCTGGGTCTGGTATTCGGCCTCCTACGGGGTGCGGCGCTGGTCTGCGTCGCCTATATCTTGGCCGGGCTGGCGATCCCCGTGGATCAATGGCCCACGCCCATCATGGAAGCCCGCGCCCTGCCATTCGTATATTACGGCGCGGCGTGGGCTTCCGATCACATGCCGCCGGGCTTCCGGCCGACCGTTGCCGTGCCTCCGGGCCGGGTGACGAGTTCGGCGGAGTTGCTGCACGCCAATCCGGTCGGCCGGGCCCTCGGGCTGCGGCCGACGCGCGAGTAGGAGAACCATCGTGTTGCAGGTCCTCAGAGACGAATCCGAAGATGACAAGATGCACGAGGAGTGCGGCGTCTTCGGGGTTTGGGGGGTCAGCGACGCGGCCGCCGTCACCGCCCTGGGCCTCCACGCCCTCCAGCATCGCGGTCAGGAGGCCACCGGCATCGTCGCCTATGATGGCCGCCGCTTCCACACCCACAGGGGCCTCGGCCTGGTCGGCGACAACTACAGCGACGCTAAGGTGATCGCCGGGCTGCCCGGCGCCTCCGCCGTCGGCCATAACCGCTACGCCACCACCGGCGACACCGTGCTCCGCAACGTGCAGCCGCTCTACGCCGATTTCGAGTTCGGTGGCTTCGCGGTCGCCCATAACGGCAACCTCACCAACGCCAACGAGCTTCACAAACAGCTCGTCCGCCGCGGCTGCCTGTTTCAGAGCACCACCGACAGCGAGGTGTTCGTCCACCTCATCGCCATCTCGCTCTACTCCACCGTCGTCGACCGCCTGATCGACGCGCTCAAGCAGGTGATCGGCGCCTACTCCCTGGTCGCCCTCTCCAATCAGGCCCTGCTCGGCGTCCGCGACCCGCTCGGCGTCCGTCCGCTGATCCTCGGCCGCATCGGCAACGAGGGTACCGGCGGCTGGGTCCTGGCCAGCGAAACCTGCGCGCTCGACATCGTCGGCGCCCACTTCGTCCGCGACGTCGAGCCCGGCGAGATCGTCGTCATCAACGACCAGGGCGTCCGCAGCATCAAGCCGTTCAGCGCCACCAAGAGCCGCTTCTGCGTCTTCGAATACATCTACTTCGCCCGCCCGGACTCCAAGATGGAGACCATGCCGGTCTATGACGCCCGCAAGCGCATCGGCGCCGAACTCGCCCGCGAGAGCGGCATCGACGCCGACGTCGTCGTCCCCGTCCCCGATAGCGGCGTCCCCTCCGCCATGGGCTACAGCGTGCAGAGCGGCATCCCATTCGAGCTCGGCATCATCCGCAACCACTATGTCGGCCGCACCTTCATCGAGCCGACCGACAACATCCGCAATCTCGGCGTGAAGCTGAAGCATTCCGCCAATCACGCCGTGCTCACCGGCAAGCGCGTCATCCTGGTCGATGACAGCATCGTCCGCGGCACCACCAGCCGCAAGATCGTGGAGATGGTCCGCGCCGCCGGCGCCGCCGAGGTGCACATGCGCATCTCGTCCCCGCCAACCACCCACTCCTGCTTCTACGGCATCGACACGCCCGAGCGCGGCAAGCTGCTCGCTGCCCGCCACACGGTGGAGGAGATGGCGTCCATCATCGGCGCCGACAGCCTGGCCTTTATCTCGCTCGACGGCCTCTATCGCGCCCTCGGCCAACCCGCCCGCGACCCAGTGCGCCCGCATTTCTGCGACGCCTGCTTCACCGGCGACTACCCGATCCGCCTGACCGACATGAAGGACAACGCGGACGCGCAACTCAGCCTGCTGACCGAAAGCTGATGGACCAGAAAATCGCCCTCATCACCGGTGCCAGTCGCGGCATCGGTGCCGCCGTCGCGCGCCATCTCGCCGCCGCCGGGATGCACGTCGTGCTCACCGCCCGCACCGAAGGCGGCCTGGCCGAAGTCGACGACGACATCCGCGCCGCCGGCGGCAGTGCGACGTTGTTGCCGCTCGACCTGCTGGACGGCGCCGGGTTGGACATGATCGGCCCGAGCATCTTCGACCGTTTCGGTCGCCTCGACGTGATGGTGCACAGCGCCGGCGCCCTCGGCCGCCTGACGCCGGTGCCGCACATCCTGCCGGCGGACTGGAACTCCGTCGTCGGCGTGAACCTGTCCGCCGCTTGGCGCTTGATCCGCAGTTGCGCCCCCGTGATCCAGGCCGCACCGGCCGGCCGCGCCCTGTTCCTCACCACGCTGCGGGCTGCCGAGCCTCGCGCCTATTGGGGCGCTTACGGCGCCACCAAGGCCGCGCTCGACCATCTGGTGCTGACCTGGGCCCAGGAAGTTGCGACCACCTCCCTGCGCGTCAACCTCGTCGATCCCGGCCCGGTCGCCGGACGCCTGCGCACGGACGCCTTTCCCGGCGAGGACCCCCGCACCATCGCTCAACCAAACGACGTCGCCCCCGCCATCGCCGCCCTGTGCTCGGAAAGCGAAACCCGGCACGGCGAGATCATCCGCCTCTAAACATCGTCATTGCGAGCATGGTGCCGCGGCGTCACCACGCTTCTTGCAGTGACGAAGGATATGGAGTGCCGGCCTAGACCAGGCAAAGCTCCTTCAGTTCGCGCAGCACTGCCGCCGGCAATCCCTCGATCCCGCTCGCATCCCCCACCTGCAGGTCGGCTGGCGCGGCGGCCGGCTGCAGGTAGCGCCAGCCCTGAAACGGCTTGGTCCGCACCGGCGACACCCGGATCAACACCGGCTCCACCTCGATCCGGGCGCATCGCGACCCGTCATCGTAGGTGTCTTCCTCGATGGTGATGATCGTCTGTCGCGCCGACAGCAATCCGGCGATCACCCAATACAGCGAACCCTCACCGATCACGTCACCGGCGCGCTTGGGAAAGCTGCGTGTCCACACCTGCATCCCGGCCCCGGCGAGGCGGCGCGTCTCCACCCGGCTTTCGAACGCCTCGAACGAGGGAACGCCGACTGCGAGCTTCATCATGTGAACGGGAGAGGATGGTCCGGTACGCAACGGCATCACCGAGTTGAATCGCACCGGACCGAATCGCGCAAGCCGCCGGACGACCCGGCGGCTCGCGGCAGAGATTACTTCAGCGTGAGCGTGATGCCATCGACCGAGCCCTGCAGGCGGGCGCCACGGCTCACCTGATCGACACGGATCTGCACGCCCTTGGCGTTCTCGAGGATCTGGCCGCCGATACCGGACGTGCCCGCCGTCGCCTGACCCGTGGCCGCCGCATAGGTGCCGCTGAAATCCGCCAGGTTCTTCAGGTGATAGACCCGGCCGGTCCCCGTCACCTTGGAATAGCCGACATCGGCGATCGAGACGCCGTTGACGGTGAAGTGGTGGCTCTTGCCGTGGAACTTGAGAATACCGTCACCCCACGTGTAGCCGACGCCGGCCGCGGCACCCTGCGCCGAGATGGTGATCGTGCCGTTGACCGGGCCGGGAGCGGCCGGATCGGCGGCCGAGGCGGCGGAGAACATGGCGGGAGCCAGCGCAAACGTACCGGCGACTGCGGCCGTGAGCATGAAACGACGGGGGAACTTCATGGAAGACCTCACTCAAGCGATTGACCTGAGATAAAACGAGCAACTCTGGTGTTTGTTTCAGCTGCTTATGTCGGTTCCTCGCGAACGCTGTCGAGCGCGGCCTCCGACCAGTCCAGCTCCTCCTCCAGCCCGGCGAAGACCTCGTCGTTGATCTGTCCCGCCTGGTGCAACCGCACCACCTGTTCGCGCTCCGCTCCCAGCGCCTGACGCTGCAGGCGGATCAGCCCGGTCGGGTCGATCGGCTCGCCATCCTGGGCCACCCGTGTCTCGTATTGCCGGATCAGCAGCTTGCCCGCCCGGCTTTCCTCGCCCTCGAGCGTATCCAATCCGGCCTGTGCCGCCTGTGCCCGTGCCATGGTCGCCTCGTCGTCGCTGGTGTCGACCGGCAGCGTCAGCCACGCGATCAACGGCCGCAGCGTCAGCCCCTGGAACCCGAGCGTGCCCAGCACGACGGTGAAGGCAGCGAACTGGATCAGGTCGCGCTGCGGAAAGTCGAGCGGCAGCGCCAGCGCCGTGCCGAGCGTGACGATGCCGCGCATCCCCGCCCACCCGATCACGACGGCCGTCTGCGGCGTGATCTGCCGCAGCTTGTGCTTGCGGCTCTCGTCCCGCGCGATCCGCCGCCGCATGACCATCGTGTACAGCAACACCCAGCCCAGCCGGACCGCGATGCACGCCACCAGCACGGAGGCCGCCAGCGCCAGGTAGTTCCAGTTCTTGTTCAGCTCGTCGAAGATCTGCCGGATCTGCAGCCCGGTGATCAGGAACGCCAGCACGTTCAAGCCGAACACCGCCACCTCCCAGATCGCGAAGTTGAGCCGCCGCTCCCGCGGCCCCATCCGCCCCCGCGACCGCTGCGCGATGGTCATCCCGTAGGCCACCACGGTCAGCACCGCCGACAGGTCCAACCGGTCGGCGACGATCCATACCGAGAACGTCCCCAGGAACTGCAGCAGCACGCTGGCGGCCATGTTCTCGTGCGTCACGAACCGGGCCACCGTCGCTAGATACAACCGGGCCAGCCCGTAGCCGAACACGATCCCGCCCGCTGCCGACAGCACCAGGATCGGCAGCGTCCACATCGTCACGTCACCATGCACGGCATCCAGCGCGACCCGGTAGATCAACAGCACGCTGGCATCGTTGAGCAGGCTCTCGCCCTCGAGGATCAGCACCAGCCGCCGCGGCAGCCGGATCTGTTGCAGCACGGCCGTTGCCGCCGCCGCATCGGGCGGCGCCACGATGGCGCCCAGCGCGATGGCGGCTGGCCACCCCATTTCCGGCAGGATGGTGCGCGCAATCAACGCCACCACGCCAACCGTCAACAGCACGGCCACGATCACCAGGCTGCCCACCGGCCGCCAGTTCCTCAGCAGCGCCCGCGGGCTGGTATCGTAGGCGGCATCGAGCAGCACCGGCGCGAAGAACAGCGCCAAGGCGAGGTCCGGGTCGAGTGGCAGCTTCGGCACGCCCGGGATAAAGGCCAGCCCGGTCCCAGCCAGCGCCAGCACCGCCGGCCACGGCAACCCGACCTGGGATGCCAGCATCGTCAGCGTGACGCCCCCGACGAGCAGGCAAAGGACGATCTCGAATGTCAGCATGACCCTTACTCTGGCCCCTCACGCCGGGCATAGCTAGAATTCGGTATGCCCGACCTTGCCGGAACGCTCATGGAGGGAGCCCGAGTCCTCCTCGCCGACGGTGTTGTCGCCGACACTCCGCTCGGCCTGGAGGCGGACGGTGCCCTCCGCCTCGGGGGCGGCGACGCTGCCCACCGCTTCGACGCGCGTGGCCTGTTCGCGCTCCCCGGCATCGTCGACCTGCACGGTGACGCGTTCGAACGCCAGATGCAGCCCCGGCCCGGCGTCGACTTCCCGCTCTCGCTCGCGCTGCGCGACACGGAGGCGCAACTCCTCGCCAACGGCATCACCACCGCCATGCACGCCGTCACCCTGTCCTGGGAGCCCGGCCTGCGCAGCGCCGACACCTGGCGCGCTTTGCTCGACGCGATGGATGCGCACCGCCCGTCGATGGTCTGTGACATGCGCATTCACTTGCGCTGGGAGATGTTCAACCTGCCGGCCTTCGAGACGGCCCTGGCCGACATCACGGCCGGCCGGGTCGGGCTGGTGAGCTTCAACGATCACATGGCGTCGATCCTCCAGAAGATGAAGACGGCCGACGGCGTCGCCAAGTTCAGCCAGCGCACCGGCTTGCCCCCGGACGAGTTTCGTCGCCTCGCCGAGCGCGTGGCCGCCGGCGCCCCCGACGTGCCCGCTGCCGCCGCACGCTTGGCCGACGCCGCCCAGCAACGCGGCCTGCCGATGGCCAGCCATGACGACGACAGCATCGAGACGCGGCAGCGCTACCGCGCCATGGACGCCCGCATCTGTGAGTTCCCGCTGACCGAGGCGATCGGGCGCGAGGCGCGCGAGGCCGGTGATGCTGTGGTGATGGGCTGCCCCAACGTCGTGCGCGGCGGGTCGCATCTCGGCTGGGCATCGGCCGGGCCGCTGGCGGAGCGCGGGATCTGCACCGTCCTCTGCAGCGACTACTTCTATCCAGCGATGCTGCCGGCCGCCTGGTCGCTGGCCGAGCGCGGCACCCTTTCTTTAGCTCAGGCCTGGGCGCTGGTTTCCGCCAACGCCGCCGCGGCGGCCGGGCTGGACGACCGCGGCACCATTGCCGACGGCAAGCGCGCCGACATCGTGCTGGTCGACCCGGCCGGTCCCCGCATCGTGGCCACCTTCGTCGCCGGCCAGGTCGGCTTCCTGAGTGCGGCCGGCTGGGCCCGGCTCAGCTAGTTCAGCGGTCCGACGATCCCCTGCGCGCGCAGCGGCCCGTCCATCCGCTCGATCGCTTCGCACCAGATCTGCCAATCACTACGCTCGCGCGGGCGGGCGGGGTTGGGTGCAACGCCGCGGCTGCCCCAGATGCGCAGGATGCGGGCATGGAGCAGCTCGATGCGCCGGTTGCGATAAAGCCGGTCCAGGCAACGGATGATGCCGGTGACCTGGGTATCCGGGCGATCGCCGGCGCGCAGCGCGCGGGCGGCCGAGAACCAGGCGTCCTCGACGGAGACGAACGGAGTCGGCGATGGGCTCGGTTGCATCCTGCGATCCTTTTATTAGAACCAAACAAGAACATTCTCCACGCACGTCAACAAGAGCGATCAGGCTCATTTTCCCACTTGCTCCGGTCTTAATTCCTAGGCACACTTCGTTGCATGAAGCACGACGATATTTGGCGGGCACTGGATACGCTCGCAGCAGAGCACGGACTCTCCCCATCCGGCCTGGCCAAGCGCTCCGGCCTCGATGCCACGACCTTCAACCCCAGCAAGCGCAAGATGCCGGACGGGCGCCTGCGCTGGCCGAGCACGGAAAGCATCTCCAAGGTGCTCGGCGCTGTCAGCGAGTCGCCAGAAGCCTTCATCGCGCTCGTCACCGGCTCCCCCCGCGCTGTCAACACGGTACGGTTGCCGACCCGCATCCCGCTCCTCGGCCTGGCACAAGCCGGCGGCGAGGGGTTCTTCGACGATGGCGGCTTCCCTGTCGGCGGCAGCTGGGACGAGGTCAGCGTGCCGGAGATCGGCGACCCCAATGCCTATGCGCTCGAAATCTCCGGCGACAGCATGGAGCCGGTGTTCCGCGAAGGCGACATGGTGGTCGTCTCGCCCTCCGCGCCGATCCGCCGGGGCGACCGCGTGGTCGCCAAGACCTGGTCCGGCGAAGTCATGGCTAAGCAACTCACGCGCAAATCCGCCAAGCGCATCGAGCTGAAAAGTCTCAACGCCGCCCATCGCGACCGCAGCTTCGATGTGACGGAAGTGGCCTGGTTGCACCGCATCATCTGGGCCAGCCAGTAGGCCCTTCGCCCACAACACGATTTTCGTTGTTGCTGGACCATCCGCCGCGCCACCATCCTGGCTTGGAGGTGGCCCATGCGCGCGCTTTTCCTGTTACCGCTGCTGTTATCGCCCCTGGCGGCTCTGGCGGCCGAACCAGTGGACGTCATGCTGGTGCTGGTCACCGACGTCTCGCGCAGTGTCGACGACACGGAGTTCACCCTTGAGAAGGACGGCTATGGCGCCGCCTTCGCCGATCCCCGCGTGCTGGCGGCGATCAAGGGCGGGCCGATCGGTCAGATCGCCGTCGCCTATGTCGAGTTTGCCGGCTCCTACGAGGTCCGCACCGTGGTCGACTGGCACATCGTCCATGATGCCGCCAGCGCCGCCGCCTTCACCGGCGAGATGAAAGCCGCCCAGCGCTCCTACTGGGGCCGCACCAGCATCAGTGCCGGCATCGACCACGCCATGCAGATGTTGACCGAAGGCGGGTTCGAGGCGCAACGCCGGGTCATCGACGTCGCGGGTGACGGCACCAACAATGCGGGCCGCGAAACGTCCGACGCCCGCGACGACGCGGTCAAGGCCGGCGTGACCATCAACGGCCTGGCGATCATCAACGAGCACCCGGTCAGTTACACTTTTGCGCACGTCCAGCCACCCGGCGGACTGACCGCCTGGTATTCCGACAACGTCACCGGCGGAAATGGCAGCTTCGTCGTCGAAGTTCGCTCGTTTCAGACCTTCGGCGAAGCGATGACCCGCAAGCTGCTGAACGAGGTCGCCGATGCCGGGCCGCACACCAAAGTGGCGACCCGGTGATCGACTAGGCCACGTCCAGCATGTGCGGGATCAGCTTGTCCAACGTGATCGGATAATCCCGCACCCGCACCCCGGTCGCGTTATAGACGGCATTGGCCACCGCGGCGGCGACGCCGCATATACCCAGCTCGCCGATACCCTTGGCCTTCATCGGCGACGAGATCGGGTCGGTCTCCTCCAGGAACACCACCTCCTGGTGCGGGATGTCGGCATGCACCGGCACCTCGTAAGTCGCCAGGTCGTGATTAACGAAGAAACCGCGCTTGGTGTCGACCGCCAACTCCTCCATCAACGCGCCGCCGACGCCCATCGTCATGGCGCCGATCACCTGACTGCGCGCCGTCTTCGGATTCAGAATCCGCCCGGCCGCACACACGGCCAGCATCCGTCGCACCCGCACTTCGCCGGTGAACCGATCCACGCCGACCTCGACGAAATGTCCGGCAAACGTCGATTGCTGGTACTTCTTGCTCAGGTCGCCGTATTCGATGCTGTCTTCCCCGACCAACTCGCCATCGCGCGCCGCATCGGCCAAGGCCGCATCCCGGTTGCCCGCGCTCACCCGCCCATCAGTGAACGCCACGTCACCCGAATTGAAGCCCAGCTTGCTTGCCACCGACTCCCGCAACTTGACGCACGCCGCATACACGCCCGCCGTGGAGTTGTTGCCACCGAACTGCCCACCCGACCCGGAGGACACCGGCGACGTGGAGTCGCCCAGCTTGACCACCACCTTGTCGATCCCGACACCCATCATTTCCGCAGCGGTCTGCGCGATGATCGTGTAGCTGCCGGTGCCGATATCGGTCATGTCCGTCTCGACCGTCACCACGCCCTGATTGTCCAAACGCACCCGTGCGCCCGATTTGACCAGCATGTTGTTGCGGAACCCGGCAGCCATGCCGATCCCAACCATCCACTGCCCGTCCTGCACCGAACCCGGCCGCGAATTACGCTTGTTCCAGCCGAACTTCTCCGCCCCCGTGGTCATGCACTGGATCAGCTGCCGCTGCGAGAACGGCCGGCCAGGCTTCTCCGGATCCTCCTGGGTGTCGTTCTTGGTCCGGAACGCGATCGGGTCCATCCCCAATTTCTCGGCCATCTCGTCCATGGCAATCTCCAGCGCCATCAGCCCGGGCGCCTCGCCCGGCGCCCGCATCGAGTTGCCTTCCGGCAGGTCGAGTTCCGCCAGCCGCATGGAGGTCAACCGGTTGGCGCCGGCATAGAGCAGCTTGGTCTGCGCCACCGCCGTCTCCGGCTTGCCATGCGGCAGGTTGCCGGACGTGCTTTCATGCGCGATGGCGCTGATGGTGCCGTCATGCGCCGCCCCGATGCGGATACGCTGAATGGTTGCCGGCCGGTGCGTGGTGTTGTTGGGGATCATCGGCCGGGTCAGCGCCAGCTTGACCGGCTGCCGTGCCGCCCGTGCCGCGATGGCCGCGAGCACCACGTCCGAGCGCACGAACAGCTTGCCGCCGAACCCGCCGCCAATGAACGGTGAGACCACCCGGATGTTTTCCGCCGGCATGTCGAGGTTCACGGCCAGGTCGCGCTTGGCCCACGCGATCATCTGGTTCGATGTCCAGACCGTCAGCTTGTCGCCGTCCCACATTGCGGTGGTCGCGTGCGGCTCCATCATGGAGTGGCTCTCGTCTGGCGTGGTGTAGGCCGCGTCCAGCGTCACGGGAGCCGCCGCGAATGCCGCATCGAAATTGCCGACGCGGTCGACCGGCGGCGCGCTGCTACCTTCACCGCTATCGCCACCGACCAACGCCGCACCATCGGCTGCATCCTCGAGGTCATACTTGCCCGGGCGCTGCGTGTAGTCCGCGCGGATGGTCATGGCGGCGGCACGCGCCTGCTCGAAGGTCTCAGCCACCACCACCGCGATCGCCTGGTGGTAATGGTGGATGTCAGCACCGCCGAACAACGACGCCGTGTTCATCTTGCTGGTCGGGCATTGCGGCACGTTCAACGTCGTCACAACCGCGATCACGCCCGCGGCCGCCTTCGCCTCCTCCACATGCATCGCGTCCACCCGACCCTTGGCGATCGCCGACCCGATTACGTAGCCATAGGCCTGGTTCGGTGCCACGTCGTGCCGTTCATAGGCATAGGGCGCCGTGCCGGTCGTCTTCTTCGGGCCGTCGATACGGTCGATGGGATGGCCGACGACCTTGAGCTGATCGATCGGGTTCGTCGTCGCGGGAGTGTCGAACTTCATCGCTCAGGTCCTCGCTTCGTCCAAGACCGCGGCGAGCGTGCGCTCGACCAGCGGGACCTTGAACTCGTTGTCATGCGTCGGATTGGCGCCGGTCATCAGCCGCGCCGCCGCCGCCTTGGCGCCGCTCGGCAATGCGGCATCCGCCTCCTCGACCCGCCACGGCCGCGGTGCCACGCCACCCACCGCGACCCGGCCGGTGCCATCAGGCTGTATCACCGCCGCGATCGATACCAGCGCATAGGCATACGACGCCCGGTCACGCACCTTGCGGTAGAACTGCTTGCCGCCCACCGGCGGCGGCAGCGTCACCCCGGTGATCAGCTCGTCGGCCGCCAGCACGGTGTCCTGCTCGGGCTTGTCGCCCCACAGGCGATGGAAGTCGCCCAGCGCGATCTGCCGCGTCGACCCGTCGCCCTTAACCGTCTCCACCGTCGCGTCCAGCACCCGCATCGCGACCGCCATGTCGCCCGGATAGGTGGCGATGCATTGCTGGCTGGTGCCGATGATGCCAAGCGACCGGCTGACCCCGTCGATCGCCGAGCAACCGGAACCGGGCTGGCGTTTGTTGCAGGCCTGGTTGGTGTCGTAGAAATACGGGCACCGCGTCCGCTGCAGCAGGTTACCCGCCGTGGTCGCCTTGTTACGCAACTGGCCAGACGCACCGGCGACGATGGCCCGCGACAGCACGCCATAGTCGCGCCGGACCCGGCTATCCGAGGCCAGCGCCGTGTTGCTCACCAATGCGCCGACCCGAAGGCCGCCCTCCGTCGTTGGCTCGATCTTGTCGAGCCCGAGCCTGTTGACGTCGATCAGGTGTGTCGGCGTCTCGATCTGCAGTTTCATCAGGTCGAGCAGGTTGGTCCCACCGGCGATGAACTTTGCGTTCGGGTGCTGCCCGGCCGCCTTGGCCGCCTCGGCCGGCGAGGACGGGCGTTCGTAGCTGAACGGCTTCATGCCAGCGCTCCCTTGGCTTCGTTCATCGCATCCACGATGTTCGAGTAAGCCCCGCAGCGGCAGATGTTGCCGCTCATCCGCTCGCGCATCTCGAGGTCGCTCACCTGGATCGGCGCCGTAAGGTCGCCCGTCACATGGCTTGGAACCCCGGCCTTCATCTCCGCCAGCACACCCATCGCCGAACAGATCTGACCCGGCGTGCAATAGCCGCACTGATATCCGTCATGTTTGACGAACGCGGCCTGCATCGGGTTGAGCTTATCCGGCGTGCCGAGCCCCTCGATCGTGGTGATCTGGCTGCCCTGATGCATCACGGCCAGCGTGAGGCACGAGTTGATCCGCGTCCCGTCCAGCAGGATCGTGCAGGCGCCGCATTGCCCATGATCGCAGCCCTTCTTCGACCCGGTCAGCTGCAGATGCTCGCGCAGCGCATCCAGCAGGCTGGTGCGCGTATCCAGCGACAGATTGACCGTCTTACCGTTCACCACGAACGACACCGGCATCATAACCGGCTGGGTCGCAACGGGCGTGACCGATGGTGCCGCCGTGGCCGCCGTGGCGCCAACTGGCAGCGCACCGACCGCAACGGCCGCCGTGCTGGCGGCGAGCACGCCGCGTCTCGTCAGTTCGGTATCGATCATCCCGCGTATCTCCTGCATCATCGGAACCTGTGACGCGAAAACGAAGATGCAACGCCGCTATCGCAAAGGTGTCCGAAGCAGCACCTCGTTCGCGAGAAACGAAACCTACGACCCGGCGGAGATATAATCGCGCGTCAGCGGAACCGCAGTCTGCCGGCGGGCAAGCTGCAACTGCCAGACCATGTGCCCGGTGCGCGAAAACGCCAGCTCGGCGCCGGCGAGGTAGAACTCCATCATGCGCAGGAAACGATCGTCGTACAGCGCGCGGATGGCGTCGTGATGATGATGGAGGTTGTCGCGCCAGCGGGACAGCGTCTTGGCATAATGCAGGCGCAGGATCTCGATGTCGGTCGTGATCAACCCGGAGCGCTCGGCGTCCGGCAGCACTTCGCTCAGCGCGGGGGAGTAGCCGCCGGGGAAGATGTATTTGGCCAACCAGGCATTGGTCGCCGCCGGGCCATGGCTACGGCCGATGGCGTGGATCAGCGCCACGCCGTCCGGTTCGAGGCAGCGGCGCACGGTGTCGAAAAAGCCGCGGTAATGATTGATGCCGACATGCTCGAACATGCCGATCGAGACGATGCGGTCGAAGCTGCCGGTCAGCGCGCGGTAATCCAGCAATTCGAAGCGCACCCGGTCCGACAGCCCGGCCTCCGCAGCGCGCTGCCGCGCCACGGCGAGTTGTTCGGTGGACAGCGTGATGCCCGTGACGTCGGCGCCGTAGTCGCGGGCCAGGGTAATGGCCATCCCGCCCCAGCCGCAGCCGATGTCCAGCACCCGCAGGCCGGGCCGGTCGAGCAGCAGCTTGGCCGCGATGTGCCGCTTCTTGGCGCGCTGCGCCTCGTCGATCGTCTCGTCGCCGGTGCGGAAATAGGCGCAGGAATACTGCCGGTCTTCGTCCAGCAACAAACGATAGAACTCGGCGCTGAGATCGTAATGATGCGCCACGTTGCGACGGGCGATACGGGCCGGGTTATACTGCGCCAGCCGGCGGCCGAGATGGGCAAGGCCGTCATGAAAGGTCAGCACCGGGCCGCGATGACGCCGATCGACGGCGAACAGGCTGTCCATGAACTCGAAGACGGTGCCTTGGCGCATCACGAAGCCGCCGTCCACGAAGGCTTCGCCAAAGGCAAGCCCCGGGTTAGCGACCAGGCGGTAGGCCCAGCGCCAGGACGTTATCTCGGCAACGAGTACCGGCTCCGCGCTGCGGACAACTTGCCGCTCGGAGCCGTCAGGAAAACGGACCGTCAAGGTGCCGTGGGCCAAATGCTGGCCCAACATCATCTCGACGATCCGTTGGATCAGACGGGGTCGGCCCAGCTTCTGTAGAACAGGAGCTGCGTCGAACATTCGTCTAGGCCGTTAGCGGTCGCCACCGGCTTGAGCGGCGGCGGCACCGAACTCGAAGTCGTCTTCCTGCTCGACTTCTTCCTCACCGGCCAAGCCGACCTGCTCGCCGCGGGCCTGCTTCTCGGCTTCTTCGACGCTGCGGGCCACGTTGACCGTGACGGTGAGGCTGACTTCCGGGTGCAGCACCAGGCGCACCGGCGTCAGGCCCAGGGTCTTGATCGGGTTCTCCAGAATGATCTGGCTCCGATTGGTGGTCAGACCCGATGCCGTGCAGGCTTCCGCGATGTCACGGCCGGAAACGGAGCCATACAGGCTGCCGCTCTCGCCGGCCTGGCGGATGATGACGACCTTGAGGCCCTCCATCCGCTCGAGCAGGCGTTCGGCCTCCTCACGCTTGCGGATGTTGGTGGCCTCGAGCTGGGCGCGCTGGTCCTCGAACGAGGCCCGGTTGGCTTTGTTGGCGCGGAGCGCCTTCTTTTGCGGCAGCAGGAAGTTACGGGCGTAACCGGGCTTGACGCGAACGACGTCGCCCATCTGCCCCAACTTCTCGATCCGCTGCAGCAGGATCAGTTCAACAGCAGCCATGATCCGCTCCTTACGCCACGACGTAGGGGAGCAGGGCCAGGAACCGGGCCCGCTTGATGGCGGTCGCCAGCTCGCGCTGCTTCTTGGCCGACACGGCCGTGATGCGGCTCGGGACGATCTTGCCGCGCTCGCTCAGGAAGCGGGACAGCAAGCGGACGTCCTTGTAGTCGATCTTGGGCGCATTCGGGCCGCTGAACGGGCAGCTCTTGCGACGACGGTAGAAGGGGCGACGGGCGCCGCCTTCACGGTCACCACCGCGCTCACCACCACGTTCGCCGCGATCGCCACCGCGGTCGCCGCCACGGTCAGATTGGGGACGGTCGGACATCGTTATTCCTCCTCTGCCGCGTTATCGGCGTTGCGGAACTCGGGTTCACGGGCGCGGAATTCCTCGCGGTCATCGAAGCCGCGCTTGCGGCCGCTCTCGAAGCGACCAGCCGGCTTCGGCCCACGGAAGGCGCGCTCGCGGTCGTCGGACTTGCGGGTCAGGATGGCGCTCGGCGCCTCCTCGATCTCTTCGACGCGGAGCGTCATGAAGCGCAGCACGTCTTCGTTGAGGCGGAGCAGGCGCTCCATCTCGGTGATGAAGGCGGGCTTGGCGTCGAGGCCCAGCAGCATGTAGTGGCCCTTCCGGTTCTTGTTGACCCGGTAGGCGAGGCTGCGCAGGCCCCAGTATTCGCGCTTCTGGACGCTGCCGCCATCGGTCTCGAGATCGGTGCCGATCTGGTCGGCAACGGCTTCGACCTGCTGCTGCGTAACGTCGTTACGTGCAATGAGCACGCATTCGTACAATGGCATGTTTGGTCCCTTTGGCTGGAGTCAGCCCAAATCGGGCATAGCCGGGACGGATGCCACCGTCCCAGCAGGGGAGGCGGCGCTATACGCCAATCCAGCCGAAAAGCAACCTTTTCCCCCAGGCAACCCCGTCAAGCGGCGTGCGCGTGCTCCGGCGTGCCCAGTAGCTCGATCGCCCCGCCGCGCCGGGCGATCAACGTGCCGCCATGCGGCACCGACTGCCAGTTGCCACGCACCCCGTCGATCGGTTCGGATACCAGCAGCAGGCCCCCGGGCATCGGTTTGAAGTAGAGCGACGGCGGCCGCAGATCCGTGGACCAGCGGAACGCCCACAACGTCTCGCCATCGGTGAGCGTCGCGGTGAAGCGCAGCGCATCGGTGATGCCCGCCTCCTCCATCATGCCGGAGATGGTGGCGAAAGTGGTCCGCATGGCGGCGACCGGGTCGTATTCCAGGCCATAGCCCAGGGCGGCCAGGAAGATCGCCTCGCTGTCGGTGGTGCCGGTCCGCCCCGCATACAGCGCATCCGGGATCATCCCCTCGACCCGGCGCCGCATCTGCGACCAGCCGCCGATCTGGCCGTTATGCATGAACAGGAACTTGCCATGCGAGAACGGATGGCAGTTGGCCCGGCTGGTCGACGTGCCGGTGGCGGCGCGCACATGGGCAAAGAACAACCGGCTCCGGACCTGGGACGCGATGCTGCGGAGGTTCTCGTCCGACCAGGCCGGCCGCACGTCGCGATACAGCCCGGGCGTGTCCCGCTCGCCATACCAGCCGACGCCAAACCCGTCGCCGTTGGTCTCGGTCTTGCCTTCGGCGGCATGCATCGACTGATGGATCAGGCTGTGGCACGGCGCCGTCACCAGCGTTTCCAGCAGGATCGGTTCACCTTCATACGCGAGAAAGCGGCACATGGCGGGCTCCGGCGATATGACGGGGATGTTACAGCCGATCGGCTTGCCGTTCCAGCGGAGTCTCCCCGCATGAGCAGATCGTAATGTCGCGCGTTTGACACACGATGCCGGTGGCGCAATACCGCCAACCGTAAATCTGGCCGCCACAAAGGCGGGCCATCCGTCGAGGAACCTCCTACTCCATGCCCGTCCATGCCTTCCTCTTCCCTGGCCAAGGCAGTCAGACCGTCGGCATGGGCCGTGAACTCGCCGAAGCCTTTGCCGCCGCGCGCGAGGTGTTCGGCGAGGTCGACGAGGTGCTGCGTCGGCATCTGTCGAAGATCATGTTCGAGGGGCCGCCCGAGGAACTGATGCTGACGGAAAACGCCCAGCCGGCGCTGATGGCGATGTCGATGGCGGTGTTGCGCGTGCTTGAGCGCGAGGGCGGCTGGTCGCTGGCCGACAAGGCAACCGTGGTGATGGGGCACTCGCTCGGCGAATACAGCGCCCTGTGCGCCGCCGGCACGTTCTCGCTTGGCGACGCCGCCCGGCTGCTGCAGCGGCGCGGCGAGGCGATGCAGCGCGCAGTGCCGGCCGGCGAAGGCGCGATGGCGGCAATCCTGGGCGCCGAAGTGTCCGCTGTGCAGCCGATCTGTGCCGACGCGGCGACACTGCGGCACGAGGACGGGCGCGAGGAAACCCAGATCGTGCAGGTCGCCAACGACAATGGCGGCGGCCAGGTGGTGATCTCCGGCCACAGGGGCGCAGTCGAGCGCACGCTGGTGTTGGCCAAGGAGCGCGGTATTCGCCGCGCCATGCTGCTGCCGGTGTCGGCGCCGTTCCATTGCGCGCTGATGGCGCCGGCCGCGGACACGATGAAGGATGTACTGGGTGAGACGTCGATGGCCGCGCCGATCGTGCCGCTGATCGCCAACGTGACGGCGGAGCGGGCGATGGACCCGGGCGAGATCCGCGATCTGCTGGTGCAGCAGGTGACCGGCATGGTGCGCTGGCGCGAGTGCATGCTGTCGGCGGTCAAGATCGGGGTGACGAGCGTGGTCGAGCTCGGGGCGGGCAAGGTGTTGTCGGGGTTGGCCAAGCGGATCAACCCGGACCTGGCGATCGCATCGGCCGGGTCGCCGGCGGAGATTGAAGCGTTGTTGAAGGTGATCTGAATGTTCCGGCTGGATGGTAAATCGGCGCTGGTGACCGGCGCGTCGGGCGGCATCGGCGCGGGGATTGCGCGGGCGCTGCATGCGCAAGGCGCCAAGGTGGCGCTGTCCGGCACACGGCGGGATGCGCTGGAGGCGTTGGCGGCCGAATTAGGCGACGGCGCGGCGGTGTGCCCGGCTGATCTGCGCGAGGCCGGGTCGGCCGAAGCGTTGATCGCGGCGGCGGAGGCGGCCTGCGGACCGCTAGCGATCCTGGTCAACAATGCCGGGCTGACCAAGGACGGGTTGGCGATCCGGATGAAGGACGAGGATTGGGCCACCGTGCTCGACGTCGACCTGGCGGCACCGTTCCGGCTGGCGCGGGCGGCGCTGCGCGGGATGCTGAAGCGGCGGGCAGGGCGGATCATCGGCATCGGCAGCGTCGTGGGCGCCACCGGCAATCCGGGCCAGGCCAACTACGCGGCGGCCAAGGCCGGGCTGGTGGGTATGAGCAAGGCGCTGGCTCAGGAGGTCGGCAGCCGCGGCATCACGGTGAACGTCATCGCCCCCGGCTTCGTCGAGACGCCGATGACCGACGTGTTGAACGACGAGCAGAAGGCGCGGCTGATCGCCGGGATTCCGTTGGGCCGCATGGGCGCCCCGGCCGACGTGGCGGGTGCTGCGGTGTTCCTGGCCTCCGACGAAGCCGCCTGGATCACCGGGGTCACGCTGCACGTCAATGGCGGCATGGCAATGATATAGCGGCGCATCCCGTGCCCCGCTGCCTTGGCGTGGCATTGGGAACCATGTTATGCGCCACGGCTTCCGGCGCAGGTTCCGTGCGCCGCACATAATCGACCAGAAGAATCAGAGGATCAGATGAGCGAAGTTGCCGATCGGGTTAAGAAAATCGTCGTGGAACATCTCGGCGTCGAAGAAAGCAAGGTCACGCCCGAGGCGTCCTTCATCGACGATCTGGGCGCCGACAGCCTCGACACGGTTGAGTTGGTGATGGCGTTCGAGGAGGCCTTCAGCGTCGAGATCCCCGAGGACGCCGCCGAGAAGATCAGCACCGTCAAGGACGCGATCGACTTTATCGAAAAGCAGAAGGCCGCCTAAGACGGTCATCGACTAGGGCTTGGAGGGTGATGCCGATGCGGCGCGTGGTGGTGACGGGGATGGGTGTGGCCTGTCCTCTCGGCCTCGGCGTGGAACACGTCTGGTCGCGGTTGATCAACGGCGATAGCGGCATCACCGCGATCCAGGCCTTCGACACCAAGGATTTGACGTCCAAGGTGGCGGGGCAGGTTCCGGTCGGGTCCAAAGACGACCACAAGCTGGACATCGGCGAGTGGATCCCGACCAAGGACCAGAAGAAGATGGATCGCTTCATCCATCTCGGCGTCGTGGCCGCGGCGGAAGCCGTGGCCGATAGCGGCTGGGTGCCACAAACCGAGGAGGATCGCTGGGCCACTGGCGTGATGATCGGTTCCGGCATCGGCGGCCTCGGCACCATCTACGAAGCCTCGGTGATGGTCTACACCGGCAAAGCGCGGCGCTTGTCGCCGTTCTTCATCCCGTCGGCGCTGATCAACCTTGTGTCCGGTCACGTCTCGATCCGCTTTGGCTTCAAGGGTCCGAACCATTCTGCGGTCACGGCCTGCGCCACCGGCGTGCACGCCATCGGCGATGCGGCCCGGCTGATCGCGCTCGGCGATGCCGAGGTCATGGTCGCCGGCGGCGCGGAAGCCGCCGTCAACGAACTCGGCATCGCCGGCTTCTGTGCCAGCCGCGCCCTGTCCACCGCCTTCAACGACAGCCCGGCGCAAGCCTCCCGTCCCTGGGACCGCGACCGCGACGGCTTCGTCATGGGCGAGGGCGCCGGCGTGGTCGTGCTCGAGGAACTCGAGCATGCCAAGGCGCGTGGCGCGAAGATCTACGCCGAAGTCTGCGGCTACGGCATGTCCGGCGACGCGCACCACATCACCGCGCCGTCGGAGGGCCATGACGGCGCCTACCGCGCGATGAAGAATGCCTTCAAGAACGGTGGCCTGCAGCCGAGCGACGTCCAGTACATCAACGCGCACGGCACCAGCACGCCGATGGGTGACGACCTCGAACTCCAGGCCGTCGAGCGCATGTTCGGTGACACCGCAAGCACGGTGGCGATGTCATCGACCAAGTCGGCCACCGGCCATCTGCTGGGCGCAGCCGGCGCGGTCGAGTCGATCTTCTCCATCCTGGCAATCCGCGACGGCGTCGTGCCCCCGACGCTCAACCTCGAGAACCCCAGCCGCGAGAGCGTCATCAACCGGGTGCCGAAGCAGGCGCAGGAGCGCCGGGTCGACATCGCCCTGTCCAACAGCTTCGGCTTCGGCGGCACCAACGCCAGCATCCTGTTCAAACGGGCGGCGTAAGAACCGGCGCTGATGCGCCCGCTTCTTCCCGCGATCGGCCTCGTCGTCGCGTTAGTCGTCGGGGCCGGCTTCTACGCCTATGATCGATACCGGGTGCCGGGTCCGCTCGAGGCCGATCGGGCTATCGTCGTCCCGCGCGGCGGCATCGCCCAGATCGCGACTGCATTGCAGCAGGGTGGCGTGGTGCGGCATGGCTGGGAGTTGCAGGCGGCCGCGCTGGCGACCCGGGGTGCCGGAACTCTGAAAGCCGCCGAACTCGAATTCCCCGCCGGCGCCAGCCTGCGCCAAGTGCTGGCGGTGCTGCGGACGGGCAAGCCGATTCAACACAAGCTGACCATCGCCGAGGGTCTGACAGCGACCAAGGTCACCGAGTTGCTGGCCAAGGCCGACGCGCTCGACGGCGAGGTGCCGCCGATCGTCGAGGGCACCGTATTGCCGGAAACCTATGTCTACGAGCACGGCACCGCACGAGCCGCGCTGGTCGGTCGGGCGATCCGGGCGATGGACGCCGATCTCGAGGCGGCATGGGCGACGCGCTCGCCGGATCTGCCTTTGGCGACCCCGCACGATGCGATCATCCTGGCCAGCATCGTCGAGCGCGAGACGGCCAAGCCCGAGGAACGCAAGCTGGTGGCGGCCGTGTACCTTAACCGGCTACGGCGCGGCATGAAGCTGCAATCGGACCCCACGGTAGTCTACGGCGTCAGCAACGGCGTCGGCGTGCTCGACCACGGGCTGACCCGTGCGGAACTGGACACCGACAATCCTTATAACAGCTACCGCAATACCGGGCTGCCTCCGGGGCCGATCTGTATGCCGGGCCGCGCCTCCATCGAGGCGGCGACCCACCCGGCCGACAGCACCGACCTGTTCTTCGTCGCCGACGGCACCGGCGGCCACAGTTTCGCGCATACCGAGCAGGACCATGCCCGCAACGTCCAACGGTGGCGTAGCGTCGAACGAGCGAGGCGCGCGGCACCATGAGTTTGGCATCCATGACCGGTTTCGGCCGGGCCGAAGGCAGCGCCGGCGGCATCGCCTGGGCCTGGGAAATGCGCAGCGTCAACGGGCGCGGACTGGAATTGCGGCTCAAGATGCCGGCCGGTCTGGACGCGCTGGAGCCCGGCCTGCGCGACACCGCCGCGGCCAGCCTCAAGCGCGGCAACGTCAACGGCACGCTGACCATCCGGCGCGAGGACCGGCCAAAGATCGCCGTCGATCCGGAGCTGCTGGGCGAGTTGCTGCGCTTGGCGGCCGAAGTCGCCGACAAGATTCCCGGCGCCCCTCCGCCACGGGCCGAAGCGCTGCTGGCGTTGCCCGGCGTGCTGCGAGCCTCGGCGCCGGAGGAGGCGTGGAGCACCGAGCTGTTGGCCCAGGTCAAGACCGGGTTCAGTACCGCGCTGGCCGCTCTGGTGACGGCACGGCGGGAGGAGGGGGCCCGTCTGCATCGCCTGCTGTCGGCACAGCTGGACGAGGTCACCGCCCTCCGCGACGCCGCCGTCACCGAGGCGGCCGACCAGCCGGAGCGGCAGCGGGCACGGCTGATGGAAAGCCTTTGGGGCCTGTTGCGCGACCAGCCCAGCCTGCCAGCCGACCGTATCGCCCAGGAAGTGGCCCTGTTGGCCACCCGGTCGGACGTGCGCGAGGAGCTCGATCGGTTGGCGGCTCACCTCGAAGCAGCACGCGCGCTGTTGGCCGAGGCGGCGGCAGTCGGACGGCGCTTCGACTTCCTGGTGCAGGAGTTCGTGCGCGAGACCAACACCTTGTGCAGCAAGTCGGCCTCGGTTCCGCTGACGGCGACCGGGTTGCGGCTGAAAGCGGTGATCGAGCAGATGCGCGAACAGGTCCAGAATGTCGAGTGAGCGCCCGGCCCGGCGCGGCGTATGCCTCGTCGTCGCCGCGCCGTCTGGCGCCGGCAAGAGCAGCATCACCCGCGCCCTGCTGCAGGCCGATGCCGGGCTGGAGCTGTCGGTCAGCGCCACGACGCGGGCCCCCCGGGCAGGCGAGCAGGACGGGACGCACTACCATTTCCGCTCGCCGGAAGCGTTCTCGGTGATGGTCGCGCAAGGCGAGATGCTGGAATGGGCCAGCGTGTTCGGCAACAGCTACGGCACCCCGCGGCGTGCGGTCGAGACGGCGCTGCTCGCCGGCCGCGACGTGGTGTTCGACATCGATTGGCAAGGCTGCCGCCAGCTTTGCGCCGCGCTGCCTGGCGACGTGGTGAGCGTGTTCATCCTGCCGCCGACCCTGGCGGCGCTGCGATCACGCCTGGAAGCCCGCGGTGACGGCGCGGCCGAGATCTCCCGCCGCATGCAGGCGGCGCGGGACGAGATCAGCCATTGGGCGGAGTTCGACCACGTGATCGTCAACCAGGAGTTCGGCACCGCGCTGGGTGAAGTCAACGCCGTGTTGCAGGCGGCCCGGACGGCACGGACGCGGTTGCCCGGCCTGTCCACCTTCGTCGCAGGCCTTTAACTAGGCCTAGGATACCCTCAGGCGGGCACGCGCGCATGGATCAGGCGCGCATCGGTCTTGGCCTGCACCGTCTCGAAGTCCACCCCCGGTGCCAACTCCCGCACCACGAAGCCTTCATCCGTCACGTCGAGCACGGCCAGGTTGGTATAAACCCGGCTCACCGCCGTAGGCGCCGTCAGCGGATAGCCGCACCCACGCACTAGTCGCGGCTTACCTTCCTTGGTGGTGTGCTCCATCACCGCCCAAAGCCGCTTCGCCCCCACCGCGAGATCCATCGCCCCGCCCACCGCCGGTGCCGTGTCGTTCTCGCTGGTCGCCCAATTGGCCAGGTCGCCATTCTCGGCCACTTCAAACGCCCCCAGCACGCACAAATCCAGATGCCCGCCACGGATGATCGCGAAGCTGTCAGCATGGTGCATGTACGATCCGCCATCCAGTAGCGTCACATGCTGCTTGCCGGCGTTGATCAGCCAACGATCGACTGCATCCTCCTCCGGCGCCGGCCCGGTTCCCAGCACCCCGTTTTCGCTATGGAACACCACCTCGCGCTCCGCCGGCACGAAATCGGCCACCAGCGTCGGAATGCCGATCCCCAGATTGACATACCAACCCTCGGGAATGTCGCGGGCCACGGCTTCGGCCATCTGCAAACGCGTCAAAGGCACAGAGTAAATCTCCATAAACGAATGCAAAGGCAGGCATCCGACCCGCGACATCGCGCTGCAAAGGTCTCTAGTCAACACAACAATAATTAAAGAAAAGTTTCTAAATCATTTATTAAGATGGACCACACGATTGACATAAATACCCGGAGTAACGATCGCTTCGGGGTCCAACGAACCCAACGGCACCATGTGATGCACTTGCGCCACCGTCAGCGCACCGGCCGTGGCCATGATCGGATTGAAGTTCCGCCCGCTCGAGCGGTAACTCAGATTGCCCCACCGATCCGCCTCCCATGCCTCGATCAGCGCCACCTCTGCGTGCAGCGCCTCTTCCAACACATAGGTGCGCCCGCCTATCACGCGAGTCTCTTTGTCTCGCGCCAGCAACGTATCGACGCTGGTTGCCGTGAAGAATGCCGGGATGCCGGCACCCGCCGCCCGGATTCGTTCCGCCAGCGTCCCCTGCGGCACCAGCTCGAGTTCGATCTTCCCCGCCCGATACAGGTCCTCGAACACCGTCGAGCCCACCGAGCGCGGAAAGCTGCACACCATGCGGCGCACCCGGCCCAGCTCCATCAGCTTGGCCAGCCCGACATGTCCGGCGCCGGCATTGTTGGCCACGCAGATCAGGTCCCGCGCGCCCTGCTCGATCAAACCCTCGATCAGCTGGTCCGGCTGCCCGACCGAGCCGAACCCGCCGATCAGCACCGTGGACCCGTCGGCGATGCCCTCCAATCCCTCCGCAATGCTGCGGACCTGCTTATCGATCACGCCGCCACCTCGATCACCGCATCCAGCGCATAAGCCCCGTCCGGCAACGCCAGCACCGGGTTCAAATCCACCGACAGTAGCCGGTCCCCCGCGGCCACCGCCCATTGCGATAGCCCGGCCAGCATCCCCGCCAGCGCCCCGACATCTACCGGCGCCTGCCCCCGCGCGCCCAACAGGATCGACGCCGCCTTCAGGCTCCGGATCATCCGCTCCGCGACCTCCGTCCCGAACGGACAGCGATGCAGTGCCACGTCCTGCAGGATCTCCACGAAGATCCCGCCCATGCCGATCAGCGCCACCGGCCCGAACACCGGGTCGCGCTGGATGCCCATGATGCACTCGACGCCGCCGGAAAGCTGCTTGGCCACCAGCGCCCCCTCGATCAGCGCCCCCGGCGCCCGCTCCGCCGCCCGCACCATCAAAGTCGCGAACCCGGCCCGCGCCGCCTCCGCTCCCTCGATCCCCAGCAACACGCCGCCGATCTCCGACTTGTGCAGGATGTCCGGCGACAGGATCTTCATCACCACCTTTGCCCCGAACCGCTCGGCAGCAGCGGCTGCCTCCTCCGGCGTGGCACAAACCTGCTCCGGTGCTGATGCGATCCCTGCGGCCGCCAGCAACACCTTCGCTTCCGCCTCCGTCGGCATCACTGCCGGCAAGCTCACTGCAGGCGTCGCGCTCGGAACCGGGTCGGCCACCCGTGCGAACGCGTCCCCAAACCGTCCCATCGCCTGGATCGCCACCACCGCCCGCGTCGGGTCCTCGAACACCACAAACCCGTCCGCCTCGTACTCCCGCACCTGCTCCGGCCGCGCCACGATCGACAGCACGTACAGCCGGTCCGGATGCTTCGCCTTCGTCGCGTTGAGCTGCACCCGCAGGGCAGGGGAGATGGTCGGCGACCCCGCCACCTGGCTGAAGAACGCCAGGATCGACCGGTAGCCGCCATCCTCGACCATGGAGTCCGTGAACTTGCCGACCAGCGTGATGTCGTTAAACGCCTGCGCCGTGCAGTCCACCGGGTTCCGCGGCGCCGCGAACGGCACCAGCGCCTTCAACCGTGCCTGCGCATCCGCCGGCATCTCCGGCAACGACATTCCCACCGCCTCGGCCGCATCCGAGATCAGCACCCCGGCCCCGCCGCTGATGGTGATCACCCCCAGCGTGTTGCCCGCCGGATAGATCCGCCGGGTCGCCGTCAGCGCGATGTCCAGCATCTCCTCTGTCGTCCGCGCCCGCACCACGCCGAACTCGGCCAACACCGCATCCGTGACCCGGTCATCCCCCGCGATCGACGCCGTATGCGATTTGGCCGCGTGCTGCCCGATCGCCGACGTGCCGACCTTCATTAGCACCACCGGCTTCTTCGCCTGCCGTGCCGCCTCCAGCGCCTGCAGGAACCCGTCCGCCTCCCGTATCCCCTCGGCATAGGCCGCGATCACGTCCGTATCCGGGTCCTGCGCCAGCCACCCGATCACGTCCCCGATCGTGACATCCGACTCGTTGCCCGTCGTCACGCAGATCGGCGTGCCGATGCCCCTGTTCCGCGCCACCGCGAACACATGGGTCCCATACGCCCCGCTCTGGCTCGCAATGCCGATCCGCCCCGCCTGCGGAAACCCGCTCTCCAGACTGGAGCTGAAGATCGGATAGAACCCGACCCGGCCATTGAACAACCCCAGGCAATTCGGCCCCAGCACCCGCATCGGCCCGGCCGCCGCCAGCAACTGCGCCTGCAGTTCCTCCCCCTCCGGCCCCGCCTCCGCGAACCCGGCGGTGAACACGATCGCCGACTTCACCCCGCGCGCCGACAGGTCCCGCACCGCGTCGATCGCCAGCGCCATCGGCACCGCCACGATCGCCGTATCCGGCACGCGCGGCAGCTCCGCCACGCTGCGATACGCTTGCAGCCCCTGGATCTCCGCCCGGTTCGGATTGACCGGCAGGATTTCTCCTTTGAACCCCTGCTGCAGCATGTACGAGATCGGCCGTCCGCCGATCCGCGTCGCATCCGCCGACGCCCCGATCACCGCCACGCTCGACGGCCGCAACAAGCTGTCGAGCGACGAGAACCGCCCCTCTTTGCTAAGGTTCATAGCGCCGCGTCGGTCCCCAGCAGCGTCGTGCACTGGCTCGACAGCGTTCCGCCATTGCCGTGCAGCAACGCCACGTCCAGCCCCGGCACCTGCCGCTCGCCCGCGTCCCCGCGCAGCTGCGACACCGCTTCCAGGATCAGGAACATGCCGTACATCCCGGGATGCACGCACGATAGCCCGCCGCCGTTGGTGTTCACCGCCAATCGCCCACCTGGCGCGATCGCTCCACCTTCGACGAACCGCCCGCCCTCGCCCTTGGCGCAGAAGCCGAGATCCTCGAGGAACAATATCGTATTGATGGTAAACGCATCGTAAAGCATCGCCAGCTTGACGTCGGCTGTCGTCATCCCCGCCATCGCGAATGCCCGCGGCCCGCTCTCGCTCGCCGCCGTGATCGTCGCATCCGGCATGGACGCAATCGACCGGTGCCACCCCGCCGTTGCCCCGCCCAGGAAGTAAGCCGGCTTGTGCTTCAGATCCTTGGCCCGATCCGCCCGCACCAGCACGCATGCCCCGCCGCCATCCGTCACCAGGCAGCAATCCGCTACCGTCAATGGATCGCTTACCATCCGGCTCTTCAACACGTCAGCCACGCTCAGCGGCCCCCGCGCGAACGCCGCCGGGTTCAGGTTCGCCCAGCCCCGCGCCGCCACGGCCACTTCCGCCAACTGCTCCCGCGTCGTCCCGTACTCGTACATGTGCCGGCTCGCCGCCAGCGCATACGCATTGATCGGCTGCCGCGGCTTGTATGGCGCCTCATACGGCGGCCGCTCCGCCATCGACACCAGCCGCCCACCCGCGCTGCGCTGGTTCGACCCGTAGCAGATCAGCGCCGCGTCGCACTGCCCGGTCGCCAGCGCCATCGTCGCCGACAACAGATGCGCCTCGAAGCTGGACCCGCCGATATTGGTCCCGTCCTGCATCCGCGGCTTGATGCCGAGATACTCAGCCACCGACAGCGTCGGAAAGAAATGCGTCGACGTCGCTGCATACAGCCCGTCGATGTCCCCCAGCGACAACCCGGCGTCGTCGATCGCCGCCAGCGCCGATTCCGCCATCAGCTCCATGGCCGTCCGACCCGGCGCCTCGCCCGTTCCTGCGCTCCCGATTCCGACGATGGCCGCCGCACCCCGCAACATGCTCATGCTGCCGTCTCCGGATCGAACACGACCAATTTTTCGCCACCCTCGTCGATGATCCGCGCCGTCACCCGGCTACCGATCGGCAGCGTCTCGACGCCCTCGATCCGCGACATCAGCCGCGGTCCCTCGTCCAGATCGATCAGCGCGATGTTCGACGACCCCTCCCGGCTCCGGTTGACCGTGATGGCATAAACCACCCCGCCACCCCCCGCCGGAACCCATTCGAGGTCCCTCTCTCCAGTCCCCGGCATCGCCAATCGAGGATAGAAAGTGTAACGGCCACTACTTTTACTGCGCTGCAGCATGAAATGGCCCGAGTTGAGGAAGTCTCGATACTGTGCTTCTGGTCCGCTCATAGCCCGGCACTGTGCGTCAGCCTTTCTGACCCGGCAACCCCGCCCCCTGTCTTTGCCCCTCAACCCGTCCGGAACGGGTCCGTCAGCCGCAGATGCTCGTCCAGCGCGAACCGGTCCGTCATCCCCGCGATGTAATCCGCCACCACCCCCGCGGCCCGTGCGTCCGACACCGCGCCCGCCCGAGTCCGCCATCCGTCCGGCAGCAACGACGTGTCCCCATGCAGCAGCGTGAACAACGCCTCCGTCACCCGCCGCGCCTTGGCCGTCATCCGGTTCACCCGCCAATGCCGATACATCCGCGCCAGCAGGAACTCCTTGATCGCCCGGTTGGCATCCCCCATCGCCGGGCTGAACCCGATCACCGGCCCGTCCGCCCCTCGGATCGCGTCCGCATCGGCCGGCCCCAACGCCGCGATCCGCCGCCGGCTTTCCTCGATCAGATCCTGCGCCAGCCGGTTGATGACCCGGCGGATCGTCTCGTGCCGCAGCCGGTCCGGCGCCAAGTCCAGGCTTGCCCGACCCGCTTCCCGCAGCGCCGGCCCCACCACCGGCAGGTGCGCGATGTCCTCCGTCGTGAACAACCCGGCCCGCAACCCGTCATCCAGGTCGTGACTGTGATACGCCACGTCGTCCGCGATCGCCGCCACCTGCGCCTCGCCCGACGCCCAGCTCCCCAACTCCAGCGAATGCCGCGCCTCGTACGCCGCGATGTAGCCCGCCGGGTCCAGCACCGGCCCGTTATGCTTGGCCAATCCCTCCAGCGTCTCCCACGTCAGGTTCAGCCCGTCGAACGCCGCATACCGCGTTTCCAGCACCGTCACCGTCTTCAGGCTCTGCCCGTTATGGTCGAACCCGCCATATGGCTGCATCGCCGCGTCCAGCGCGTCCTCCCCGGCATGCCCGAACGGCGTGTGACCGAGGTCGTGCGCCAGCGCCAATGCCTCTGTCAGGTCCTCGTCCAGCCGCAGCGCCCGCGCGATCGACCGCGCGATCTGCGCCACCTCGATCGAGTGCGTCAGCCGCGTCCGGTAGTAATCGCCCTCGTGGTTGACAAACACCTGGGTCTTGTACTGCAGCGCCCGGAACGCCGAGCTGTGGATGACCCGGTCGCGGTCCCGCTGCCACGGACTTCGCCCGTCGGCCTCCGGCTCGGGATACAGCCGACCGCGCGACGTTTCCGCACGCACGGCATAGGGGGCGACGTCCTGCATCGCACCTTCAATAAGCGCCCCCGAAACGCTATGTAAGGGACATGAGCGAGACCATCGTTGCCGCCCCCCCTTTCTCGGTAACCGCGCGCGCCGCCGCCCGCGTCGCCGAAATAGCCCAATCGCAGCCGGGGTCGCAGGCTGACGCCGCGCTCCGCGTCTCCGTCCTCGCTGGCGGCTGCAGCGGCTTTCAATACAAGTTCGAGCTCGACGAAACTCAACAGGACGATGACCTCGTCATCAAAGCCGGCCCCGCCCGCGTCGTCGTTGATCCCGTCAGCATGGACCTTCTCGCCGGCTCGCAACTCGACTACGCCGACGAGCTGATGGGCGCTTACTTCAAGATCCAAAACCCCAATGCCACCTCCTCCTGCGGCTGCGGCACCAGCTTCTCCATCGATTGATCTCCCGGTGAAGTTCGCCACCTGGAACGTCAACTCCGTTCGCCAGCGCGAGTCGCACGTCGTGAATTGGCTTGGCCGCAACCAGCCCGACCTCCTGCTCCTGCAGGAGATCAAATGCGAGGAGCCGCAATTCCCGTTCGCCGCCTTCACCGAGGCTGGCTACCATTCCGCCGTTCTCGGCCAGAAATCCTACAACGGCGTCGCCATCCTCTCCAGGGAACCGGTCGAAGTCACCCAGCGCGGCCTGCCCGGCATGGAGGCGGACACGCACTCCCGCTACATCGAGGTCCGCACCCAGGGCATGACCGTCGGCAACCTTTATTTGCCCAACGGCAACAGCGGCGGCCCCGAAGGCTACGCCTACAAGCTCCGTTGGATGGAATGCCTCGCCGCCCATGCCCGTTCTCTGCTGGACGCCGACGAGCTCTGCGCCTTCGCTGGCGACTACAACGTCGCCCCCACCGACGAGGACTTCGCCACCGGAACGCTTCCCGCCGGCGACGCCCTGATCCGCCCCGAAACCCGCGCCGCCTTCCGCACCATGCTCTGGCACGGCTTCACCGACGCAATTCGCGCCCTGCAGCCGACCGGCAAGGTCTACACCTTCTGGGATTACCAGGCCGGCGCCTGGCCCCGCGACCGCGGCCTCCGCATTGACCATGCCCTGCTCTCGCCCGCCCTGGCGGAGCGCCTGACCTCTGCCGCGCCCGACCGCAACGAGCGCGACCAGCCGCAACCCTCCGATCACGTCCCGGTCGTGTTCACCGTCTGATCGGCTACTCCGCCTTTTTCGACTCTTCCGGGATGCGGTGCAGCAGGTAGATCGACGCCACCATCACCAGGATCAGCCCGCCGAGCACGCCTAACTCCAGCATCGACGCATGGAATTGCGCGGAGACCGTGTCGTTCCAGACCCGGCCCCGCATCGACTCCGACGTCTCCAGCGTGATCACCAGGATCCGCCGGATCGACGCGATCAACCCCACGATCAGGAACGGCTGCACCGTCAGGCTACCCGTCCGCACCGACGCGCTAACCGTATGCATGATTTCCACCAGCATCAGCACGAACAGCAGCCGGTCGACCGTCTCGAACACCTCGTTGGTGCCCGACCAATCCAGCACGCCGTGCCACAGCAGCAGCAGCGACCCGACCAGCGCGATGACCGTCGTCAGCACCAGCAGGATGCCCACAGCAATGTAGGCGTAGCGCTCCGCCTGCCCGAACAGATCCTTCAGGATCGGTGGCGCTTCCCGTCCGCCACCCATTACCCCGCTCCTGCCGGCCGCATCAGATGTCCGCGTAGCAATGCGTCTCCGCCTTGCCCCCCGGATGCGTCAACGCCCCCAGATGCGCCGGCCCAACCGTCTGCGCGAACTTCCAAATCGCCCCGCTATTGTAATCCGTCCGCCGCGGCGTCCACGCAGTCCGGCGCGCCGCCATCTCGGCCTCGTCGACCAATAGCTCCATCGTTCCGGCGCCCGCATCCAACTTGATCCGGTCCCCGTTCCGCACCAGCGCGATCGGCCCGCCCACGGCCGCTTCCGGCCCGACGTGACCCACGCAGAACCCCCGCGTCGCCCCGCTGAACCGCCCGTCCGTGATCAGCGCCACCTTGTCGCCCATGCCCTGCCCGTAGATGGCCGACGTCGTGGACAACATCTCGCGCATCCCCGGCCCGCCCTTCGGCCCCTCGTAGCGGATGATGATCACATCGCCCGCCTTGTAGGCCCGAGCATCCACCGCCGCGAACGCCTCTTCCTCGCTGTCGAAACACAGCGCGGTGCCCTCGAATACGAGGTTCTCCATCCCCGCGATCTTCACGATCGCCCCGTCCGGCGCCAAATTGCCCTTCAGCCCGACCACGCCACCCGTCTTCGAGATCGCGCGCGACACCGGATACACCACGTCCTGATCCGTCGGGAACACGACGTCGGCCAGGTTCTCCGCCAGCGTCTTGCCCGACACCGTCATGCAGTCGCCGTGCAGCAACCCGCCATCCATCAGCGCCTTCAGGATCACCGGAATACCGCCGATATTGTGCACGTCGAGCGCCACGTATTTCCCGCCGGGCTTGAGGTCGGCGATATACGGCGTCCGCCGCATGATCTCGACCACGTCGTCCATCGTGAAATCGATGCCGCATTCATTGGCGATCGCCGGCAGATGCAGCCCGGCATTCGTGCTGCCACCCGTGGCACCCACCACCACCGCCGCATTCTCCAACGCCTTGCGCGTCACGATGTCCCGCGGCCGCAGCCCGCTCTCGATCAACCGCATCACCGCGCGGCCGCTCTCCACCGCCCAACGATCCCGGTCCTCATACGGCGCCGGCGACCCGGCAGACCCCGGTAGCGCCAGCCCGATCGCCTCGCTCACCGTGGCCATCGTATTGGCCGTGAACTGCCCGCCACACGCCCCAGCACTCGGACACGCGACGATCTCGAGCTCATGCAAATCCGCGTCCGACATCGTCCCGGCCGCATGCCGCCCGACCGCCTCGAACACGTCTACGACCGTCACGTCCTTGCCCTTGAACCGCCCCGGCAAGATCGACCCGCCATACATGAACACCGACGGAATGTTCAGCCGGCACATCGCCATCATCATCCCCGGCAGCGACTTGTCGCACCCGGCCACGCCCACCAGCGCGTCGTAGCAATGCCCCCGCACCGTCAGTTCGACGCTGTCGGCAATGACGTCGCGCGACACCAGCGACGACTTCATCCCCTGGTGCCCCATCGCGATCCCGTCCGTGACGGTGATGGTCGTGAACTCCCGCGGCGTCCCGCCGCATTCCTTCACGCCCACCTTCACCGACTGTGCCTGCCGGCTCAGCGAGATGTTGCACGGCGCCGCCTCGTTCCAGCACGTCGCCACCCCCACGAAGGGCTGCGCGATCTCCTCCTCAGTCAGCCCCATCGCGTAATAATACGACCGATGCGGCGCCCGCCCGGGCCCCTCCGTCACATGCTGCGAGGGCATCCGCGACTTGTCCCACTGCTTGGTCGACATCGTTTGCCTCCACTTTTCTGCTTCGTAGGGTGGGCGTCAGCCCACCAAATCAGCCAACCACAAGCAGGCGCGCTAAGCGGCGATCCGCTCGATCGCCGCCGCCAGTCGCGCCGCCTCGGCCTCGAACCCGGCCAACCGTTCCCGATTTTCCTCGACGACCTCCGGCTTCGCCCGCGCCACGAAATCGGCGTTCTCCAGCTTGCGAGACACCTTCTCCGCCTCCGCCAGCGCCTTGCCGCGATCCTTCTCCAGCCGCTTCCGCTCGGCATCCAGGTCGATCAACCCGGCCAACGGGATCACCACCGTCGCCTCGTCCACCACCGCCTGCGCGCTCCCGCTCGGCATCGCGCCCACCAACGGCCCGACCTCGCTAGCCCGCGCCATCCGCCGGATTGCCTCCGACCAAGTCTGCGCCCGCGCCAAATTTTCCGGCCGCGCATCCCGCAGCAGCACCGGCGCCAGGGCCGACGGCGCCACGTTCATCTCCGCCCGCACCGCCCGGACCTCGCCGACCAGCCGCACTACCCAATCCAGCTCGTCCCGCGCCGCCGCCGCGTCCGCGACAGGGGAGGGGGCCGGCCACGCCGTGCGGATCAGGCTTCCCGCCGCCCCGAACCCCATCTCGCTCCAAAGATGCTCCGTCACGAACGGCATCGCCGGATGCAGCAAGCGCAGCAACACCCCCAACGTATGCGCCGCCGTCGCCCGCACCTCGTCCTTCTCCACCCCATCCGGCCCATTCAGCACCGGCTTGGCGAACTCCAGGAACCAGTCGCAGAAATTGTTCCACGTCGCCCGATATGCCGCCTGCGCATAATCGTTGAACCGATACGCCTCCAGCGCCGCCGTCGCCTCCGTCACGGCCGTATTCACCGCGTCCAGCATCCACCGGCACAGCGGCAGCGTCGCCACCCCCGGCTCGAACCCGGCCACCGGCGCCACCCTGTTCATCTCGCAGAACCGCGCCGCGTTCCACAGCTTGGTCACGAAGCTCCGATAGCTCTCGACCGTGCTCTTCC
>JBPBQE010000256.1:0-39358 GCA_050954595.1 Janthinobacterium lividum | reverse complement strand
CACGGTACGGCAACGCCCTGATCGGCGCGGCCGGTGCGATCCCGATCCTGCTTCCGCCCGTGGGCGAACTCATGCTGGACGTGCTGGACCGTATTGACGGTCTGCTTCTCTCCGGCAGCCCCAGCAACGTCGACCCGTCGCGCTACGGCACCGATCCGTCGCTCACGCCCACCATGCACGACCCTGACCGGGACGGAACCACCCTCCCCCTGGCGCTTGAGGCGCTTCGCCGCGGTATGCCTCTGCTCGCCATCTGCCGCGGCATCCAGGAACTGAACGTCGCCCTCGGCGGCTCGCTGCACCAGCAGGTGCATTTGCTGGACGGCCGCGCTGATCACCGCGCCGGCGACGGCGAACTCGATCACCTGTTCCGCCTCAAGCACACCGTCCGCGTCTCCGGCCAGCTCGCGCTCGTGCTCGGCACCGACCAAGTGCTGGTCAACTCGCTGCACGAACAGGCGCTGGACCGTATTGCCGACCGCCTCGAGGTCGAAGCCGTCGCGGAGGACGGCACTGTCGAGGCCGTCCACGTCCGCGACGCGACGGCGTTCGCGTTCGGCGTGCAGTTCCACCCCGAATGGCATTGGGCGACCGATGAGGCCAGCCGGACCATCTTCCGAAGCTTCGGCGAGGCCTGCCGCCAGTATCAGGCGCAGCGTCGGACTGGGCGGCCCGACGCTGCCTGACGGCACTTCAGCTTATTGTAGGAAGAGCAATTTTATCCGACCAACCCGAAGCGGTTTGGTCGGATTCTGCTCTAGAGCTTGCGCGCCGTCGGGAAGCTGAGGAACAGGTTCGGGATCAACGCGATTGTCCTGAGTTCGTCGCCACCATTGACGAAGACGATGTGGAAGGCGGGCTGCTTCAACGACGAAACGTAGAAGTCACCCTGACACGTCACCGTACTGGCCTGGAAAGTGCCGCCAAACTGGACGTTCGAGTGGACGCCAGCCGAGTCGTTCTGCGTCAGCGTGACGTTCCAATTGCCGGAGAGGGTCTGTCCCGATTGGCCGGTCACTTGGTGAGTAACGGTGCCGGCTTGCACCACGGCGCCTTGCGGCGCGAACGTCGAACTCTGCGTAGCCACACCTTCGCTGGCGAAGCCCCAGGTCCCGCTCGCTTCGGCCGGCGTCAGTTTGCAGGTGCCATTATCGGCGAGTGCGGCCGTGCTGAACAAGGCGGTGCCCAGCAAGATGGCGAGGCGGCAAACATTTTGGTTTAGCATGCTGTTTTCTCCCTTCCGCGGTTAAGGTGGCTTTCGGCCGGTCCCTTCGGGTCGAGAGCATTGCTGAATGCTCATCGCGTGCACCATCCACAATGATGCAGCCGATGCATTTCGATGCGCGATCTGTCTGTCGGTTGCGCGTTTTGTCCAAGTGCTCAGAAACGGACCGCCGTCAGGACATCGCGACCTTCTCCGCCGCTTCGCCGGCCACCTTGGCTTCCTGCCGATCCCAGCCATAGCCCTGATGAATCAGGAGCGCGACCGCGCCGGTCCAGCCGGTCTGGTGCGACGCGCCGAGACCGCGCCCGGTATCTCCGTGAAAATACTCGTTGAACACGATCGCTTCCTCGCCGGGCTTGCCGAGCGCGCCCAGATCGTTCGGCGCCCGATCGCCGCGCGAGAACGGCCGCACCCCGTCCGGCCCCCGCTTGAAGATGCCGACCAGCCGGGTCGCCAGTTCCGCCGCCGCCTGTGCCAAGGTCAGCATGTGGCCGGACCCGACCGGACATTCCACGGTGAAATCATCGCCGTAATAGGCGTGGAAACGCTGCATCGCCTCGACCAACAACAGGTTGAGCGGCATCCACACCGGTCCGCGCCAGTTCGAGTTGCCACCGAACATCTTGCTGGTGGAGTCACCCGGCACGTACGACACCTCCCATCGCCCGCCGGAATGCTCGAACACGAACGGCTTGGCCTCGTGCACCTTGGAGACCGAGCGTATGCCGTGCGGCGACAGGAACTCCCTCTCGTCAAGCATGCGCTCCAGCAGCATCTTCATCCGATGCCCGCGCAACAGCGAGAGCAGGCTGCGCTCGCCTTCGCCGGGGTCGCTCCATCGCGAGATCAGGTTCGCCAGGTCCGGACGGTAGCGCAGGAACCATCGGAGACGACTGGCGAAATCCGGCAGTTTGTTGATCAAGGACGGGTCGATCACCTCGACGGCAAGCATGGGGATCAGGCCGATGATCGAGCGCACCCGCATCGTGTCGACCTTGCCGTCCGGCAGCCGCAGTAGGTCGTAGAAGAACTGGTCCTCCTCGTCCCACAGGCCTTTGCCTTGCCCGCCCAAATCGGTCATGGCCTCGGCGATGTAGAGGAAATGCTCGAAGAACTTGGTCGCCATGTCCTCGTAGGCCGGGTTCGTCTTGCCCAACTCGAGCGCGATCCGCAGCAGGTTCAGCGTGTACATCGCCATCCACGCCGTTCCGTCGGCCTGGTCGAGCGTGCCGCCCGTCGGCAGCGGCGCGGAGCGGTCGAACACGCCGATGTTGTCGAGCCCCAGGAATCCGCCCTGGAACACGTTCCGCCCATCGGCATCCTTGCGGTTCACCCACCAGGTGAAGTTGAGCATCAGCTTGTGGAACGCCCGCTCGAGAAAGCCGATATCGGCGATGCCCGTGAGCTGCCGGTCCATCTGATAGACGCGCCAGCAGGCCCAGGCATGCACGGGCGGGTTCGCGTCCCCGAACGCCCATTCATAGGCCGGCAACTGCCCGTTCGGATGCATGTACCATTCGCGCAGGATCAGCAGTAGCTGCCCCTTGGCGAAGGCCGGGTCGATCAGCGCGAACGTCACCGCATGGAACGCCAGGTCCCAGGCCGCGAACCACGGATACTCCCATCCATCCGGCATCGAGATGACGTCGCCGTTATTCATGTGCTGCCAATCGGCGTCGCGCACCCGACCCGGCGGTGGCGTCGGTTGCGCCGGGTCACCCGCCAGCCAGCGCCGCACGTCGAACAGGTAAGTCTGCTTGCACCACAGCATGCCAGCCAGGGCCTGACGCTGAATCATCCGTGCATCGGGGTCGGTGATCTCCGCCTGCAACGCGGCATAGAACTCGTCCGCATCCGCGCGCCGCTGTTCGATCCGCTCGGCGTAATAGGCAAAGGCCGGGCTCTGTCGTTCCACCGGCCGGAAGCGCAACCGAACGACACGGCTCTCCCCCGGCGCCAGGGTGCAGACGATATGTGCCGCGCATTTGGTGCCGCGCTGCGCCGACGACACGGCGCCGGCCACGCCGTTGACCACGTAATCGTTGATCCCGTCCTTGAACGGCCCGGGCTGATCCGTCTCCCCCCAGATCCGCTTGACGTTGGTTTCGTTCTCGCAAAACAACCAGGCATTCGGCGCTTCTTCGATCTCGAGCTGCATCTCTCGCAGCCGCGGATGCAGCGCACGCACGGTGCCGTTCTCTTCCAGCCGCAGCGACGGCCGGTCCTGGCTATCCGCCCAACTCCAGGTATTTCGCGCCCACAGATGCGGCAGGACGTGGACCCGTGCCGGATCAGGCCCCCGATTGACGACCGTGACCTGCATCAGCATGTCGTCCGGTGACGCCTTCGCATATTCGACGAACACGTCGAAATACCGGTCCTGTTCGAAGATGCCAGTATCGGCCAATTCGAACTCTGGATCGTCGAGACCCCGCCGCTTGCTCTCGTCCAGCAGGCGCTGATACGGGAACTCCGCCTGCGGATACTTGTAGAGCATCCGCATGTACGAGTGCGTCGGCGTTCCATCGAGGTGATAAAACACCTCCTTGACGTCCTCGCCGTGATTGCCCTCTTCGTTCGTCAGCCCAAAGAAGCGTTCCTTCAGAATCGGGTCCCGCTCGTTCCATAGCGACAGGCCCAGGCACCAGTTCAGCCGCTCGTCGCTCCACCCGGCGATCCCATCCTCGCCCCAGCGATAGGCCCGGCTGCGCGCCTGGTCGTGGGTGAGATAGGCCCAGGCATCCCCGTCGGCGCTGTAGTCCTCGCGCACGGTGCCCCATTGTCTATCACTGACATAAGGGCCCCAGCGTCGCCACCCTTGGCCCCGAGCGGCGGCTTGCAACCGCAAGCCCTCCGCTGTCTCCAGGATCGTGCGCGATGTCATAAGAACGCTACGGGTTCGATCCCTGATACGTGTTGCAGGCACCAACCGTCCCGGCACGGAACCCAGTCGACAACCATTTGACCCGCTGCGCCGAGCTCCCGTGCGTAAAGCTGTCCGGCACCGCCGCGCGTCCAGACGCCCGGCTCAACCGGTCGTCGCCGATCGCGGTCGCCGTGTTGACCGCCTGCTGCAAATCCGCGTCGGTAAGGTTGTCGTGGCGCTGATTCATGTGGTTGGCCCAGGCGCCGGCCAGGCAATCCGCCATCAGCTCGGTCCGCACGGACAGGTTGTTGGCCTCCGCCTTGTCGCCCTGCTGGTCCGCCTGCTTCTCCGCTGCCTGCACCTTTGGCAGCAGCCCGATCAGGTTCTGCACGTGATGCCCGACCTCGTGCGCGATCACGTAGGCGTAGGCGAAATCGCCACCGCCGCCCATCTTGGTCTTCATGTCGTTGAAGAACGCGGTGTCCAGATAGAGCTTCTGGTCGAGCGGGCAGTAGAACGGCCCCATTGCCGACTGCGCCGACCCACAGCCGGACTGCGTCTGACCCGAATACAGCACCAGCACCGGCGCGACGTACTTCGTGCCCATCTCGGCCGGCAGTTGCTTGGACCAGACGTCCTCCGTCTCGCCGAGGATCTTGGCCACAAACTGGCCCATCTCGTCGGTCGGCGCACCCTGGCGGCCTTGCTGCGCCGTCTGCTGCTGCGGGTTGATCGTCTGCTGCACTTGCTCGGCCCCGCCGATCAGCGCCGCCGGGTTGATGCCGGTGGCCCAGCCGATCAACGTGAGCACGACAATTGCGCCGATGCCCAAGCCGCCCTTGCCGGCTCCACTCATTCCACGCCGGTCTTCGACGTTACTCGACTCGCGGAGATCGTCTTCGCGCATGGGTAGGCTCCTTGGAATTGCTGACGCAGGGGAATTGCTGAGGCAGGCTGTAGCAGAACGCGGCGGAATTGGCCCCCTTGCGCGGGGTGAATGGGCCGACGCATCTTACAGGCACGAGAAATACAAAATGCGGCTTAAGTTTGCCGGGCGGTACAAATTCCGACCCGGCGCTGGCCATGTTTGCAAGAGCTTTGGGGGACACGCCGTGAAAATCGGTTCGGTAAAGGAAATCGCCGCAGGCGAAAAACGCGTGGCAATGTCGCCGCAATCGGTCACCGCGCTGAAGAAGCTCGGCTATGACTGCCTCATTGAATCGGGCGCGGGCGCAGAAGCCCGGTTCGCGGACGAAGCCTATGCCGAGGCCGGCGCCACGGTGGTGCCGGACGCGGCCGCGCTGTGGGCGCAGGCCGATATCGTGGCCAAGGTCCGCCCGCCCGAGGCGCGCGAGGTCGAGATGACCCGGCATGGGCAGATCCTGGTCAGCTTCCTGTATCCGGGACAGAACCCCGAGTTGCTGGAGACATTGCGCAGCCGCGACGTGACCGCGCTGGCGATGGACATGGTGCCGCGCATCAGCCGCGCGCAGAAGATGGACGCGCTGTCGTCCATGGCGAACATCGCCGGCTATCGCGCGGTGATGGAGGCGGCCAATAATTTCGGGCGGTTCTTCACCGGCCAGGTGACGGCGGCAGGCAAGGTGCCGCCGGCCAAGGTGCTGGTGGTCGGCGCCGGTGTCGCCGGGTTGGCGGCGATCGGCGCGGCGGTGTCGCTCGGCGCCATCGTCTACGCGTTCGACGTACGGCCCGAGGTGGCCGAACAGATCGAGTCGATGGGCGCCAGTTTCGTGTTCCTCGAGTTCGAGGGCGGACAGGATTCGTCGGCAACCGGCGGCTACGCGGCGCCATCCAGCCCGGAGTTCCGCGAGTCGCAGCTGGCGAAGTTCCGCGAACTGGCGCCCGATATGGACATCGTCATTACCACGGCGCTGATCCCCGGCCGACCCGCACCGAAGCTTTGGACGGCGGACATGGTCGAGGCGATGAAGCCCGGCTCTGTCATCGTCGACCTCGCCGCCGAGCGCGGCGGCAACTGCGACCTCACGGTGCCGGACCAGGTCATCGAGGCCGCGCGCGGCGTCAAGATCATCGGCTACACCGACTATCCGAGCCGGATGGCGACGCAGGCTTCGACGCTCTACTCGAACAACATCCGCCACCTGATCGACGACCTGACCCCGGGCAAGGACGGTGTCGCGGTCGTCAACATGGAAGACGACGTCATCCGCGGCGCCACCGCCACGCGGGAAGGGGCGATCACCTATCCGCCGCCGCCGCCCAAGGTGCAGGCGATCGCAGCGGCCAAGCCGAAACCAAAGCCGGTGGAGGAGAGCGCCGCCGACAAGGCAGCGCGCGAACTGACCGCGTTGCGGCAGAATACCAAGCGGAGCACCACCCTGCTGGTGGCCGGCACGGGACTGATGCTGCTGATCGGCTCGGTCGCGCCGGAAAGCTTCATGCAGCACTTCATCGTCTTCGCGCTGAGCTGCTTTGTCGGCTTCTACGTCATCTGGAACGTGAGCCACGCGCTCCATACCCCGTTGATGGCCATCACCAACGGCATTTCGTCGATCATCATCTTGGGGGCTTTGTTGCAGTTCGGATCGGGTAGCACGACCGTGGTCATCCTGGCCGCGCTGGCGACGCTGATGGCGTCGGTGAACATCTTCGGTGGCTTCCTGGTGACGCGCCGGATGCTTGCCATGTTCCAGAAGAGCTGAGGAGACCCCGATCATGAGCCTTGGTCTCGTCACTGCCTTCTACGTCGTCGCAGCAATCCTCTTCATCCTCGCCCTGGGCGGCCTCTCCAATCAGGAGCGGGCCAAGCAGGCGATCTGGTACGCCATCGTCGGCATGGCGCTCGCCGTTGTTGCCACCATGTTCGGGGGCTCCGGACACTTCTGGCTGCTGATCCCCATGGTGGCGCTCGGCGGCGTCGGCGGCTGGTATGCCGCCAGCCGCGTGCAGATGACTCAGATGCCTGAGCTGGTCGCCGGGTTCCACAGCCTGGTCGGCCTGGCCGCGGTGTTCATCGGGTTGAACGCGCATCTTGAAGCGGCGCGGGTCGGTGAGGTCCTGGCGCGTGGCCTGCCGGAACGCCTGATCGGCTTCGGGGCGACGCTGGCGCACAAGACGCCAGTCGAACTCAACATTATGCGCGTCGAGATCTTCCTCGGCGTGCTGATCGGCGCGGTCACCTTCACCGGCTCGATCGTGGCCTACCTCAAGCTCGCCGGTAAAGCCGGGTCCAAGCCGCTGATCCTGCCGAACCGGCATGCGATCAACATCGGGGCGGGCGTGCTGTGCCTCGTTCTGGGCATCACCTACTTCATGGGCGCCGGGCTGTGGACGATGATCCTGGTCACTTTGGTGGCCGGCTTCATCGGTTGGCACCTGATCATGGCGATCGGTGGCGCCGACATGCCGGTCGTGATCTCCATGCTGAACAGCTATTCCGGCTGGGCAGCGGCGGCGATCGGCTTCACGCTGTCCAACGACCTGCTGATCGTGACCGGCGCCCTAGTGGGGTCGTCGGGTGCGATCCTGTCGTACATCATGTGCAAGGCGATGAACCGCAACTTCGTCTCGGTGATCCTCGGCGGCTGGGGCGGCACCACCGGCCCGGCAATGGAGATCGAAGGCGAGATGGTTTCCATCGACGTCGATGGCGTAGCGTCGATGCTGGACGATGCGGATTCGGTCATCATCATTCCCGGCTACGGCATGGCGGTGGCACAGGCGCAGCAATCGGTGAGCGAGTTGGTCAAGCGGTTGCGGGCCAAGCACAAGACCGTCCGCTTCGGAATCCATCCGGTCGCGGGACGTCTCCCGGGGCACATGAACGTTTTGCTCGCCGAAGCCAAGGTGCCTTACGACATCGTACTCGAGATGGACGAGATCAACGACGACTTCCCATCAACGGACGTCGCGATCGTCATCGGCTCCAACGACATCGTCAACCCGGCCGCTCAGGACGATCCCAACTCGCCGATCGCCGGGATGCCGGTGCTGGAAGTGTGGAAGGCCAAGCACGTGCTGGTCATGAAGCGCGGACAGGGCACGGGATATTCGGGCATCGAGAATCCGCTTTTCTATAAGGAGAATGCGCGGATGTTCTACGGCGACGCCAAGAAGTCGTTGGACCAGTTGCTGCCGAAACTCGCCTGACGTCATGCGATCGGGTCCGGGCATCTGCCCGGACCCGATCGACTTTTCTAGGCCTTGACTGCCCGCAGAACGGAGCGGCTCTCGCCCGCCAGGCTGCGATAGATCGACAGGTAATCCTCGGCCATCCGCTTGGCCGTGAACCGCTGCTCGAAGCGCTCCCGCACTTTGTGCCGTGGGAGGGTATGCAATTTAGCGACGGCGTCCATCGCGCCGACCTCATCCTCGACAATGAACCCGGTGAGCCCCGGCTCCACGATCTCCGGCACCGACCCGCGGTTGAACGCGATCACCGGTGTGCCGCACGCCATCGCCTCGATCATCACCAGGCCGAACGGCTCCGGCCAGTCGATTGGCATCAGCAGCCCGACCGCTCCGGACAGGAACTCCGGCTTCTGGGCATCACCAATCTCGCCGATCATCTCGACGCCGCCATCGGCCAGCATCGGCCGGATCACGCTATCGAAGTACACCTGATCGACCCGGTCCACCTTGGCCGCGATCTTCAGCGGGATCCCGGCGGCGCGGGCGATACGGATCGCCTTGTCCGGCCCCTTCTCCGGCGCGATGCGCCCGAGGAACGCCAGATACTCCTGCTTGCCCGGCTGCGGCGTCAGCAGGTTGGCCGGCAGACCATGATGCACGGTGCGCACATAGTTAGCCTGTTGAAGCGGGCGCCGCTGCGAGTCGGAAATGGAGACGATCGGCACTTTGGGAAACGCGTCGAACACCGGCTGCAACTCGGGCAGGTCCAACCGACCGTGCATCGTGGTCACGAATGGCGTCCGTTGCCGGCCGAACAGGCTGAACGACCAATAATCCATATGGAAGTGCAAGACGTCGAAATCATCGGCCCGACGACGGGCGGCTTCCATTAGCAGCATATGGGGCGCGATGGGGTCGCGGATCGCCGGGTCCAGGCGAAGCGCACGGGGCCAGATCGGCTCCAGCGTGGCAGAAGTGATCGAGTCGCCAGAGGCGAACAGCGTGACGTCGTGACCGAGAGCGACGAGTTCCTCGGTTAGGAAAGAGACAACGCGCTCCGTTCCGCCGTAAAGCTTAGGCGGAACCGCCTCGTGAAGCGGGGCAATTTGCGCGATACGCATCTTGAAACTCTCTCCTGACACCAGGAGAAGGTGTAGCGGCAAATCGGGGCAAGATTTAGACAATGTACTCGCATCAAATGCGAGAAAGTTTCAGCCCAATTGCCACAAGGGCGGCTTTCAGTAACAGCCGCCCCGATCGTCTCGTAAAATTAGAAGCCTTCGCGCTCTAGGCGCTTGCGCTCCATCTTGCGCGCACGGCGAACGGCCTCGGCCGCCTCACGTGCCCGACGCTCGGACGGCTTCTCGAAATGCCGGCGCAGCTTCATCTCGCGGAAAACGCCTTCACGCTGCATCTTCTTCTTGAGCGCCTTCAGCGCCTGATCGACATTGTTATCACGTACGAGAACCTGCACTTGGCCGCCATCTCCTGTTCGCTGGCCCGCCCACTTTCCGGAGTCGGGGCATGTCAAAGGGTTTCCAGCCAACACGTCGCGGCGGAAGCGGAGCGCATACCACACTCTTCGGACACCGGGAAAGCCTTTCCCGTTTCACGATTTTGCCCATATTGAGTCCATGGCCATTCTCAAGATCGCGCGTATGGGACATCCAGTCCTCCTTCAACGAGCCGAACCGGTCGCCGACCCCGGATCTCCCGAAATCCGCCGCCTCGTCGCCGACATGATCGAAACCATGGAAGACGCCAACGGCGCCGGTCTGGCCGCACCGCAGGTCCATATTCCGCTACGCCTCTTCGTCTTCCGTGTTCCAGCCGGACGGACGCAACCGGCCGAGGGGGATGGCGAGATGCCGAACACCGTCGTCATCAACCCGGAGCTGGAGTTGTTCGATGACGAGGAGGTCCTCCGCTGGGAGGGGTGCCTGTCGATACCCGGCCTGCGCGCCGCCGTCCCCCGCCGCGCCCGCCTGCGCTACAAAGGTGTCGATACGGACGGCAATCCGGTCGGCGGCTTCGCTTCCGGCTTTCACGCCGGGGTTGTCCAGCACGAATACGATCACCTCGAGGGGATCATGTATCCGATGCGGATGAACGATTTCAGTCGCTTCGGCTTCAACGAAGAGCTTTCGAAGTTCGCATGATCGCCCCGCCCGAGCGCAGCCCGGAACGTGACCTCGCGATCGAGGCCATGCTGCCTTTCGTTCCCATGACCGGATGGACCGTGCGCACCCTGGTCGAGGCTGCCGGTCCCGATGCGGACCTGCTCTTCACGGGCGGGCCTACCGACATGATCGAGACCTACGTCGACTACGCCGATCGTCAGATGGAAGCGGCCGCTGCCGAAATTGATCTGGCTGTTTTACGCGTACCGGCCCGCATCCGCCGGGTCATCGCGCTGCGGTTCGAGCAGGGGCGCTACGATAAAGAGGCAATCGCGCGCGCACTGGGCATCCTGGCACTTCCCTCTAACAGCCTCGTCGCGGCCAAGACTGCCGCCCGTACCATCGACGCGATCTGGTTCGCCGCCGGCGACCGTTCCGCCAACATGAGTTGGTATACGAAGCGCGCCATTCTGGCGCCGATCTATGCCGCGACGCTGCTGTACTGGCTGCGTGACACTAGCTACGAAGATCAGGAGACCCTGGCCTTCCTTGATCGGCGCCTAGCCGGCGTGGGTCGTATCGGCAAGCTGCGCCGTCGGATCGAAGGTGTCGTCGGTCGACGCCGGGCTGCGATCTAAGGAACGCGACCGAGGAGCCGGAGCGGCTCGTTTACCGGCTGGTAATATAATGTCGGCATACTTCGCACATGAAACGTGATGTGTCGGAAGCCGAGTTGGCTCGCCATTCTCCTGGAACGATGTCGTCTGAGCCGCACATCGGCGGCGCGGACAGACATGTATTTCGACTTGCAGCTCAGACCTGGCTTGCGCTTCAAGCGATCGACGTTCCGCCATCTCCCAAGAATTTCGAGCTCTGGTTCACCTATCTCGGCGGCAGCAACGCCGAACTGACTCGGCGGATGGAAGAGTTGCTCCAGCATGGGCACCGCCCGGTGCCCGAAGTGCTGGAACTCATCCATGCCGAATGCGTGGCCGGTCAATCCGACGCCGACTTCGAAACCGTCGAGGATGGTGCAGAGGTCATGGAGCAGGTCGCTCGCGAGACCGCGACGCACATCGCCGCCGGGCAGCGCTACCTGCAGGACTATAGCAGCGTGCTTTCGACGGTCGGCGTGGAACTCGGTCGCGATCAGACGCTGGGCAGCCTGGTCAACACGATTGCCACCTTGGTGTCTGAAACCACCCGCGCCACCGAGCTCAACTGCTCGCTGGAAGCCCGCCTCAACGCGTCGGCCGCCCAGGTTCAGCGGCTCCGACAGTCATTGAGCGATGTCAAACACGATGCGACAACCGATTCGCTGACGGGTTTGATCAATCGGCGCGGCTTCGACTCAAGGCTGCGCCGCGCCATGTCCCGTCAGAAGTCGGACAACACGCCGATCTGCCTGCTGATCGCCGACGTCGACCGCTTCAAGACCTTCAACGACACCTATGGTCACAAGACCGGTGATTTGGTCCTGCGCCTCGTCGGTCGCCTGCTGGCCGATAACGTGAAGGGCAAGGACACCGCGGCCCGCTTTGGTGGTGAGGAGTTCGCCCTCATCCTCTCCGGCGCCGATGAACAGGCAGGCGGCAAGGTCGCCGAGCAGATCCGGGCCGCCCTAGACGGCAAGCGCCTCATCAACCGCGGCAACGGTCAGCACCTGACCGGCGTCACTATCTCGATCGGTGTCGCCGAACTCCGCACCAACGAGCGCTCCGCCAGCCTGATCGAACGCGCCGATGCCGCGCTCTATCAAGCAAAGAACAGTGGACGCAACAAGGTCTGCCTCAGTACGCAGACCCGGCCACAGTAACGGTCAAGCGGCAGCGAGCTGCAATCGGTCTGCCGCCCGGTTTCGACCCATCAGCGGCAACAGATCCCGTAGCTCCGGCCCATGATCCTCGCCGGTCAGGGCCTGTCGCAACGGCATGAACAGCTTCTTGCCCTTCCGCCCGCTGCGCGACTTCAACTCGTCGATCCAGACGCGCCAGATGTCGTTGTCCCACGGTTCCGGCGGCAGCGTATCCAACGCCAGACGCAGATACTCCGTCTCGTCATCGAGCAACGGCGGCACGATCGACCCGGCAACCACGTCCCACCATCCCCGGGCCTCGTTCAGCAGATCGAGGTTGCCCCGTATCGCAGCCCAGAAGGCCGGCGTTGCTGCCGGCGGCAAGCGATCCTGCACCGCCTCGAACGGCACCTCCCGCAACGCACGCCGATTGAGCGCCAGAAGCTGCTGCCCGTCGAAGCGTGCCGAGGCGTGCGACACGCGGGTAAGGTCGTACTCCAGCGCCAAAGTATCCGGCGTCCCCGGGAACGGGTCCTCCGAAGTCCCGAGCCGCGCCAGGTACCCTGCCAGCGCCGCCGGCTCGATCCCGTCGCCACGCAACCCGCGTAACGTCAACGACCCAATGCGTTTGGACAATTTTCCGCCGTCGCCATCGACCAGCAACGGCAGGTGCGCGAACCGCGGCATCCGCCGACCCGGCGACAAGGCCTCCATGATGTCGAGCTGCAACCCGGTATTCGTCACGTGATCCTCGCCGCGAACGATATCCGTGATTCCCGTTTCCATATCGTCGACCACCGACGTGAACGTATACAGCGGCGTTCCATCGGCCCGGATCAGCACGGGATCGGACACCGCGGACAGCTTCACCTGTCGGCGTCCCAGCACCTGGTCATGCCACTCGACCTGGCGCCCCGACAGCAGGAACCGCCAGTGTGGCCGCTTGCCGCCGAACTCGGCCTTCTCCCGTTGCTCCGCCGTCAGCTTCAGCATCGCCCGGTCGTAGAGCGGCGGCAGCCCGCGCTTATGCCGTTGATCGCGCTTGGCGTTCAGCTCCTCCTCGCTCTCGAAGCAAGGATACAGCCGCCCGCTCGCCTTCAGCTTTTCCGCCGCCGCCGTGTATCGGTCCAGCCGCTCCGACTGTCGGAACATCTCGTCCCAATGGATGCCGAGCCAGCGCAGATCGTGCTGGATCGCCTCTTCATATTCCGGCTTGTTGCGCTCGGTATCGGTGTCGTCGATTCGCAACAGGAACGTGCCGCCGCGACGCTTCGCGTGCAGGTAATTCGCCAACGCCGTTCGCACGTTGCCGACATGCAGCAACCCGGTCGGGCTCGGCGCGAACCGGACCTTCAAACCTCATCCTCCACTTCATCCGCCGTCGCGCCACGCGGGTCGAGGCTGCGCCAATCCCGGTCGGCCCGACTCGCCTTACGTGCGGCGAAATCGCTCAACTCGGCGGCGCTTCGCCAACCCTGCTCGCCAGCCGCCGGCACGATCGCGTCCTCGCCAAAGGCGAACCACGCATCCAGCACCGCTTTCGCATCCATGCCTCGTGCCCGGCATCGCTCGACGCTATCCCGGACGTAGCGCCGTGCGAACATGTTGGCGTCCTCGACCGACTCGAACGGCCCGATATCCTCGACGATGTTATCCTCGGCGCCGCCTGACAGATCCAGGATGCGCACCGTCCAAACCGCGTCGCTCATCCTTGCCCGTTTCTCTCGTGCTCACGCTTCTGATGCGCCGACAAAAGGAACTCCCGTCCGACCTTCACCCGCAATTCGTCTCCGTAGGCTACGATGTCCGCCGTCGCATAGGTCTCGTGCCAGTCGCGCGGGATGAAGCTTCCCGTGCCCACCACGTCGATCGGCGCCTTGGTGTCGGCCATGACCCGGCATTTCTCGACCCCGAAACCGGACGAGACGATGATCTTGACCTTCGGGAAGCCACCATCGTCCAACGCCTCGCGCATCCGCCAGATCGCCGCCGCCGACACCCCGGTCCCGACCAGGTCGCGCAACTCCGTATCGCTGCGATAGCGCCGGATCGCCCCCGGCGCTCGCCGTTCCAGCACGGCGTAGCTAGCTGCCGGGTCGAGCCCCTCGAGATAGCGGCCGCCATGCGTATCCAACCGCACGCCGAGCCGGCCTTCCGCCGCCAGGGCCGGAAAGGCGCGACAGACCTCGAGCCCGTCCGTGACCTCCCGCCCGAAATAATCGGTCAATACTGTCAGGAACTCCCCCGGGCAGGTTTCATGGAACATCTGCGCCGCGCGAACTGTCGACCCGGCGTAGCCGATCAACGCATGCGGCATGGTTCCACGCCCGCGCGTCTCGCCGAAATATCGGCTGGCCATCGTCGTCGACGTGCCGACGAAGCCGATCGCGCCTTCACGCTTGGCGGCCTCGCTTCCGACCGACGCGGCATAGCCCATCATTTCCTGCATCTCGGCACCGGCACAATGCCGCGCCTCCATCGCCAGGAACTGCACGGCCGGCAATGCAACACACATCTGATAGGCGTTATGGGCCGCGACACAGGCGGGACCCAGCTTCTGCAGGAACAGCGTCTCGCAATCCGCCAGGGCCTCGAACGACCCGGTGATGTAAGCGATCGGCTCGCCGGCCCCGACCCACTCCCCTTCCGGGTGGATGATGTCAAAGGTGAACACCGTTCCCCGCTCCGCGGCGATCTGGGTCAACCACTCCAGCATCAGCCGGGGCGCCGAGATCACCGGGCGGCGCAGGAACACCGCATACGTGACCCGGACGTCGCCGAACTTGGAAATCACCTCGCGCGTGCGATTGAAATACGCGTCCGTTCGCAACGCGACATCGTCGAGCAACGGCGCCGGCACCGGCTGATTCACCATCCCCGCCTCATTGCGCCGCGACTGCGAGCGGATCTGCGCGCCGCGACTTCAGCGACCCAGCCACTAGGAACGATAGCTCGAGCGATTGTTCCGCATTGAGCCGCGGGTCGCAGAACGTTTCGTAACTCTCGGCCAGATCGGCCTCCGTCAACCGATGCGCGCCACCCACGCACTCCGTCACGTTACGACCGGTCATCTCGACATGGATGCCGCCGGCGATCGTGCCCGCCTCGGCATGAGCATCGAACGAGCGCTGCACCTCGGTGACGATCGAATCGAAGTTCCGCGTCTTCACTTTGGCTGCCGTGCTGATGGTGTTGCCGTGCATCGGGTCACAGAGCCAGACCACTTTCCGCCCCGACCGCTTCACCGCATGCAGCAGCGGCGGCAACTTCTGTGCGACCGCATCGGCGCCCATGCGACTGATCAGCGTCAGGCGCCCTGCTTCGTTCGCCGGGTTGAGCCGTTCGATCAATCGCAGCAGATCGTCCGCCGTCGTCGTCGGCCCCACCTTGAGCCCGATCGGGTTCTTGACCCCGCGCAGGAACTCGACATGCGCGCCATCGAGTTGCCGCGTCCGGTCACCAATCCACAGGAAATGCGCCGAGCACGCATAGGTCTCGCCCGTCGTGCTATCGACCCGCGTCAGCGCCTGCTCATACGGCAGCAACAGCGCCTCGTGGCTGGTGTAGAAATCCGTCTCCCGCACCTGCGGCGTGCTGGCCATCCCGCAGGCCCGCATGAACGACAACGTTTCGTCGATCCGGGAGGCAAGATCCTGATAGCGCGCGGCCAGCGGCGATCGCGCGGCGAAATCCAGGTTCCAGCGATGCACCTCGTGCAGATCGGCGTAGCCGCCGCTGGCAAAGGCGCGCAGCAGGTTCAGCGTCCCGGCCGACTGGAAATAGCCCATTTCCATCCGCGCCGGGTCCGGCACCCGCGCCGCGTCGGTGAAGGCCGGCCCGTTGATGATGTCGCCCCGATAGGTCGGCAGGCTCACGCCGTCGACCGTCTCCTGGTCCGACGAGCGCGGCTTGGCGAATTGTCCGGCCATCCGCCCGAGCTTGACCACCGGCACCCCGCCGCCGAACGTCAGCACGACGGCCATCTGCAGCAGCACCCGAAAGGTGTCGCGGATGATGTTGGCCGTGAAATCGCCGAAGCTTTCCGCACAATCGCCGCCTTGAAGCACGAAGGCCTGACCCTCGCCCGCCAACGCCAGCCCGGCCTGGAGGCGCCGTGCCTCGCCAGCAAATACCAGCGGCGGATACCCGGCCAGCCGCGTCTCGATCGCCTCGAGCGCAACCTGGTCGGGGTAAGCCGGCATCTGCTTGATCGGCTGGGTGCGCCAGCTTGTCGGCGTCCAGTTCTGCATCATTTTCCTCCGCGGCGCGGCAGCATAACGGCCGCCGCCCCTGACAATATCGTGGCACGATAGACCCGGAACGCCTCCGCCTCCACCCCGCGCCGTGCGCGGGTCAGCCGGCCAATCTGCTCCACCGCGGTCCACTGCGCCGGATCCGGCCCCTCCTGCCGCCGCTCGCTGATCAGCAGCAATCCGGTCGAGGGTGCTGCCGGGGGCAAACGGAATAGCGTCCACCGCGCTTCTGCCCCGATCGCCGTGACCCCCGGCGGTAGCCACCAGGCCATCTCCGCAGCCTGGCCATACTCCTCGGATGCCACGAACTCGAGCCCGTTGGCCTGCCGCATCCGATCCGCCGCATCGGCCAACTCGTCCCAGCCACCCAAGCGCGCCAATGTCGGGTCCATCCGCCGCGGCAACGGAAACAACGCCACCGTCGCCTGTAGATACACCAGCGTCGTCAAGGCCAAGCCCAGCGTCACGGCTGCCGTGCGCCATCGCACCCCGACCAATGCCGCCCCGACCGCCAACGGCGGGTAAAGGATCGCCAGCCAATTGGCCTGCACGCGCGCGCTCACCGTGTGCTCGGCGAACACAAGCAAGCCCGGCACCGCCAGCGATACCAGCCACAGAGCGGCCGGATCGCGACGCCGTGCCGCTGCCATCGCCTGCCACAACCCGGCCGCGAACAACCCGAAGACGATCGGCGTTGCCAAGCCGACCTGCCCCCCGATCAATTCCAGCAGATGCTGCACCACCTGGCCCGGTGCCCACTGACCGGTTCGCCCCCCCTGTTTGGCAAAGCTCACCCAGCCATGCCTGTCATTCCAAACGACGACCGGGGCAAACAAGACCAGGGCCAACACGGCGCCGGCCCATGGCCAAGGCGACCGCAACAGCAGCCACCGACGGGTTCCCCAAAGCCAGAGCACGGGCGCGACCGCCAGCAAGGCCCCGGTATACTTGCTGTCCAACCCGGCCCCGATCGCGAGGCCGGCGACGATCCACCAGCGCGGATCGTGCTCGACCCGTGCCAACGCCCACAGCGTCATCACCGCGAAGAACAGCAGCGGCGTGTCCGGTGTCATCGTCACCGCCCCGGCCCCGAGCATCAATGTCGCATTGAGCAGGATGGCGGCTGCCACGCCGGGTAGTCGCGCCGGGTAGAGCCGGTTCGCCGCATCGACCAACATCAGCGACCCGAGCGCTGCCGCCAGCGGCCCCAGCAGCCGCACGCCGAACGCGGTCTCGCCCGCCAGCGCCGTGCCGAGCCAGATCCAGAGCGCCACCATCGGCGGATGGTCCAGGTAGCCCGGCGCCAACGCCCGTGACCATATCCAGTAGTATGTCTCGTCCGGCGCCAAAGGTGCCGCCGCTGCCACCGCCAACCGCACGGCGGTCAGCAGCAGCAGAGCAAGGATCGGCACCTACCGCTTGAGCAGGCGCTCGGCGATCTGAACCGCGTTCAGCGCCGCCCCCTTGAGCAGTTGATCCCCCACCACGAACAGCGCCAGCGTCCGGCCGGTCGGGTCACCGAGATCCCGCCGGATGCGGCCAATCAGAACATCGTCCTGCCCGGTCGCGTCGGACGGCATCGGAAAATAATTCCGCTCCCCATCGTCGACGACCCGGAGACCCGGCGCGCCCTCGAGCAGGTCACGCGCCTGCGCCACTGCCATCGGCTCGTCGAACTCGACCGAGACCGCCATCGCATGCGTCCGCAGCACCGGCACCCGGATGCACGTGATGCCGATAGGCAATTCCGGCGTGCCGAGGATCTTCCGGGTCTCGGCAACGACCTTCAATTCTTCGCCGTTATGCCCGCTTTCGGCGTCCATCTCGGCGTTATGGCTGAACAGGTTGAACGCATAAGGATGCGGCAACACTTTCGGCTCGAAATCATCACCGCGAAGGTAAGCGGCCGTCGACTGCCGCAACTCCTCCATTGCCGCCGCACCGGCGCCGGAGGCCGCCTGATACGTCGCGACGGTCAGTCGGCGGATGGGCTGAACCCGATGCAGCGGCGCCAGCGCAATCGTCAGGATCGCGGCGACGCAGTTCGGGTTGGCGATCACGCCCGCATGCCCTTCGAGCGCCTCAGGATTGACCTCCGGCACCACCAGCGGAACTGCCTCGTCCATGCGGAACGCCGAAGAGTTGTCCACCACGACCGCACCCGCTTTGACCGCGATGTCGGCATAGCGCTTCGAGATGCCGCTACCCGCCGAGAACAGCGCAATGTCGATCCCGTCGAAGCTGTTGTCGTCCAGGGTTTCGACGGTCAGCGTTTCACCCTTGAACATCATCGTCCGGCCGGCCGACCGGGCCGACGCCAACAACCGAACCTTGCTGGTCGCCATCCCGCGCGTCTCGAGGCAACGCAGAAGCTCCACGCCGACGGCGCCAGTCGCCCCGACGATAGCGACGCTGGGAGCCTTGGTGTGGACGGCGCCGTTCGGGCCAGCTTCGTCGTGATCCGTGGTGTCAAGCATGCTGTCTCTCGTTCTCTAGGCCGGGAGACGGTGGCAGCACGCTGGCTCGGCCCCGTCCATCCTCGGCGGGGCGTTCTGGATCAAGCCGCGGCGTTCATCGCGGGTCGACCAGAAGACGCGCCGCTATTGCGGTAGTCCCAGTCTTGCGCTTCGTTATCATCACCGTGGACATGAGGGGGAGATAGTCATCCCTGTTTAGTGGGTCAATCGCACTCATACCTCGATGGCGGGTTACCGCTCGCTGGAACGAAGTGTTCCTGCCGCTGTTGTTGTTTGATGAAGACCCCCCGCCTCCTGCTCCTCGTTCCACTCGCTGCGTTGGCCGCCTGCACACTTCCCGGCGGCGAACCGCTGGTCTCCGCGCAGTTCCCGCCCGGGACTGGCGAAGTCAATGCCAATAGCGAGCCGCAACCGCTCAACAGCCTGCCGCCGGGTGCCGCGAATTTCGCTGCCACCCCGTTCGCCACTCAGCCGAACTTCTTGAGCTTCAAGCTCGGCGGTTGCTGACCTCGCCGATCGGCACGCCGGCTTCATTCCGGCTGGTACGGATCGTCTGCAAGGTCTGCACCCGGCTGACCGACGGCATCGCCGTCAAGCCTTGCGTCAATTGGTTCTGATGTGCGGTGTCCCGCGCCACTAACCGCAACAGGAAGTCTCCGCCGCCACGGATCATGTGACATTCACGGACTTCGGGCCAATCCGCCACCTGTGTCTCAAAGGCCGCCAGAACCTGCTCTTTTTGACTATCCAGCCCGACGATGGCGAAGAACACGATCTCCCACCCGAGTCGTGCCGCGTCCGTCTCGGCATGATAGCCACGGATAATCCCGGCCTCCTCCAGCCGACGGACCCGGCGCAAGCACGGTGGCGCCGTGATCTCCGCCCGGCGGGCAAGCTCGACATTCGTCATCCTGCCGTCGCGTTGCAGTTCTGCAAGAATGAAAAGATCGATGGAGTCGAGTTCCGCAGTGCCCTCGCCAAGCTTCATACCGCTGAGATTTCCTCGTTTTGCGCAATATAATTACAAGCACCGCCGTCTGCAAAGCCTACTCTGAAACGCAGCATTGAACCGGAGGGGCTCCAGTCGATATTGTCGATGCATGTCAGACACCATCGTCACGCCCGTCCTCATCATCGGCGCCGGTCCGGCCGGTTACACGGCCGCGATCTATGCTGCACGCGCCAACCTATCGCCCGTGCTCCTCACCGGGCTGCAACCCGGCGGTCAGCTCATGATCACCACCGACGTCGAGAACTATCCGGGCTTCGCGACCGCGATCGAGGGGCCCGCATTGATGGAACAGATGCAGGCACAAGCGGCCAATGTCGGCACCAACATCGTCAACGACCTCGCCATGTCGGTCGATTTCAGCAATCGCCCGTTCCGCATCGTGGGCGATTCCGGCACCCTTTATCTTGCCGATACGGTCGTGATCGCCACGGGAGCGCAAGCGCGCTGGCTCGGTTTACCGTCGGAGAAGCGGCTTCAAGGCGCCGGTGTTTCGGCCTGTGCGACATGTGACGGCTTCTTTTATCGCGGCAAGCAGGTCGCCGTCGTCGGCGGCGGCAACACCGCCGTCGAGGAAGCCCTGTTCCTGACGCATCACGCCGACAAGGTCACCTTGATCCACCGCCGCGACTCCTTGCGCGCCGAGAAGATTATGCAGCGTCGGCTGTTCGCGCACCCAAAGATCGAGGTCATCTGGAACAGTGCCGTCGAGGAAGTCATTGGCAGCGGCCAGCCGGAAGTCGTGACCGGGTTGAGGTTGCGTAACCTGCCGGACGGCACGGAGAGCACCCTCGACGTGGATGGGGTGTTCATCGCCATCGGCCACATGCCGACCACCAGCGTGTTTCGTGGCCAGGTCGAGTTGGACGACGAGGGATATATCGTCACCCCGCCGGGTCAGACGACGACCTCGGTTCCGGGAGTGTTCGCCGCCGGTGACGTGCAGGACAAGCATTGGCGTCAGGCCATCACGGCCGCCGGCACCGGTTGCATCGCGGCGCTGGAGGCCGAGCGGTTTCTGACGCTGAAGGCGGTGCCGCAGCCGGCATCGGGCCTCATGGCCGCCGCCGCGGAGTAGCCCGGCCTCTTAACCTCTCGTCAACGCCTACCCGCTAAACTGCCTGAAATACTCGGGCCAGGCGATGAGCGGTAAAAAGCGTGACAAGGGGACGATTATCGTCCGGCGCGAAGAGGTGGTCGCAGGTGGCCACCACGGTGGCGCATGGAAGGTAGCCTACGCCGACTTCGTCACCGCGATGATGGCGTTCTTTCTCCTGATGTGGCTGCTGAACGCGACCACTCAGGAGCAAAAACGCGGCCTGGCCGACTATTTCAGCCCCACGAACCACCTCGGAGTGACCACGTCCGGCTCAGGCGCCCCCCTGGGTGGTCGCACGCCGAATAGCGAGGGCGCAATGACGTCTGATAAGGGCGCCATCGAGCTGACCAAGTCGCAGCCCTATCCAGTCACTGACGAGGACGATACCGGTGACATCCCGGTGTCGCAGGCCCCGTCCAAGGTTCCGGGAACCGCCAATCGCCCCAGCGGCGGCGCCGATGACGGCTCGCGCGCAGGCACCAAGGAAACCGAAAGCAAATCGCCGCGGGAGGGCGACAAGCAAGTCGAGGCCGATCGTCGTGAACGGCGCGAGTTCGAGCATGCTGCCGCGCAGATCCGCGACGTCGTCGCGGCGGACCCTGGCATTTCCGAGGTGGCCAAACAGCTGGCGATCGACATCACGCCCGAAGGTCTCCGCATACAGCTCCTCGATGCGGATCGGACACCGATGTTCAGCACGGGGTCATCATCCGTGAACGACCGCGCCCGCGCCGTCCTCGCCAAGATCGCACCCGTCCTGCTCAAGATGCCGGAATCCATCACCATCGCCGGTCACACCGACTCGCTCCAATACCGCGGCAGCGACAAGACCAACTGGGACCTGTCGGCCGACCGGGCCAATGCAACACGACGGTTGCTCGTGGAAGCCGGGTTGCCCGAGACGCGAGTTCGCAGCGTGACCGGTAACGCCGACCGCGATCCCTTGATCATCGATGACCCCATGGCCGCCGCGAACCGACGCATCTCCATCGTCTTGCTGCGCGACCGCGCCGTCGTGAAGCGGTAATCGCCCATGCTCACGATCGGTGGCTTCGGCTTTCTCCTCGCCTGCGTCTTCGGCAGCTACATCCTCTCTGGCGGAAGCCTGGAGCCGCTTATCGAAGCCATGCCGTTCGAGATGCTGACAATCGGCGGCGCGGCGCTGGGGACGTTCGTCATGTCCAACAGCATGCACGACGTGAAACACACGTTGGGCGGCTTCAAGAAGATCCTGAAGGGCGCTTCATACAAGAAGGCCAACTACGTCGAGCTGCTGAGCCTACTCTATTTCTTCACGCGGCTGGCCAGCTCGAAAGGCGCCATGGCGCTCGAGCCGCACATCGAGAATCCCAACGAAAGCACGGCCTTTCAAGCGTTTCCCGGCATCCTCGCCAACCACCATGCAACCTCCATCATCTGCGATTACCTCCGCATGCTCGGCATGAATGCGGACGATCCGCATCAGATCGAGGACGTCATGGGCCGCGAGCTGAAGAAGACGCTGCATGAGGAATTGCACGGCGCGCATGCTCTTCAGAGCACGGCCGATGCGCTTCCCGCACTTGGCATCGTCGCGGCCGTGCTCGGCGTCATCAAGACCATGTCGCACATCAACGAGCCGCCGGCCGTGCTCGGCGCCATGATCGGTGGCGCGCTCGTCGGCACCTTCCTCGGCGTGCTTCTCGCGTACGGCATGGCCGGCCCGTTCGCGACCCGGCTGAAAGGCGTCGTCGAGGAAGAAAGTCAGTTCTTCGAGGTGATCCGTGCCGTGCTCATCACGCATCTTCACGGCAACGCACCGCAGGTCAGCATCGAGACCGGCCGCAAGATGGCGCCGACGCAACACATGCCGACGTTCCAAGAACTCGAAGCCGCGGCTCAGTCCGTTCAACTCACCTGAGCCGAGTTAGGTCAGCGTGACGCCCAGCAGTTCCGCGATCCGCGGCGTCGCCTTCAGCCCGGTCCCGGTCAGCACCAGCACCGTCACATCACCAGCGCCGATCGATCCGGCGGCCAACAATTTGGAGTAGGCGGCTGCCGCCTGCGCGCAAGTCGGTTCGACATAGATCCCGGTTTTCGCCAACCCCAGCATCGCCGCCGCGATTTCCGCCTCTTCGATCAAGACGCCGCCGCCGCCGCTGGACCGCAACGCCTCCACCACCTCCGGCAAGCGGATGGGCGACGCGATCGCCGTCCCTTCCGCCATCGTCGGCCGAATTTCCCCAGGCGAGCGGCCTAATGCCGCCGCCGCGATCGGTCCGCAATGCGCCGGTTGCGCCGCCCAGAGCTTCGGCATCCGGTCGATCTGGCCCGCCCGCAGCAGCTCGGAGAAGCCGATTTCGCATCCCAGCACGTTCGAGCCGGCGCCACACGGGATCACGACATGATCCGGCGCCCGAAACCCGAGATCCTCCCAGAGTTCGTAGGCCAGCGTCTTGGTCCCGTGCAGGAAAAACGGATGCCAGTTGTGGCTGGCGTAGAACGCGTCGCCTGCGAACCGCATTGCTGCCTCCGACGTATCCTGCCGGGATCCCGGCACCAGTTCGACGGTCGCTCCATGAGCGCGCATCTGCACCGTCTTCGCCGGGCTGGTGCTGGCCGGCGCCATGATCGTTGCCGCCATTCCCCCGGCTGCCGCGTACGCCGCCACTGCCGCACCGCCATTGCCCGAACTGTCCTCGAGCACCGATCGTATGCCCTGCGCCCGCAGCAGGGACAGCATGATCGACGCACCCCGATCCTTGAAGCTTCCGGTCGGCATGAACCACTCGCATTTCAGCAGCGCCGCCCCGCCATACAGCGTCCGCGCGATGAGCGGTGTGCATCCCTCCCCCATGCTGATCGGATGCTCTACCGCGAACGGCAACGCGGCCCGGTATCGCCATAAGCTGCGTTCCCCCGCATCGATTTGATGCCGCCCGATCCCTGGCAATCGCGACAACATCAGGGGCGCATGATCCCGCCCGCACCATCGTGGAACAGCCAGCGGAAAGGTCTCGCCACTGCGGGGATCGACATATTCGGTCATGCGCCAGCCTTGCCCGTCGCCGGCACCCGTGCAAGACGTGATGCCGGCCACAGCTGGAGGAACCGGGCATGGACACGCACGAGTTCGTCGCAACCCTCGCCCGCGACCTCGTTCGCATCGACAGTCGCAGCGCGATCAGCAACCTGCCGATCGCCGACCGCATCGAAGCCGAACTCGGCGAGTTTCAATTGGAACGGATCGATTACAAGGACGCCGTCGGCGTCAATAAGTGTGTGCTCGTCGCTGCCCGTGGCAGTGGCGGCTTGGCCTTTTGCGGACACATGGACACCGTCCCCGACGTCGGTTGGGGTGCAGATCCGTGGTCCGGCCAGGTCGACGGGGACACCCTCTTCGGTTTGGGCAGCACCGACATGAAAGGCCCCATCGCCAGCCTCATCGCCGCCGCGACGGCGCTGCCCGCGAGCGTTCCCATCGCACTCTTCATCACCGCCGACGAAGAAACCACCAAACAGGGATCGCGCCTTCTGGCCCGCACCAGCGACCTCGCGCGCAGCTTCGCTCCCCGCGCCATTCTGATCGGCGAGCCCACCAACATGGTCCCCGTCCGCGGGCACCGGAGCCACATCGAATTCGTCGCCGTCGCGACCGGCGTGCAGGCGCACAGCAGCAGCGGCGTCGGCCGGAATGCCAATTGGAGCTTGCTGCCGTTCATGGCCGATATGGCGACCATCTTCGACCGTCTCCGAACCGAAACCGCCTTGCAGGACCCCACCTACGACCCGCCATTCAGCGACTTCAACCCGCTGATCGACAATCACGGAGCGGCCATCAACATCACGGTGCCAAAGGCCACCGCTCGCATCCGCTACCGATACAGCGCCGCCATCGACCCGGCGCCGATCGTCGACGCCGTTCAAGCCGCGGCAGATCGGCACGGCCTGACCCTCACCGTTCTCCGCGGCGCCCCACCGCCGGAACTGCCCGCCGAGCATCCGTTGATCGCGCTCGCCAGCGGCATCACCGCCACCCCGGCTGCAACGGTGCCGTTCGGCACTGACGCCTCCGAACTGCAATCTATGGCGCCGTGCCTGATCCTGGGCCCCGGCGACATGGCCCAAGCCCATACGCCGAACGAGCGCGTGAGCCTTTCCGCCCTAACCGCCGCCGTCCCGACATTCATGCAGATCGCCGAGGACGTTGCTTCCGGGAGCTACAGCACCTCCTGATTGACCACGTGCTCGCGGATCGGCGCCCCATCCAGCACGCTCAGGATGTTCCGCGCCGCCGCGATGCCCATCGCGTCCATCGACTCGACCGTCACGCCTGCGACGTGCGGTGAGCTGATCACGCCGGGCTCCTGCAGCAATGGGTTGCCTGCCCCTTGTGGCTCCTGCGCCAGAACGTCGAGCCCGGCCCCGCTTAACTGCCCCGACCGCAGCGCTGCCAGTAACGCGCCCTCGTCGACGATCCCGCCCCGCGCGGTATTGATCAGCACCGCGCCGCGCTTCATGCGGCCGATCCGTGCCGCATCAAACATCCCGATCGTCTCCGGCGACCGTGGACAGTGAATCGTCACGTAATCGGCCCGTCCTAACGCCGCATCGAGATCGCCCGCCGGCTCGAACCCGGCCGCCTCGATCGCCGCTGCCGACACATTCGGATCGAACACCAGAACGGTCATCCCCATCGCCGCACAGCGCGGCGCCGTCCGGGTGCCGATCCGTCCGAAGCCGATCACCAGCACCGTCGAGCCCGACAACTCCCGCGGTAGCGGGGTGGTCCGGTCATGCCACAGCCCGTCCCGCGTCCGCTCGTGCATCTCGAGCGCCCGCTTGCCGACCGCCATCATCATGAACAGGGCGTGTTCAGCGACGCTGGTCGAGTTCGCCGTGCCCGCGATCATCAGCGGGATCCCCCGCGCCGTCAGCGGCGGGATTGTCACCGCGTCGAAGCCCACGCCGATCCGCGCCACGACTTCGAGCACCGGGCTGGCATCGGCTTCGGCCTGCCCGAACCGCGTCGCTGACAGCGCCACCCCGCTCGCCTCCGGCAGCAGCGCGCGGAACGCCTCCGGCCCAATGGAGGCCGGATACACCACCGTCTCGATGTCCGGCCGAGCCCGCAGCACCGATATTCCCGCATGGCTCATGAAATGCGGCACAAGAACGGTTTTGGTGTTCTTCATGGTGGTGCAAACCTTTCTGCGGCAATCATAATGGTGAGTCGTCCGGTGTTGCCGGAAGGATGGTCGCCAAACACTCCGCCGGCCCCCGTGAGTGCTAGCTTTAAGAAGCTAGCCGCGACCCATGAACGGCATCTTGGTCGCCATCACGGTAACGAATGGCACGTTCGTATCCAGCGGCAGCCCGGCCATCGTGACCACCATGTCCGCCACATGCTTCGAGTCGATCCGCGGCTCGGGCATCATCTCGCCATTTGCCTGTATCACGCCCCCGGGCATGCGCTCCGTCATCGGCGTCATCGCGTTGCCGATGTCGACCTGACCACACGCGATGTCGAACGCGCGCCCGTCCAGCGCCAGCGACTTGGTCATCCCCGTGATCGCATGCTTGGTGCTGGTATACGGCAGCGAACCCGGCCGCGGCGTATGTGCCGAGATCGAGCCGTTGTTGATGATCCGTCCGCCCCGGGGCAACTGGTGTCGCATCATGTGAAACGCCGCGCGGGCGCATAGGAACGACCCGGTCAGATTGACACCGACCACGTCCATCCATTGCTGCACTGAGATCTCGTCGATCGGTAGGGACGGCGTACCCATGCCGGCATTGTTGAACAACAAATCCAGCCGTCCCCACTTTTCCTTGACGGCTGCAAATGCCGCATCCACCGCGCCCGGATCAGACACGTCGGTCGGAAGCACGAGAAATGCCGCATCCGCCCCCTGGGATGCCGTTTCGTCGAGCGCGTCCCGCCGCCGTCCAACCAGCGCGACGCTCCACCCGGCTGCGGCCAGCGCCAATGCCGTGGCCCGGCCGACGCCGCTGCCGGCGCCGGTGACCAGAGCCGTCTTGCTCGGTTGAGCCATTTTGTTGCCTCCCTTGAATCTTAGGCGCCGCGGCGCTGGCGCATAGAACCACCCGCATCCGGTTTCGGCCAGTCATCGAGCGCACGGAACGCGGTGCTGCGGCGAGCCCGTTTTGCACTGCCGTTCGGCATCTCCGGTGCTAATTTGTCGCCATGACGAGAATCACGCTCCGCATCGATTTCGACAAGAACCGCGCGCTCGGGCCCGGAAAGGTGCGTTTGCTGGAATTGTTGGGTGAGACCGGGTCCATCTCGGGGGCCGGGCGCGCGATGGGGATGAGCTATCGCCGGGCTTGGCTGCTGATCGATGCCCTCAACCAGACGTTCCGGCATCCGGTGGTTCAGACCAGAGGCGGCGGCGTCGGCGGTGGCGGGGCGGACCTAACAGAATTCGGCACCGCCCTGGTCGCCAACTACCGTGCGATGGAGCGGGAGACTCGCGAGACCCTGGCGCATCGAATACTCGAACTCGAAGCAGGCCTGGCCGCCTGAGCCAATCATCGACCCGGCGCCTCAGGCCGGGCGATCGCCGCTAGCTGCCCGGTTCTTCGTCCGAGCGCGTCGTCAAATTCAGCAACGGCAGGTCCTCCGGCGGCTTGGCCGCTTTCGCCCGCGACGCACCACGCCGCTCTGGCCCGCTCGCCCGCCGACGCAGTAGCTCATCCAGCATCCGATCGATCGTCTGCCAGATCGGCTCGTCGCCCACCCGCTCCAGCATGATCATGCGGTGCGCTGCCAGCGTTACGTTCAACGTTCCTCGTGTCGTCTCCGGACGGGGCGAACGCATCTGCACCAGCGCTTTTTCGACTTCCTCCACCGGCACGCCAAGGGCGAGCGCGATGTCGGCCGGCTCCGCGCCAGCACGGCGCATCTTGCGCGCTTTGGTCGATTCCCGCGCATCCATGGCGATGGAAGGCCGCAACGCCTGCGTCCGCAGCGACATCTCGCCGGACCCGGCACCTGGCGCCTTGCCTTTAAAACCAGACATCACGCTACCTCACTGCCGCCGACCATCCCAGAAGCACGGTGTTTTTCATATAGGTACCGAACCACGCGAGCGGAACATGGGACTTCCAGCGTCGATAAATTCGGACTAATCCTAATAATCGGTCAACTCATTACGGTGTTGTTGCGGACTAGCCATAGAATAGCCCGGATTGGACGCTCTGGCACTCCTGCGGGCTTGCCCGCGCAATGAGCTTATGGATAACACTGCTTTGAGGCCGATTCCGACCGTGGATTCCCGGGTCGCCAGAGCGATCGACTGGCCGGAACGGTATGCACTGACAACATCTCCGGAAGGAACTCCAATGAACGTAGCCGAGCTTGCTGAACAGATCGCGACCACCCTCAACATGGACAAAAAAGAAGCCCGGGCCGTCGTAGACGGCGTTTTCAAGGCCGTTGTGGAAGCCGCGCAGCAGGGCGACGAAGTCAGCATTCCCAGCTTCGGCAAGTTCAAGGTCGCTTCGCGCGAAGCCCGCCAAGGCCGCAACCCGGCCACCGGCGAGACGATCCAGATTGCCGCGTCCAAGAAGCTGAACTTCATGCCCGCCAAGCAGGTCAAGGATGCGATGAATCCGCCATCCGCCGCCCCGGCAGCCAAGGCTGCTTCGGCGCCTAAGGCAGCGTCCAAGGCCGCTCCGGCCGCCAAAGCTGCGCCGGCAAAAGCCGCTCCCAAGCCGCGCGCCAAGAAGTAGCCCCTACACCAGCAGAGCACGCCGGCGGAGCCTCTCCGTCGGCGTATCTCTCCCCCCTTTCCCATGATCCCGGTCCGAGCCCTCCGCTCCGTCGCGCCGCCCACGCTCCTCGTCGTCATCGACACGGAGGAGGAGTTCGAGTGGGACGCCCCCTTCGACCGCAGCAGCACCAGCGTTGCCAATATCGGCTACCAGCACCTGGCTCAGTCCGTGTTCACGGCCCACGGCATCGTTCCGACCTACGCGATCGATTATCCCGTGGCGACGACACCGTCCTCCATCGCCGTTCTGGCGCCCTGGCAGGCTGCCGGAGCCTGCGAGATCGGCGCGCATCTGCATCCGTGGGTCAACCCGCCCGACGAGGAGGCCGTGTCGGCGCGCAACTCGTTCGCCAGCAATCTTCCGCCGGAGCTGATGCAGCGCAAGCTCACCGTGCTGCGCGACGCCATCGCCGCCAATTTCGGCGGCCCACCCCGTGTCTATAAAGCCGGCCGCTACGGCATCAGCGCTGAAACGCCCGGTATCCTCGACGAACTCGGCTTCATCGCCGATACCAGCGTGGTGCCGCATCTGGACTCCTCCAACAAAGAGGGCCCCGACTTCCGCGGTCTGCCCGACCAACCTTTCATGACTGATTGCGGCATCGCCGAGCTTCCGCTCTCTGTTCATTTCGTCGGCCTCGCCGCCGCGTCCGGACCGCGGCTGTTCCCCATGCTTTCCCGCCTCGAACGGTTCCGCGCCCCTGGCCTGGCCAGCCGCCTCGGCCTGCTCGAGCGGCTACGGCTCAGCCCCGAAGATCACGGCTTCGCCGACATGAAGCGTCAGACCGAGGCCGCCCTGGCCCGTGGCCAACGCTACTTCATGCTCACCTATCATAGCTCGAGCCTCATGACCGGCGGCTCTCCCTACGCCCGCACCCAAGCCGCCCGCGACGCCTTGCTCGACGCCTTAACCAAATACATACGATTCTTTGCGACGATACCGGGATGGACCACCCTGACCACAACTGAGCTCGCCAACCACATGCGTGCGGATTTGCCGACCTGACCCAGCCTGCCGTCTCCCCGTCCGCCCCGGCCGTCCGCGGCAAGGCTCTCGTCATGGGCGATGACACACGGGGATTCCTCGCCACCGTCCGGTCGCTCGGGCGCCAGGGGATCGAGGTGCATGCCGCTCCGTTCGACTTCCGCGCCCCTGCCCTGGCCAGCCGCTACATTGCGGCCATCCACGATATCCCCCCGTGGATGGGCGATGGCTCGGCATGGCGCACCGCCATGCGCACCCTGCTCGAAGCCCAGGGGTATGACCTCGTCGTTCCCTGCGACGAACGCAATTTGCTGCCGCTTCACCTGCTACGCGCCGAGTTCGAAGAACTGACCCGCCTCGCCATCCCCAACGCCCGCGCGATCGAGGTTCTATTCGACAAGCACGAAACCCGCGAGCTTGCCGATCGGGTCGGGGTTCCCATCGCCCGGGGCCGCATCGCGCGGCAGGACGACAGGCCGGCCGACGTCCTGGCCGAATTCGGCAGCCCGGTCGTGGTCAAGCCGCGCCGTTCCTATACGATCGAAGGCTTGGCCAAACGCGGCCGGGTTCATGTCACCAGCGACGAGGGGCTTCTGGCCCATGTCCTGCGGGACGCCGAACCCGACAGCCTGCTGCTCGAGTCCTGCTTCGAGGGAGATGGCCTCGGCCTGTCGATCCTCGCCCATGATGGCCGTCTGCTGCAGGCGTTCGAGCATCGCCGGGTCCACGAGCGGTCCGGCAGCAGCTTCTTCCGCGTCAGCGCCGCGCCCACGCCGGATCTGGTAGAAGCCTGCGCCGCCCTGGCCGCCGGCGTCGACTACACCGGCATCGCCATGGTCGAGTTTAAGCGTAACGCCTCCGGCGATTGGATCCTGCTCGAGGTCAACGCTCGCCCCTGGGGGTCCTTGCCGCTGCCGGTCGCCCTCGGCGTCGACTTCCCCTATCGCTGGTATCGCCTTCTGGTGGACGGCGCCGACACGCCCCCCGTTCCCTACCGCGCCGGTATCTTCGGCCGCAACGTCATCCCGGACCTCGTTTCCGCCGTCGCCGTCGCCGAAACTCACGGCACTCACCTCCGCAGAGCCGGCGCCTTACTTCAACGCCTCGCCGGAACCCGGCGCATGCTCGTCAACGGCGAAAAACAGGACGTCTACGTTCGCGACGATCCCGCCCCGTTTCGCGCCGAACTCTCCACCATAGCCCGCAGCGCCCTCACCCGCGCCCAGCGCCTCGCCCCCGGACAGCGCCGCGCCGCCACCGCCCGCGCACAAACCGTCGTCTCGGCCATTGCCGCTGCGCCCGGACCCAAGCACATCCTGTTCGCCTGCCAGGGCAACATCTGCCGTAGCCCCTATGGCGCCGCCGTCCTGCGCCAGACCGCCGGTGAAGCCCTCGTCGTCACCTCCGCCGGCATGATGCCCCGGCCCGGCCGATCCGCACCCGACCTGTTCCAGGCCCAGGCGACGTCCGAGGGAATCGACCTCGCCGACCATCGCTCGGCTTGGCTCGACCGCACCAGCGCCGAAGCAGCCTCCCTCATCGTCTTGTTCGACCGGGTCAACCAGGCCGCCTTCGCCGACCGCTACCCCGATCTACCGGTCCCAACCATCCTGCTCGGCGACCTCATCGGCGTCGGCGAAATCGACGATCCCGTGGATGGGGACGCCTCGGTCGCCGCGGCCTCATACCGCCAGATCCGCGCAGGCGTGGACCAGCTCGCCACCCTCCTAAAGGTGGACGGACCCGGGAAGACACCCGAGACGCAGCAGGGATCGCCGCCGTCAGCTAAATAGGTCGAACAATCCGCGTAGGAAGCCGGGTGTGAGCAGGCTGAACGGATTGATGCTGACGTTCGGACTAACCACGGCGCCGCCGACGCTGAAATTGGCCGCGATCAACCCGCCGCCCCGCTCTGGGCTGAACAATCGCCCGACCAGCGGCAGCCTTCCCAGCGCCGCGTTCACCGCATAGGCCGGGACGATCGTCCCGCTGATGTCCATCAGATGTCGATTTAGGTCGATCCAGCCATTCGCCGTGATCCCCAGCGACGAACTGAACGCCCGGCTCGGCCCAAGCCGCACCACGTTCGCGCAGAGGCAGAACGGTGCCTGCAATTCGGCGAAATACACCCCGCTATCCTTCAGCGCGTCCACGATCCCGTAGACGGTCACGGCCTGCAGCAATTTGCCGACGATCACCGCGTCCTTGACGGCGAAGTCCCGCAGCTGCACCCGCCCCTCCAACGGCGGATCGGCGACCCGGTCGTCATAGCGCGCTTCGACCGCCAACGCCCCGCCCTGGATCGTCCGCGTCAGATCCAGCCCGCTCAGCAGCGCGCCGAGATCCGCCGCCCGCACCGACAGCGACCGCCCGTTCTCCACCGGCGTGAGCGAGACGAGCAACTTCTCCCGCCCTCCCGTCGTCGCCTGCAGCGATTGTAGCTTGCCGCCGGCCCGCTCCGCATGCGCCGCCAGATCCGTCAGCACCCGCCCATGTCCGAGCGACACACGCCCGAAACGGACATCGGCGACGAAAGCCCGCCCCGGCCCGCCCGCATCCTGACCCTCGAACAACGAGCCGACCTGCTCCGATACATCCAGCGCCGAACCGCTCGCCCGCACGCGGATCGGCCCGGTCTCGTCAGGCGGGAACGCCACTTCGCCCGACACCCGCGTCGGCCCAAGGATCAGCTGCTCCACCTGCAGCACCCGCGGCACCCCATCCACCACGGCCGCGCGCGCGACCACTTTCATGCCTGGCCCGCTCGCCGTCAGGCTCGGCACGCCGGTGATGTTGCCGTGCTTCAGCGTCACGGTCGCTGCCGCCTGCGCCGCCGCGCCCGGCGCCTTGTGCCACCCCAGCGCCGACAGCCCCGCCGGGCCGAGATCCGCCTTGACCGAGACGCGGGACACGCCATCCCGCTGTTCGGAGTAGGTCGTGTCCACCAGCGCCGACCCGCTCGTCAGCAGCCCGGCCGACCCGAGCCCATTGGCCGCCAACTCCGCTGCCCCGACCCGCCCGACCAGCCGCGCCTGCTGCAGCACCTCGGTCTTCGGTCCCGGCGTGAAGTCCATCTGCACTTCCGCCTGCCCCGCGATTCCCGCGACCGTCGCCGCTCCGGAGGCCTTCAGCCCATCCTGCGTCACGTCGTAGGTGATGTCGCCACCGGTCAGGTTCCGCCCGGCCACCAAGCCATCCAGCCGCAATCCGGTCAGCCGTCCCGTTGACGCGATCGACACCTGGTCGAACGTCAGGTGGTCGAACATCGGCACGTTCAGCTTCAGCTGCGCCGAAGCCCGTCCCGCCGAACCGGTGATCGGGATCGGATGCGCCGACAGTAAGTTCAGCCGCGGCTCGCGCAACACATGCAGCACGTCCGGAACGCTGCCCTGGATCGACGCCGTCAGCTCCATGTACTGGTCTTTGTGCGACATGCCGGTGAAATGGATCACGCCGTCCTTCAGCACCGTCGGCCCCTGGTTCGCCCGCGGTATCGTGATCAGCAGATCGTCCGGCCCCGTCACCGTCAGCGTCGCACGCGCATGCTCGACCGGCGGCACCGGCCGTAGCCAATGGATCACCACCTCGTCCGCCTGCAGCGAGCCGCCCGCCGCCGTCACCTGGGCCTTGCCGGGGTCCGCGTCTGGGATCGCGATCGTCGCTGTGAACGCCGCGTCGTGCGCCGTCCCTGCCGTGACGTTGTCGGTCAGCCAGGGGCGCACATGCCCGCCCCACGCCTTGGGCCACAGTGCCGGCAGGTCGCCGAACTGCAGCCGATTGACCCGGAGCGTCGTCTGCGCCATCATCCGGTCATCGCCGTGCTGTGCCGAAACGGTGATGGCGGCCGTGCTCCGCCGCGTCCCACCCGCGACCAGCGTCGCTTGCGCCGGGTTGACGATCAGCGTTTGCGGACGCCACGACTCGCCGTCCCACGTCGCCGACGCCCGGACCGAGGCACTGTCGAAGGCGACCGGTGTGCTGTCCGGCACCGACAGCGTCCCCGACCCGGCAGTCGCATGCAACGTCGCCTTTTCCGGCCGCAGCCCGGCCGTGAGGTCTAAACTCGCCTCGGCCCCGATCGATGTCTCAAGCCCGCCCAGTACCGAGAGCCCCGGATCGAGCCGCGTCAGGAAACCAAAATCGACCGTTCGCGTCGACACGGGCGTCAAACTCGCTTCGACATGCGTCCCGCCTGCCGCCAGCAGCTCGGCCTTCAACGTCAACGCCAGCGTCGTAGCGCCCGTGATGAACGTCCCTGTCGCGGCCCCGGTGATGCCGCCGCCGGACTTGCGGCTCAGATCGAGCCCGCCGATCTCGCCAGCGACCGACACGCCCGACGCCTCGTCGACCAGCGTCAGCCGCGCATGCTCGACCACGACCTGCTCCAGCGCGCTCAGCGCCGGATCAGCCCCGTCACTTCCCGCCGGCTGCTGCAGGGCGGCCAGCACGGCGCCGAAACCGCCATTATCTCTTGGAGACGCGTCCTCGGGCTGATCGGCGCCGGTGTCGAGCCGGACGGTTCCACCAGCGCCGCGCACCAGTCGGAGCCGCACCCCGTCCAGCACGACCCGCCGTGGTGACACCGTCGCCACCAACAGCGGCAGCGGCGCCAGGCTCACGTCGGCCAGTGCGACGCTGGCCCGCTTCTGCCCGGCCGCATCCACCGTGCTCACATCGTGCAGCCGCACCTCGAGCCCGCTCTGCGCCCCGCCGTTGAACCCGTCCCACGTCACCGTCGCGCGCCCGATCTGCACCCGCCCCAGGCCGGCCTGGGGCCCCATCAGAGTCTCGGCCGCGCGCATCATCCACGTCACGTCCAGCGGCCCCTGTCCCAGCCGCCAGGCGAGCCCGATCGCTGCCAGCATCGCCACCAGCACGACTGCAAGCGCCACCCCGAGCAACGCCCGCGCTGGCCCGATCGCCGCCTGCCACACCGTCCGCCAGCTCAGGCCGGTTATGGCAGGTTGACGCGTCTCCCCTACCCCGGACACGCTGCGCCCCGATGACTCTCAGCACCCTGTCGGGCACCTGGCCCGCCGCCGCCGACCCCGACGCTGCTGCCCGCCTGGTCGAACGATTCGCCGATCTCGGGCCTGAAGCCGCCGCCCTGGCCACCAGCACGACCGGCCGCCCCATGCTCGAAGCGCTCGGCGGCGGCAGCCCCTATCTGTCCGACCTGCTGGTCCGCGAAGCCGATACCGCGCTCTCCGTCTGGCACCATGGCCCCGACGTTACGCTTCATCGGCTCCGCACCGACGCCGACACGCTCGACCCGTCCGCCCCGCGCGCCACCGTCGCGTCCACCCTGCGCGCGCTGAAGCGCCGGGTCGCCCTGCTTTGCGCCATCGCCGACATTGGCGGCCTGTGGACGCTGGCCCGCGTTACCGCCACGCTGTCCTGGCTGGCCGAAGCCGCCCTGCGTCACGCGGTCGATCACCTGCTGCTCGCCAACGCCGCCGACCTCGACATCGCCGACAGCGCCGACCCCAGTCGTGACAGCGGCCTGATCGTCCTCGGCATGGGAAAGCTCGGTGCAGGCGAGTTGAACTACTCGAGTGATATCGACCTCATTCTCTTCTATGACCCGGCCGCGCAAAACGATCGCGACGACCTAGGCCCCATCTTCACGCGCCTGTCGCGCAACCTCGTTACCATCCTCGAGGCCCGAGACGCGAACGGCTACGTGTTCCGTACCGACTTGCGCCTCCGTCCCGACCCGGCCGCCACACCCCCCGTCGTCGCCCTACCCGCCGCGCTCGCCTATTACGAGAGCATGGGTCAGAACTGGGAACGCGCCGCCATGATCAAGGCGCGGCCCCTCGCCGGCGACCTCGCCCGTGGCTACGACTTCTTGCAGCAGATCCGGCCCTTTGTGTGGCGCCGGGGCCTGGATTTCGCCGCCATCGCCGATATTCACGCCATGAAGCGTCGCATCGACCAACACAAGGGGTTGGACGATACGGACGGGATTGCCGGCCTCAACGTCAAGCTCGGCCGCGGCGGCATCCGCGAGATCGAGTTCGCCGCCCAGACACTTCTGCTCGTCTGGGGCGGTCGCGACCCTTCGCTGCGCGACCCGACCACGCTCGGCGCCTTGCGCAGCCTCGTCCGCGCCGGCCGCCTGTCCCGCCGCGCGGCGGCCGAACTCACGGTGGCCTATCGCGTGCTCCGCACCGTCGAACACCGGCTGCAGATGGTCGCCGACCGTCAGACCCACGCCATTCCCACCAAGACCGCCGACCTCGACCGCTTCGCCGTGTTCATGGGCTGCCCCGACACGCCGGCCTTCGCCGCCTGGCTCGGGCAACACATGGCCCGCGTCCGTCAGCGTTACGCCGAGGTGTTCGAAGTCGTCCCCGACCCACCGCCGGGCGCCGCCACGCTCGACCTCAGCGGCATCGATGACCCGGCTGCCACCGTCGCCGCGCTCGAAGCGCTCGGTTTCACCAACACCTCCGGCATCATCGCCGCCCTGCGCGCCTGGCGCGCAGGGCGCCTCCGCGCGCTGCGTTCCACCCGCTCACAGGAACTCGTTGGCCTCGTCCTGCCGACCCTGCTGGCCGCCCTCGGCCAACAGACTGACCCCGATGGCGCGTTCATGCGCTTCGACCAGATGCTGCAACGGCTCCCGGCCGGGGTACAGATTCTCTCGATGCTGCAGCGCAATCCGGACCTGGTGCGCCGGGTCGCGGCGGTATTGGGCGCGGCACCTTCGCTGTCAGAGCATCTCGCGACCGTGCCAATGGCGCTCGAAGGCTTGCTCACTGCCGATGCCCTCGAGCCGGATGTGGCCCAGTCTCTCGGTGGCCGCCTGGCCGACGCTCGCTCGCTGGAGGACGTCGTCGCCATCACCCGCGCTTTCGTCCGCAGCGAGGAATTCCGGCTGTGCGTCGGTCAGATGGAGGGTTGGCTCGACGTCGATGATTCCGGTCTGGCCCGCTCCGCCCTCGCCGACGCGGCGTTGGGCGCGCTGCTCGGGGCCGTGCTGCGCGATCACGAGCGCAAGTACGGCCGCATCCCCGGCGGCGCGATGGCCGTCGTCGCCCTCGGCAAGGCCGGCAGCCGCGAGATGATGGCGGGCTCGGACCTCGATCTGATGCTGATCTACGATCACGCCCCGGACGCCACCGAAAGCGACGCTGGCAACGAGAAGAGTCGCCTGTCCGTCAGCACCTGGTTCATCCGCGCCGCCCACGCCTTCGTCGCCGCCTTGACCGCCCGCGGCGCCGACGGCCCGCTCTACGCCGTCGACATGCGCCTGCGTCCCTCCGGCAGCAAAGGGCCCGTCGCCGTCTCGCTGGAGGCGTTCCGCCGGTATCACGCCGCCGACGCCTGGACGTGGGAGCGCATGGCCCTCACCCGCGCCCGTCTCGTCGCCTGCGACTGCCCTACCGGCACGATGCCCGCCTCGGTCGAGACGGCCATCGCCGCCGCCCTGGCTCATACCCAACCGCCCACCCAGACCCGGGACGATGCCGCCCAGATGCGCGCCCGCCTGCTCCGCGACCTGCCGCCAACCGGCCCGTGGGACGTCAAGCTGCGACCCGGCGGCATGATCGACGTCGAGTTCATCGCCCAGACCTTGCTGCTGGTGACCGGCACCCCGCCCGGGCTGCAGCGCACCACCGACGCCCTCGCGCATCTCGCCGCGATCGGTGCGATCCCCGCCGCCGAAGCCGCCTGCCTCATCGAGGCCGACCATCTCTGGCGCACCATTCAGAGCATGCTGCGCATCCTGGTCGGCCGCACCACGGCCGAGTTGCCCGCCACGGCGCTCGCGCCATTGCTCCGCGCGGCCGATGCCCTTGACCTCGTCGCTCTCCGCGCCAGGATGGAGACCACGGCCGGCGCCGTCAGCCGTGCCTTTCGCGACCTCGTAGGAGACCTGAGTGACCATCGCCGAGACTGACCGGGCTCCGGACTTCACCATGCCGGCCACCGGCAACCGCGTCGTCAGCCTGGCCGACATGACCGGTAAGCCGTTCGTGCTCTATTTCTACCCCAAGGCCGACACGCCCGGCTGCACCAAGGAAGCGCAAGCCTTTGAGGAGAACCTGGCCGACATGAACGCCCTCGGCCTGAACGTCATCGGTGTCTCCAAGGACCCCATGAAGGCGCTGGAGAAGTTCGCCGAGAAATATGCCCTGACCTTCCCGCTCGCATCGGACCCTGATGGGACCGTCATTGCCGCCTATGGCGCATGGGTCGAGAAATCGATGTATGGCAAGAGCTACATGGGCATCGACCGCAGCACGATCCTGGTCGCAGCGGACGGCACCGTGGCCAGGATCTGGCGCAAGGTGAAAGTGCCGGGTCATGCTGCCGACGTGGTCAAAGCCGCCAAGGCGCTCTGACCGGCGATCGATCTCAGACCTGCGACATGACGCCCTGCACGATGACCAGGATCAGCGCCGCGAATGCCACCGCGGCCATCTTGGTCTGCCGCCATGTCTGCCAGGTCAGCACCGCGCATAGGATGCCAACTCCCACCGCGACGATCATTTCGGCCAACCGCAGCGATCCGTCCGACACCATGATCTGAAGCGCGACGCAGCACACTGCCAGCCCGTCCACCATCCGCCGTTGCGTCGACGTCTGGGAGCGCCAGCGCACGAAGCCCAGCATACCCAACACGGCCGCCCAGGCCAGATCCTGGAACAGGAACGTCCAGTCTCCCGGCTCGATGAAGCGGTCGATTCCGAACGCGAACGTCACTACCTCGTCGATGGCCGCCGCTAGCGCGAACGACACCACCCAGAATGCCGCCTTGGTGCCCAACGATCCCTGCGACAACCGGCGTATCCACAACGCGAGCAGCACGCCAGCGCCCGCGAGCGCCACCTGGTCCGCCGGCCCCAGCCCGAACGACACGTCGGTTTCAGCCACGACGACCTTGATGGGGTCGATATGGGTTCCGAGCGCATACCACAGCCATTCCGCACCCAGCGTCAGCACTGCTGCCATCGCCGACACCGCCGCCAGCCCGCCAAAGGTCCGATCCTTACCCACCGGCATCGAACGCCAGATCATCAACCAGATGAACACGCCCACGAACAGCAGGGGCAGCGACACATCGGCCTTTGTCTGCAGGATGAAGTGGACCAGCGACAGCACCGCCAGGCCGTAGACCAGCTTGTGCAGCCGTTTCCACCGTGCACCCATCCGCCGGATCGATTTGTCGGTTGAGGTGACCCCCAATACCGCCAGCCCCACCAGTGCGACGAACCCGATCGTCAGGTAGAAGCGCTGCACGATCTCCGTGATGATCGTCAGGACCTTCCAGTTCTGATCCGCGCAGTACAGGGCAAGGTGCAGCCCGGCATAAGCCAGCGCCGCATTGCCGATCAGTCGACGCAACACCACGATCCCCGGCATGCCGAAGATCGCCTTGGCCGGCGTGATCATCAACGACGCGATCAGGCCACTGACCGCCCAATACCCCGTGCTGTGGATCGCGGCATTCAGCGGCCGAGCACCCATCATCCCCAGCGCGAACCGGAGCGCCAGCCATGCGGCCGGCAGCAACAGTATCCCCAGCGTGACCGCCCGTAGCGGGTCGAACCGGCCCTTCTTGTCGGTCCAGGGCACCCACTGGGGTGTCATGGATTGCCGCGCCGCAGTTCCGGCAGCAGGTTTCACAG
>JBPBQE010000230.1:0-40198 GCA_050954595.1 Janthinobacterium lividum | reverse complement strand
GGATGCGGCCGTCCGGCGGGGAGCCTCGATCGCGCACGACCAGCAACTTGACCGGTGCGGCAACATGACCCCCGGTGCCGGTCCCGGTCCCGGTCCCGGTCCCGATCACGAGCCGGGTTCCGGTCGCCAGGGACGCCAGGATCAGCGCCGCAAGGTCGCATCCAATATCGAGATCGCAGCGGACGACGTCGCCCTGTTCAACGCCGAGTTGTGCCAGCGTGCGACGGAACCGCAGGGCGCGCTGGGCGATTTCGCCGAATGTCGCGGTTTCGGCTCCTCGCCGCCCGGTGATCGCAGCCTGGATCGGCGCATGAGTTTGCACGGTGCGCAGCAACGAGCACGGGACCACGACCATTCAATTTCACCGTTCAACAGGGCGTTCCAGCGGTGTTCACTCCGTTTGCTGATGTGGGCCAACACCATCGATCGATCACTCGATCAAAGCACAACCCCGGATTGTCACAGCAAAGTGAACGTTAACGTTAATGGCCCGAGGTAAGTGGGATTGTCAACTCGAATGGGTCAGATCGAGGTGACAGTTCGAGGGCGTTCGAAGGCAGCGCTGGTACGACCGATGCTCTCGAGGTGATTGGGAAACATGTTTTCCGCATCACGCTGAGCCATCGGTCGCCCGACCAAGAAGCCTTGCACGGCATGGCATCCCTGCTGCCGCAGGAGATGCAGCTGTGTCCGTGTCTCGACGCCTTCCGCCACCACGGAAAGGTGCAGGCTGCGGCTGAGGCTGAGAACCGCTCGCAGGATGTGGCGCGAGCGTTCTTCGAGGACCTGCGCCTGCACAAAGGAGCGGTCCAGCTTGATCTGCTCGAACGGGAATTTCCGGAGATAGCTGAGGCTTGCATATCCCGTCCCGAAATCGTCGAGCGCCAACGTCACCCCGAGTTCGCGCAACTCCCCAAACGTCTTCAGCGCCTGTTGCTCGTCGGCGATGAGAACACCCTCCGTCACCTCCAGCTCCAGCCGAGATGCCGGCAACCCGGTGCTGGCCAACACCGTCTCGACCGTTTGGATGATTTCGGGGTCACGGAACTGCACCGGCGACAGATTGACGGCGATGTGGACGTTGGCGGGCCAGCACAACGCGACACGGCACGCCTGCTCGAGCACTTGCCGGCCCAAGGGCACGATCAACCCGGTCTCCTCCGCGAGCGGAATGAAGGCATCGGGACCGAGCCGACCCCGGGTGGGATGGTTCCACCTCACCAAGGCCTCGAACCCGACGACGGCGAGGCTCGAAGTACGGAATTGCGGCTGGAATTCCAAGAACAGCTGGTCGGTTCCGATCGCCGCCCGTAGCTCCTCCTCCAGTCGCTGCTTGTTGCGGGCGACCTCCGCCATTCCCGGTTCGAACTGCCGCACCGGGCTCTGCCGATCCGCTTTCGCGACATAAAGGGCCAGGTCGGCGTTGCGCAGTAAATCGGTTCGTCCCAGGCCGTCCTGCGGATACTCGGCGACGCCGATACTCGCCCCGATCTTTATCTGCTGCGCGCCGATGGTGAACGGCGCCTCCAGCGCGGCGCAGATCTGCTGGGCGATCGCAGCACCGCTATTCGAAGCCTCGTCGGTGCCGAGCCGGGATAGGATGGCGAACTCGTCGCCGCCGATCCGTGTGACGACATCGTCCGGCCTCGTGGCCGCCGTCAGACGGTGAGCGACCTTGATGAGCAGGTCGTCGCCGCCCTCATGGCCGTGCGTGTCGTTGACCTTCTTGAAGCCGTTCAGGTCCAAGCACAGGACGGCGTATCGGTGTCCGGCCGTCGCGGCGAGTTCCAGGAGATGGTCGGCTTCCTCGGAGAAGAATATCCGGTTGCCGAGACCCGTCAGATGGTCGTGGAGCGCCATGTGCCGAATCCGCTGGTCGGCTAGATGCCGGGCCGTGACGTCGGTAATGGTCTGGACCTCGCCGCCGGCCGGGATGGCCGAGATGCTGCATTCGAGGACCGGAAAGCTCATGCCATCGACCGTGCGGACACGGGTGTCGTGGATGTTGGACAATGCCTGGAGCAGCGATCGCTCGGCATCTTGGGAAAGCTTGGACCGCCCTTCGCCTAAATGCGCCACCATTTCCTGCGGCAGCCCCAGCAGGTCGAGCGCTCGCCCGTTGACCACACGGACATGCCCGCCGGCGTCGATCATCACCAGACCTTGGCTCATGCTCGCCAGGGTTACCTGAAGCGAGCGCTGCGATCGCATGCTCCGCTTGCGCTGGCGGATCCATACCGCGCCGATCAAGAGGACCAGGATCGTGGCCGCGACACCGGACCAGGACATGACGCGCCGGGTATGCCGGAAATCGGCGAGGATCGCCTTGTCGTTGAAGCCCACCAATACGACGAGCGGGTAGTTGTTCAGCCGACGGAATGAGATCGTCAGTTCGTCGTACCCGTATGGAATCCGGAGACTGCCGCCCTTTTCGGCCAACACGGTATTAGGAATGCCGGTCATCTGGCGGCCGATCATGTCGGCCTCGACCGGGCCGCGGGCGCGAACGATGCCGTCGAGCCCGATCAGGTCGATGAAGCCCTGCTGCAGGTTCAGCGATTGGTAAAAGGTAGAAAGTTGGTAGCAATCGATGGATAGCACGACCACGCCGCCGAAACGGCCGTCCTCGAGCTTGATCTTGCGTGCCAGTTGGACGGTCCATCGCCCGCTGCTGCGCCCGATCATAGGGCGGCTGATAAACAGCTCGTCCCCATCGGAGTCGCGCTGAAAAACGAAGTGTTCCCGGTCCGCCACGTTAACCGGAATCTTGGAGGCCGTGCTGGCGACCGACATTCCATTCGGCCCGATGATCGCGATCTGGGCCGTCAGCCAATCCGGCGCGCTTTCGCGCTTGACCCACAGGCCGAGATCGAAGCCGGACCTCTCGCGTGCATACGACGCCCGCAACGATAGCAGCACCTGATCCGCACCGGCGATCGCGCGCTGGGTGTTCTCCTCGAACGCGTAGGCCAGGTTCGTGGTGTCGCGCACGGCGGCATCCAGGGCGTTGGCGTGCTGGTTGGCCAACAAGCTCCCGATGCCCCACCAGATGAGGGCAACGAGACACGAGATCGCAGCAAGCTCCGGCGCAACGGAGAAAAGGGCTCGTACCGCGCGTCTAGGCAAACCAACCCACTTCCAGTTTAGTCAGCTGGATCAGCAATCCTCCGACAACGGTATCTTGGCGCCGATGTACTAAGAATGGCTTAAGCCGGTCATGGCAGGGTCGTAGCCGCCTTGGCTTGCAGCAACGACACCAGCGTCGCATCCCGCTCCGCCACCACGGCCGGGAGATCCAACGCCGCCACCCGCGCACCGATCTCGCGCGCCAGCAGCGTTGCGACCTCCGGCGTCAGCTCGACCCGGCCGAGATCGCGCCACATCGACTGTGTCGGCGGCCCCAGATGAGCCAGCATGTGCTCGATGCCGCCGGGCCCGCCGGAAAGATGCAGGTTGAGGAACGGCCCCAGCAGCGCCCAGCGCAGCCCCGGCCCGTGCGAGATCGCCGCATCGATGTCCTCGGCGTCGGCCACGCCTTCGATCAGCAGGCTGAACGCTTCCTGCCACAGCGCCGCCTGCAGCCGGTTGGCGACGTGCCCGACCTTCTCCTTCTTGAGCCGGATCGGCTTCTTGCCGACTTGGTGATAGAATTGCATCGCCGTCTCGATCGCCGACGCGTCGGTGCCCGAGCCGCCAACCACTTCGACCAAGGGGATCAAGTGCGGCGGGTTGAACGGATGCCCGAGCACGATCCGCCCGGGGTGCCGCAGCCCGGCCTGCACGTCGCTCACCTTCAGCGTCGACGACGAACTCGCGATCACCACCTCCGCCCCGGTCGCCGCATCCATCGCCGCGAACAGTGCTCGCTTGGCGTCCAGCCGCTCCGGCCCGTTCTCCTGTACGAACTGCGCGCCCTCGAGCGCCTCCTCCAGCGTCGTCGCGATCCGCAGCCGCGCCTTGTCCGCGCCGGCGGCCAGGCCGATCCGCTCCAGCACCGGCCATTGCGCCTCGATCGTCGCATGCAGCCGCTCGGCCCAGCCCGGCGCCGGGTCGAAGGCCGAGACGTCGAGTCCCTGGGCCAGGAAGTTGCTCGCCCAACTCGCGCCGATGACGCCTGTGCCGACGATGGCGACCCGCTCGATCATGCTTTCACCATCGGGCAACGCCCGTCCGCTAGAGGTCGGAATGCTTTGTCCGGGGGAATGGTCGAAAGGATCTCATAGAAATCCCAGGGCGACTGGCTCTGCACCGGGCTCTTGGTGCGGAACAGGTAGACGGGGTGCAGCTTGCGCCCGTCCTCGCGGACGCTGCCTTTGCCGAAGATCGGGTCATCCGTCGGCATCGCCTTCATCGCGGCGACCACCGCTCGCCCGTCTGCCGGATCGGCGCCCCCGGCGACCGCCTTGATCACATGCAGCGTCGCCGAATACATCGCGGCCTGCATGTCGTTCGGCATCGACTTCACCGTTTTGAAGTATCGCTCCGAGAAGGCGCGCGTGTCGGCGTTGAAGTCCCAATAGAACGGCGTCACGCCCAGCACCCCCTGCGCCACCTCGAGCCCGACGCCCTTGGTGATGTTGATGTTGTAGACGGGGCCACACACCTGCATCTGCTTGTTGATGCCGAATTCGGCTGCTTGCTTGAGCGACGTAGTGGTGTCGCCGCCGGCGTTGTTCAGCGCCAGCACCTGGGCGCCCGAGGACTGCGCCTGCAACAGGAACGAGCTGAAATCCGCCGTCGGGAACGGCGCCTTGACCCCGCCCACGATGGTCCCGCCCGCCGCTTTCACCGACTCGCTCACGTTGCGGTCGAGGTCGGCGCCGAACACGTAATCGGCCGCCAGCAGGAACCAGCTCTTGCCGCCCCGCTCGGTGATCGCGCGGCCCAGCGCCTGGCTGGCCTGCCAGGTGTCGTAATCCCAATGCACGATGTTCGGCGTGCAGCGCGGCCCCGTCAGGTCGGCGGTCCCGGCGCCGGCGCCGGCGAACACCTTGTTCCGCTCGGTCACCAATTGCGCCACCGCCAGCGCGATGGCCGAGTTCGGCACGTCCATGATGACGTCGACCCCGTCCTCGTCGAGCCATTTGCGCGCGATGGCCATGCCGACATCCGGCTTGTTCTGGTGATCGGCGAAAACCACCTCGATCGCCCGGCCGCCCGCCATGCCCTGGTTGTCCTCCACGGCCATCCGCGTCGCCGTCAGCGAGCCCGGTCCCTGATAGTCGGCGAACACGCCACTCATGTCGTTGAGCACGCCGAGTTTGAGCGGCCGCTCCGCCGCGCGTAACGACATGGGCAACCCGGCCGAAGCCGCCGCGAGCAGGAGAGTGCGCCGGTTCATGCTGAAATCCTTTGTTTTTGTTGAACGGCGCACAGCACGTGCGGCGGTGTCGGGTCGGCATACAGCGCCGCCACCTCCCCCGGCCGGCATCGCAAAACGGCCGCCTGATTGACCGAGCCCTTGTCCGTGACCTCGCCCGCGTTGAGCGAGAGCGGCCCCGCGAGGAACGCCATCCTCACCACCCGCGCCGAACTGCCCGCTGCCGTCGCGGCCAACTCGCCCAGGATGGTGGTCAGTGCGGACAGCACCGCCGGGTCGCTCGCATCCTGCGAGTTGAACGGCAGCGCCAGCGCCGTCACCTCGTCGCGGTCATGCCCGGCGATCACCACGTCGCGCACCCACGGCGCCATTGCCGCGATCAGCCGCGCCCGCAATGGCCCAACGCTGACCCAAGTGCCGGACATCAGCTTGAAGTCCTCTGCCAGCCGTCCGTCGAAGCGCAACCCGCGCGCCGGGTCCAGAGGATCGATCCAGGCCACCGCGTCGCCCATGCAGTAGAAGCCCTCGGCATCGTAGGCCGCCGCCGTCTTCTCCGGGTCGCGCCAGTAGCCCGGCGTGATGCAGGGGCCGCTCACCCGCAGCTCGAGCTTGCCGTCCGTCGGCACCATCTTCAGCGTGATCCCCGGCACCGGCATGCCGATGTCACCCGCGCGCCCGGCCCGGCTGCCATCGGTGCAGGTTCCCATCGGCGCCGTCTCCGTCGAGCCCAGCCCGGTGATCATCGGCAACTCATGGTCGGTCGCCTCGGCCGCCAGCGCGTCCAGCTCGTCCCATAATGGCTGCGACAGCGCCGCGGCGGCATAGAAGCGCACCCGCAACCGCTCATGAAAGCGCCGGTTCAGCGTCGGGTCCGCCCGCATGGCGCGCGCCAGCTCCTCCCAGGCTTTCGGCACCGCCAGATACAATGTCGGCGCGACCTCGCGGATCGCGTCGAGCGTCGGGCCGAACTGGCCGGGGAGGGGGCGCCCCGCATCGAGGTACATCGTGCCGCCCTCGAACAGCACCATGTTGAAGTTGTGGCTGCCGCCGAAGGTGTGGCTCCAGGGCAGCCAATCCACCATGATCAGCTTCTCGTCGCCGAGCAGGTAGCCGAAGCCGAGCTTCATCATGGATTGGTTGGCGCACAGCATCCGGTGCGTCGTGATCACGGCCTTCGGCCGCGTCCCGGTCGAGCCCGAGGTGAACAGCAATTTGGCGACGGTATCGCCGTCGATGGCCGTGTAGGCCGCATCAACCGCCTCGGTCGGCTTCGTCTGCAACAGAGCGTCCAGGCTGTCGAGCGTCTCGCACCCCTCGGGTAGGACCGCATCCAGCGCTCGGCGGAACCCGGTCCCCAACGCGAAGATCAGCCCCGGCGTGGTCAGCGCCACGATCTGCCGCAACTTGACCAGGTCGCTGTTGGCCCCGCTATAGGCGGCCGAGATCGGCGCATAGAGCACGCCGACATGCTGGCACGCCATGGCCAGCAGCGCGTGCTCGATGCCGTTGCCGGACAGGATCAGCACCGGCCGCTCCGCCGAAAGCTCCCGATCGAGCAACGCCTGCCCAATCGCCCGCGCCTGGTCGAGCGCCGCCGCATAGGTCAGCCGGCGCCAGCCATCGCCGTCCTTTTCCGCCAGGAACGTCACGTCCGGCGTCACCGCCGCCCAGTGCACCAGCCGGTCCGTGACCCGGCGCGGATAGGGCGGCAGATCGCCGGTTGCGGACAGCACCGTCGCCCCGTCGTCACGGCGCTCGATCGTAAAGCCAGCCAACTCGGCCATCGTTCCTCCCTGGGTGCCCGGTTCACCGGGTCGTCCCGCCTATGCGTGTGAGATCTTCGGCGCCTTCTTGTCCAGGAATTCTGCCAGCCGTTGCTTGGCCTCGCTATCGGATGCGGCGATGGCCGCCATCAGGCTTTCGGTGAGGTATCCTGCTGCCGGCGCTCCCGCGGCAATCGTCGGCAGCGCCTGCAACACGGCGAAATTCGTCATCGTCGCGTTGCCGGCGATCTTGCCCGCCAGTTCAAGGGCCAGCGCATCCCCGGCGCCAGCCTCCGGCAGATACTGCGACAGCCCAATCGCGCCGCCCTCGACCGCGCCGTAGGTGCGGCCGGTCAGCATCATGTCCATCATCCGCGCAACGCCGATCAGCCGCGGGATGCGCACCGATCCACCGCCGCCGACGAAGATGCCGCGCTGACCCTCCGGCAGCGCATAGAACGTGCTGGGCTCGGCCACCCGGATGTGCGTCGCGGCCGCCAGTTCGAGCCCGCCGCCGATCACCGCCCCGCGCAACACCGAGACGACCGGCAGATCCCCGCTCTCGATCGCGGCAAAAGCGCGGTGCCACAGGCGGCTATGGAACATGTTCGCCGCCGCGTCCTGATCGGTGATGTCAGCCAGGTCGAGCCCGGCGCAGAAATGCTCCCCGTCACCGCGCAGCACCGCGGCCCGCACGCCGGCCGGGGGTGCGCTGAAGAAATCCCGGATGCCCTCGATCAGCTCGACGTTGAGCGCGTTCCGCTTGGCCGCCCGCGCCAGCGACAGCACCGCGACCGGCCCGCTCGTCTCGATGCGCAACGATGCCGGTACCCCCGCCATTCGGTTCTTCCTTGTTCGGAGGGTGGAGGTAACGGCGCGCGTCGCCCGTCGTCAATCGTCACCCTTGACACCATCGGCCGCCTCCGGCCCGTTCCAGACCTCTGGTCGCAGCGCATCGGCGTCGTGTTCCACCTACCGATTCCAGGAGTTCTCGTGATCAAGCGCATCCTCAACCTGGCCCCGATCCTCGCGGTGCTCGTCACAGTTCCCGCATGGGCAGAGATCCCCAACCGCTTGCTCAAGGTTGGCGTGCTGAATGATCAATCCGGGCCGTTCGCCGATCAGTCCGGCAAGGGCTCCGTCGTCGCCGCACAACTCGCCGCGGACGATTTCACCGCCGCCAACCCGGCCATCAAGGTTGAGATCCTCTATGGCGATCACCAGAACAAGCCCGACATCGGCAGCACGGTCGTGCGCCAGTGGGTCGATCGCGAGGGTGTCGACGCGGTGGCGGACGCCGTCAACTCGGGCGTTGGCCTGGCCGTCAACCAGATCATGGCCGAGAAGAACCGCACCTTCATCGCCACCAACGTCGGCACCTCCGACCTGACGGGCAAGTTCTGCAAACCCACCACCGTGCAGTGGACCATGGACACCTGGGCCATGGGCAACGCGGCGGCCCGCGCGTTGACGCAGATCGGCGCCAAGAGCTTCTACTTCGTTTCATTCGACTATGCGCTCGGCGCCGCGCTGGAGCGCGACACGGCCGAGGCGCTGAAGAAGCTCGGTGGCAGCGTCGCCGGGTCGATCAAGCATCCGCTGGGAACGACGGATTTCTCGTCCTACCTGCTGCAGGCGCAATCGTCCGGCGCCGACGTGGTCGCGTTCGCCGACACGGGCGGCGACCTGATCAACGGCGTCAAGCAGGCGGCCGAGTTCGGCGTGACGCCGAAGCAGAAGCTGACCGGGTTGTTCACCCAGATCTCCGACGTGAAGGCAATCGGGCTGGAGATGGCGCAGGGCCTGCTGCTGAGCGAGGCGTATTACTGGGACCGCGACGACGCCAGCCGCGACTTCGCCAAGCGATTCACCGCCAAGATGCCCGGCCGCGTCCCGACCGCGAACCAGGCGGGCGTGTATTCATCGGTGCTGGCCTACCTCAACGCCGCCAAGCAGGCCGACAGCATCGACGGCGACAAGGTGCTGGCCGCCATGCGCGCCGCCCCGATCGAGGACAAGCTGTTCGGCCCCGTGACCGTGCGCGCCGATGGCCGGGCGATCCACCCGATGTACGTCTTCAAGGTGAAGAGCCCGGCGGAATCCACATCGGCATGGGACCTCTACACGCCGGTCTTCACCGTACCCGCCGACCAGGCCTTTCGCCCGCTGGCCGATGGCGGTTGCCCGCTGGTGAAGTAGCCTTTCGTCATCGCCGCGCTACGCTCGCGATGACGGGCGTTTGTCGGTCAGCCCCGGCTGCCGACGTCCAGCGTCAGGACGCCGCCCGCGAGCCGCGACACGCAGGTGCATAGTTTCGCGTTCTCCTCCTTCTCCCCCTCGGTGAAGAACACGTCGCGGTGGTCGACCACGCCCTCGACCCCTACGATCGGCAGCGCACACAAGCCGCACTCGCCGCGCCGGCAATGATAGATCATCGGCACGCCAGCGCCTTCGAGCGCGTCGAGTAGGCTCATCGTCCGCGGCACTTCCAGCTCGATCCCGAGCCGCGGGATCGCCACCGTGAAGGCTTCGGTCGCGTAGCGCCCACTGCTGCCGAACGTCTCGAACCGGAGCTTGGCCATCGGCCGGCCGCTCGCCTTCCAGGCCCGCTTGGCCGCCTCCAGCATCCCGATCGGCCCGCATACATACATCTCGCCACCCGGCTTCAGCGTCGCGATCGCCGCCTCCAGATCCAGCGGCACCCCAGCCGATACCGCCAGCCGGTCGCTCAGCACCGCCCGCATCTCGTCGGCAAATGCCGCATCGGCCTGGTTCCGCACGCCGTAGAGCACCCGCACCGGCAACCCGGCCTCCGCCAGCGCCAGGGCCATGCCGTGGATCGGCGTGACCCCGATCCCGCCGGCCACCAGCAGGTAGTCTTCCGCGTTCCGCCCCAGCGGAAAGTGGTTGCGCGGCCGCGACACCGTCAGCCGTGCCCCTGGCGCGAGCGACCACAGGTAGGCCGACCCGCCGCGCGACTCCGGCAGCAACTTGACCGCGATCCGCACCGCGCCGTCGGCGACGCTGACGACCGAATAGGAGCGCACGTCGCTGCCCGCCCCGATCGGCAATAGCAGGGACAGATGGCTGCCCGGTGCTACCGCCCGCACCGGCACCGCCGGCTCGATCTCAAACAGGCGGATGTCGGCGGTGAGGTCCCGCACGCTGCGCAGCGTCGCGGTGCCCCACTCGATCAACTCGGCCATTACTCGGCGGCCAATATCGGTCGCTGCGGCACCCGCTCCTCGGCGATCATGGTGTCGATCAGCCGCCGCGCCCATAGCGCCCCGGCGTCGATGTTGAGATGGTAGAACGGCGCCCGCGGCTGCTTCAGGATCGCGGCCTGCTGTGCCTCCAGCACGAAATGGTCCTGGTCATAGACGCCATTGCCGCCGTTGACGTGCGCGATGTTGATCGCTTTGGTCAGCGCTTCGTCCTCACGCCTGAAGGTGCGCACGAAGTTCCAGAAATAGTGGCAGGTCGTGTCCGTCGCCGGCGTGATCGCCGCCAGGAAGCAGCCATTGACTCCCTGGCTGCGGTCACCCTCCCGCGCGCCGGTGCCGGTCAGCGCGACGCCGACATCACCCGCGATCGTGCTCGGAGCCTGGAAGTTGATGATCTGCCAGCGGTCGGCCAACTGGCCGGGCTTGTCGAGATGCCTGGCCCAGAATGGTGGCGGATGGATGCCGATCATCCAGCGCGTCACCGTCGCCGTGCGGTCGGTGTAGGTCACATCGAATGGCGTATCGGTAATCGCATCATCCCCGATCGACCCGGCGTGCACGTACGTTTCGTGCGTGAGGTCCATGAGGTTGTCGAGCACCAGCCGGTAGTCGCATTTCAGGTCGTAGAACGTCCCGCCTTCGCCGGCCCAGCCGTTGCCATCGGCGTTGAGACCCTCGTTCCAGTGAAAGTCCGGGACATCAGCCGGGTCGGCCAGCGCGGGATCGCCGGGCCAGGTCCAGATCAGCCGATGCTTCTCGACCGTGGGGAATGACCGCACGCCAGCCGACGGATTGATGGTCTTCTGCGCCGGCATGAATGTGCAGCGCCCGGCGCCGTTGAAGCGCAGTCCGTGGTAGCCGCACACCACGGTGTCGCCCTCGAGCGTTCCGAGCGAAAGCGGCATCAGCCGGTGCCAGCAGGCATCTTCCAGCGCGGCGACCGCGCCATCTTGCTGCCGGAACAGCACAATGTCCTTGCCGCACACCGTTCGTTTGTTCAGGTCACGCGCGACCTCGTGGCTCCACGCGGCGGCATACCATGCGTTGAGCGGATATGTCGGCTCCACCGCGCCCTCCCTCGATTATCCGCCGACCGTGCCAGAAGGCGCGGCCGGCAGGCAACCGGGTTCTAGACGCGTCCGGTGCGAGCGAAACTGGCCAGATCGCTCACGAGACGGTCCTTCTCGGTCATCTGCAATCCGTGCGGCGCACCGGAATACACGACCAGCTGCGCCCCCTGAACCATCTGTGCGGTGCGCTTGCCGCTACTTTCGAATGGCACCGTCTCATCGGAGTCGCCATGGATCACCAGGGTCGGCACGGTGATCTTCGGCAGGTCCTGCCGGAAATCCGTCATCGCGAACGCCTTGCCGCACTCGATCGTCGCGCGCGGCGAGCCCAGCATCGCCATGTTGAACGACCAGTCCATGACTTCCTGGCTGACCGGCGACGACAACAGGCCGACGCCGAAGAACTTCTTGGCGAACCCGGCCAGGAAGTGCTGCCGGTCGGTCCGTAGCCCGTCGAGGATCTCGTCGAACACGCTTTGATCGACGCCCTTGGGGTTGTCCGCCGTCTTGAGCAGGAACGGCGTCACGGCCGAGACGAACGCCACCTTGGAGACACCCTTGCCACCATGGCGCGACATGTAGCGGGCCGCTTCGCCACCACCCATGGAGAAGCCGACCAGCAACGCGTCCTCGACCTTCAAGGTATCCATGACCATTTTCAGGTCATCGGCCAGCGTGTCGTAATCATAGCCGGTCCAGGGCTGGCTCGACCGGCCGAAACCGCGGCGGTCATAGGCGATGACGCGGAAGCCCTGCTCGGCCAGCGGCACCGCCTGGTATTCCCACATGTCGGCATCGAGCGGCCAGCCGTGGATCAGGACGATCGTCGGGCCGGTGCCCCATTCGCGTGCGTAGAGCGCCGTGCCGTCTGCCGTCTTGATGTGATGCATCTGAATGTCCCGTGAGGTGGTTCAGCGTTCAACGCCGGGTCGGCGTCGTTGGTGCATCCCTTCTGCGTGAAGCTTTTTTAGCGGGCGCGCTCGACCCCGCCGCGCGGCATCAGCCCGCGCGAGCGCAGGCAGCGGGTGATCGCGTCGCGCTTGATCTGCTCGATCTGCGGCTCGTGCTGCCACTCCCATTCGAGCCGGCCGGCCGATATCGCGCGTGCTTCCTTGAGCGCCGGGTCCTGGTCCGCCTGTGCGGCGCAGGCCTGTTCCTGCGGCGAGAGCGGCGCCGGGACGATCCCGGGCGACTCGGCGCAGGCCGCCATCAACAGCGGCAGCAGCAGGACGGGGCGCCACATCATGCCTGCTCCAACCAATCCTCGATCAACCGCCGCGCGATGCTGTCCAGCCGTGGCAACTGGAAGCCGTGTGCCGCCGGGTCGCGCAGTTGGTCGCGCGTGAACCAGCGGGCATCGCGCAGTTCGTCTTCCTGCAGGGTGATCTCCTCGGTCAGTCCTTCGGCATAGAAACCAAGCATGATGTTGGACGGAAACGGCCAGGGCTGGCTGCTGTGGTACTGCACCTGCCCGACCGTCACGCCGACCTCCTCGAGCACCTCGCGTGCCACCGCTTCCTCCAGGCTCTCGCCCGGCTCGAGGAACCCGGCCAGCGTCGAATACATGGTCGAGTTCGGGAAGCGCTGCGAGTGCCCCAGCAACACCTTGCCGTCGCGGTGCACCAGCATGATCACTGCCGAGTCCGTACGGGGGAAATGCTGCGCGTCGCACTGCGTGCAGACCAGCGCGTGTCCGGCGGTGCGGGGCTCGCACGTGCCGCCGCAGACGCCGCAGAATTTGTGGCGCGCCCGCCAGTACATGAGCGCGCGCGCATGGGCGAAAACGGCAGCGTCGTCCGCCGGCAACCGGCCCGCCAGAGCGCGCAGATCCTCGAATCGCGTCTCGCCGCCTGGCACGAGCTGGGCCGGGTCATCGACGTCGCTGATATCGACCGCGAACACGGCGCGCCCGTCGCGCAGCCCGAGAAACGCCCAAGGCCCACCGGCGACCCGGCATTCCCGGGCTTCGGCGCCGGTAAGGAACACGCCCGCCGGGCTGTCGGCCGCGGTGATCAGCGTCTTGGAGCGCCAGACGACCACGAACACGCTGTGCGGATCGGCCAGCCGTTCCTCGATCCAGGCAGTGTCGTCCCGCCGGAGGCCGGCCCGGTCCAGCGGGCTGCCCGCATAGGTATTGGTACGGCTCGCGAGGATCATCGGCATGGTGGTCGCTTCTCGCACGCGACTCCCGCTTGTGCCACCCATCTTGTCTTCCCCCACCCTGGCTGTGCTATGGAGCGCGTGGGAGGTCGGCGGCGGACGAGCGCCTTGCCAACCCGGTCAGGTCCGGAAGGAAGCAGCCGCAGCGAGTTTACGCTCGGGTCGATGTTCGGCCTCCCACCCTTTTACCGAGGAGACGCCGGCACTGTGATGTCCGGATTGGACGACACACTGCCGGACCCGCCTCAAGAGGGCGGCGGTTTCTTTGGCGACCCCGCTCCAATGGCTGTCGCCGCCGTGCCCTACCGGGTCCTTGCCCGCAAATACCGGCCGAGCAATTTCGACGACCTGATCGGCCAGGAAGCCATGGTCCGCATCCTGCGCCGTGCCTTTGCGCAGGGCCGCATCGCGCATGCCTGGATGCTCACCGGCGTCCGCGGCGTCGGCAAGACCACCACCGCGCGCATCATTGCCCGCGCGCTCAACTGTATCGGGCTGGACGGGCAGGGCGGCCCCACTGCCGACCCCTGCGGCGTGTGTCCGAACTGTGTCGCCATCCTGGCCGACCGGCACCCCGACGTCATCGAGATGGATGCCGCCAGCAATACCGGCGTCGACGACGTGCGCGAGGTGATCGACGCCACCCGCTACCGGCCGCTGCAGGCGCGCTACAAGGTCTTCATCATCGACGAAGTCCACATGCTGTCGCGCAACGCGTTCAACGCGCTGCTCAAGACGCTCGAAGAACCGCCGCCGCACGTCAAATTCGTCTTTGCCACCACCGAGATCCGCAAGGTGCCGATCACGGTGCTGTCCCGCTGCCAACGCTTCGACCTGCGCCGCATCTCGATCGCCGAGCTGACCGAGCTGTTCGCCCGCATCAGCACCAAGGAAGGAGTTACTGCCGAGCCCGCCGCGCTGGACCTGATCGCCAGGGCCGCCGACGGTTCCGCCCGCGACGGCCTCTCATTGCTAGACCAAGCCATCGCCCAATCCGGCGGCGGGGACGCGCCCGTTACCGGCGCGGACACGGCCGACATGCTGGGCCTGGCTGACCGCAACGCCGTGTTCGACCTCATCGAGGCCGTGGTCGCCGGCCAGACGGAAGCCGCGCTCGCCATCACCGACCGCGCCCATGAACGCGGTGCCGATCTCGGCGTCATGCTCGGCGACCTGCTCGACCTTACCCACACGCTGACCCGGCTGAAGACCGTGCCCGGCCTGGCGGACGGGTCGGACCTGCCGGAGATGGAGCGCGTCCGCGGCGCCGGGTTGGCGGAGCGGTTGAGCGTCCCCGTGCTCGGGCGGCTGTGGCAGATGCTGCTCAAGGGCACGGGAGAGGTGGAAACCGCGTCCGACCGCCGCGCCGCGGCCGAGATGGTGCTGATCCGCCTGTGCTACACGGCCGACCTGCCGACGCCGGGGGACCTCGTCCGCCGCCTGTCTGATCCGGCGGCCCCACCGCGTCCACCGTCAACGACGCCGCTTCCGCCCTCCGATGGCGGCGGCATGCGCGCGGTTGCCGGCGGTGGTGCCGTGCTGCAGGCCGCGCCCGCCGTCTCCACCACGCCGCAGCTTCGCAGCTTCCGCGACGTGGTCGCTCTGGTGGCGCACGATCAGCCGGTCCTGCACGGGCACTTGCTGCACAGCGTCCATCTCGTGCGTTTTGCGCCGGGCATCATCGAGTTGCGTCCGCAGCCGGCCGCGCCGCGAGACCTGGCCGCCTCGCTCGGCCGCCTGTTGCTGGAAGCCACCGGCACGCGCTGGACCATCGCGCTCTCCCAAGGCGAAGGAGACGACACGCTGGCCCATCAGGGCCTGGCCGCCGACACCGCCCGCCGCGGCGTCGCCGCCGAGCATCCGCTGGTCCGCGCCATCCTCGACGCCTTTCCCGGCGCCACCATCGAGCGCGTCACCGATCACCGTGTCGACGCTTATGGCTTGATGGCGCCCCCGGAATCAGCGACGGAGTCGGTGTTCGACGACACCAATCCCTATCCCGACATGGAGGACGACCTATGAAGAACCTCGCAGGCCTGATGAAGCAGGCCAGCCAGATGCAATCCAAGATGGCCGAAATGCAGGCCAAGCTGGACGCCGCCGAAGTCGAGGGCGAGTCCGGCGCCGGCATGGTTCGCATCACGCTGACCGGCAAGTCCGATCTCAAGCGCATGAAGATCGATCCCAAGCTGCTCGACCCGGCGGAAGCCGAGATGCTCGAGGACCTCATCGTCGCCGCCCATGCCGACGCCAAGCGCAAGGTCGAGGCGATCATGGCCGACGAGATGAAGAACGCTACCGGCGGCCTCGAGCTTCCCGGCGGCATGAAATTGCCGTTCTGATCCGGCAGGACGAGCCGAACAGCGTCACCCGGTCATGGGTGGCCCCGAAGTCGATCGGCTGATCGGCCTGCTGGCCAAGCTGCCGGGCCTGGGTCCGCGCAGTGCCCGCCGGGCCGTGCTGCGCATGTTGCAGCAGCCCGAGACCCGCATGGCCCCGCTCGCCGCCGCCATCACGGCAGCGGCGCGTGCGGTCCGCACCTGCTCGGTCTGCGGCAACCTCGACAGCCGCGATCCCTGCGGGATCTGTGCCGACCCGGTGCGTGATCAGAGCTTGGTCTGCGTCGTCGAAGGCGTCGGTGACCTATGGGCGCTCGAACGCACCGGCGCGTATCGCGGCCGTTATCACGTGCTCGGTGGCACGCTCTCGGCCCTGGGCGGGACCGGCCCGGACGACCTCAACACCGCGCCGTTGCTGCAACTGGCCGACGAATTATCGGAGATCATCCTGGCGCTGAGCGCCACGGTGGATGGCGCCACGACCGCGCATTGGCTCACCGATCAGGTGCGCCGGGTCGCCCCGGAGTTGCCGATTACCCGCGTGGGCCAAGGCGTCCCGTTCGGCGGCGCGCTGGACGTGCTCGACGACGGGACGCTGTTGGCCGCCCTCAAGGGGCGGCGCCTGGTCTGATTTACCTGCTCAGTCGTGTTCGGTTCGCCCGAACCTTCTGACGCAGCATGTTCACCACGTCTTCCGCGCCGCGATCCGGCCGCCCCTGCATGGAAGCGGCTGTCATCATCGATGTGGCCTTGGCTACGGCGCAGATTTTCTCCTGGACCATCTGCTGCGCCTCCGTGCTGGCTGCGGTGCCGCCTTGTGCCAGTTTCCACAGGCGCAGGCCGATCACCTCCTGTGCTTCGAACGCCAGCATGGCCGCGTCGACAAAAGGATTGCCCGACCCGGTTGTCTTGTTTGCAACGCTCAATGCAGCTCCTGCAGCTTCGCCAACAGATAATCCCGGAACACCGCCACACGCTTGGAATTCCGGAGTTCTTCCGGATAGACGAAGAATACGTCCACTTTCGGCGCCTTCAGGTCAGGCAGCACGCGTGTGAGGCCGGCAAGATCGTCGGACATCCAGTTCGGCAATGCGCCGATACCTAGACCTGATTTGATAGCAATCGCCATCGCCTGCAAGCTGTTGACCTCCAACAGCGCCCGACGCGGCGAGCCCAGCCGCTTGGTGGCCTCGGCCAGCCAGTTAATGTCCGGCACCGGTGGCTGGTAATCGCCGAACAAAATCAGCCGGTGCTGGTCCATGTCCTCCACCCGCTCCGGCACACCGTGCTTGGCGACATACTCGGGTGACGCCACCGTGACCCACTGGATCTGGAACAGATGCCGCTGCACCAGGTCCGGCTGCTTCGGCGCGTGCATCCGGATCGCGACGTCGGCCTCGCGCATGGCCAGATCGAGCTCGCTATCGTCGAGCAACAACGACATCGTGATCTCGGGATAGGATTCCAGGAAGTCTTTCAACCGCGGGGCCAGCCACGTCGTCCCGAACCCGACCGTGGTCGTCACCTTCAGGCGACCGGCCGGCTTTTCCTTGCTTTCGGTCAGCAACGCTTCGGTCATCGCCAGCTTGGCGAAGACCTCGCGCACCGTGCGGTTCAGGCTTTCCCCCTGTTCGGTGAGGATCAGCCCGCGCGCGTGCCGGTGAAACAACGGCACTTGGAGGTTTTCCTCCAATGCCGAGATCTGCCGCGACACCGCCGATTGGCTCAGGTTCAACGTGTCGCCGGCGTGGGTGAAGCTTCCGGCTTCCGCGACCGCGTGGAACACCCGAAGCTTATCCCAATCCATCTTCGTCCCGATCTATCTTGCACCAGCTTGCGACTCGCAGCCGGTTCACCGGGCTACCGTAGCAAGCAATGCCGTTGGGGGAACCTGCTATTCGCCCAACGGGCATCGCTCATGCTGGTGCAACGGCCGGCGTGAGCTGGGTCTGGACCAGTTCGGCGAAACGACCGCCCAGTGCGACCAACTCCTGGAAGCTGCCGCGCTCGACGATACGGCCCTGGTCGAACACCAGGATCATGTCGGCATCGCGGATGGTGCTGAGCCGGTGCGCGATGATGAACGTGGTGCGTCCCTTCATCAGCGTCGACATCGCGCGGGAGACCCGGGCCTCCGTGGCTGCATCCAGCGCGCTGGTTGCCTCGTCGAGGATCAGGATCGGCGGGTTCTTCAGCAATGCCCGTGCGATGGCCAAGCGCTGGCGCTGTCCACCCGACAAGGTGGAGCCACGTTCGCCGACGATGGTGTCGTAGCCGCGGGGCTGACGAATGATGAACTCGTGCGCGTCGGCCAGGCGGCAGGCCCGCTCGATCTCCTCATCCGTCGCCTCGGGCCGGCCGATGCGCAGGTTCTCGCGGATGGGCCGGTTGAACAACATGCTTTCCTGGAACACGACGCCGATGGAGGCGCGCAGGCTTTCCATGCTGACGTCGCGGAGATCCTGGCCGTCGATGGAGATGCCGCCATCGATCGGGTCCCACAGCCGCTGCAGCAGGTTCATCGCCGTCGACTTGCCAGCGCCGGTCTGCCCGACCAGGGCCACCGACGTGCCCGGTGTCGCCGTAAACGACACGTTGCTCAGGATGTTGGGGCCGCCGGGATAAGCGAAGCTGACGTTGTTGAAGCCGACCTCGCCCCGCGACGCTTCCAGCGCACGGGCGGTTGCCTTCTCCGGCACCGAGGATTTGGCGTCGAGCACGTTGTAGAAATCCTCAAGCACCGGCATCTGCAGGAACACTCGGGAGGTGAACTGCACGCCCGACTCCAGGCGGCCGATCAGCAGCGTCGCGAAGCCCATGAAGCTGACAATCTCGCCCACGCTGGCTTGGCCCTGCATGTGCAACATCGTGCCGATCACCACGATCGCGATCACGGCGATGGTGCTGGCGCCGCGGGTCAGCACGTTGACCACCGCCCACCAGTTCAGCACCGGGAATTGATGGCGGATCAGGTCGTCGGCAATCTGCCCGAAGATGCGGCTTTCTGCTGCCAGCCGCGTGAAGCTCTGCACCACCACGACGTTGGACAGCGCATCCTGCGCCGTGCCGGCCAGATTGGAATGGTATTGCTCGACCTGGCGCTGCCGCCCCTCCGTCTTGCGGACGACATAGACCGTGATGGTGATGAACAGGATCACCAGCGCCAGCAGCGTTAACGCCAGGCGCCAGTTCATGAAGAACGTCAGCGGCAGCAGCACCGCGACCGCCACGTAGGTCGAGAATTGCTCGCGGAAGAAGCTCAGCCACACGCCGAACAGCGCGTCCGACCCGCCGAGCATCACCTTCATCAACCGGCCCGAGTGGATGTCGCCATGGAACGAGAGCGGCAGCGACAGCACGTGGCTAAAATACCGGCTCATGATCGACAGTCGGTTGCGATGCGCCATCCGCTCCGAGTGGATCGCCACGGCGACGTTGGCGATGATTGCCGCCACACCAACCGCCAGCCAGACGCCCAGCAACTGCGCCGCCTGGGTCCAGACCTGGGACGACGTCATCGTGTCCGACTGCGACAACAGCCCGATCACCCGGCCGAACAGCACGGGGTCGAGGAATTGCAGGGCGGCGACAATGATGTTGGCCACGATCAGCAACCCGGCGAGGCGCTTGTCGCTGCCGAGGGAAGAGAGCACGCGGCGATAGATGTTCAGGAAACGCATACGGACACCAGGGGAGCGAGAGCAGCTGGATTGAACGAGGTAATCGCGGCAGGAACAGGGCAGATCCGGCCGCTCACATTAAAATTTGCGAAGTTGAAACATTTGGGGGGGCGCGACCAGGAAGTTTTGCGCTTCGATCAACAGTAGGTCGCGGGCACCCTGCTCGGCCGTCAGCGTCAGCACCGCGTGTGCCGCCGCCGCCGCGGCTGCCATTGCCGCACCCGCATCGCGCAGTTGCAGCAGGTGAAACAGGAACAACGCCGCCATCATATCGCCCGCCCCACTTGCCGCCACTGCCAAGGCCGGGATTTGCACCGTTGCGATGCCGCCGTCGTCTGCCGCGACGATGTCGAGCGTGCCGGCCGGCGTTTCCGCGAGGGTTGCACTCGTCAGCAGCACTGCCCGTGGTCCGCCGGGTCGCATGCGGCCGCGCACGACCTCGATCGCTCGACGCACCGATGCCGCATCGCTGCATGGGACCCCGCTCAGCCGTTCCAGTTCGAATTGGTTGGGGGTCAGCACGTCCGCTTGCGGCACGGCCTTGCCGGCGATCATCTCGGGAATACCGTCCCTGACATAAACCCGGCCGCCATCGCCGATGACCGGATCGCAGCAATACAGCATGGCCGGGTTGGCGGCACGGACCCGTCCCACGGCGTCGAGCACCGACGCCGCCACCGATACATCGCCCATATAGCCGGACAGCACGGCATCGCAGCGTCCGAAGGCGCCGCGACGCTCGATGCCGTCGATCAACGCCGTTACTTCCGCTCCGGTGCCGACGCGGCCGGTCCAGTCGCCATGGCCGGGGTGGTTGCTGAACTGGACGGTGTTGACCGCCCAGACCTCCGCGCCGAGACGCTGCAGCGGAAACATCGATGCCGCGTTGCCGACATGGCCGTAGGAAACCCAGGACTGGATCGAGAGGATGTTCATCCTCCCGACCATATCCCGTTCGGCTGGTTACGACAGGTTGAACACCACCTTGACGCAGCCATCCTTCTTGTCGCGGAACTTCTTGTAGAGGTCCGGACCGTCAGCCAGGTCCGTGCTGCGATCGGTGATCAGGAAACCCGGGTCGATCTTGCCGTCCTGGATCAGCTTGGTCAGCGGCTCGAGATACCGCTTCACGTGCGTCTGCCCGGTCTTCATGGTCAGACCCTTCTGCACGACCGTCGCCATGTTGATCGGCACCGGGCCGGAATAAACTCCCGGTACCGAGATGATGCCGCATGACCGCACGGCGGTGATCATCTGCTCCAGCGCGTAGGGCCGCTGCATGCTGGTCAGCTTCTCCTGCACTGCAGCCACCGCGCCCATGATGCCGTGTCCGCCGCCGCTGGCTTCCATGCCGACGCAGTCGATCACCGCATCTGGGCCTTCACCATGAGTGATTTCCTTGATGCGCTCGAGCACGTCCTCGTCGCTCAGCTTGATGATGTCGGTCGCACCCGCCTTACGTGCCAGTTCGATGCGCTCCGGCACGTCCTCGATCACGATGATGCGCTCGGCGCCCATGATCGCGGCCGACTTGATGGCGAACAGCCCGACCGGGCCGGCACCCCAGATGGCGATGGTCTCGCCGCCCTTGATCTCGCAATGCTCCGCGCCCTGCCAACCCGTCGGCAGGATGTCGGTCAGGAACAGCAGCTGGTCGTCGGTCATGCCCTCGGGGGCCAGCATCGGCGCCACGTCGGCCATGGGAACCCGCACGTATTCAGCCTGGCCGCCGGAGTAACCGCCGGTCAGATGCGAGTAGCCGAACAGCCCGGCGGTCGGGTAGCCGAACATCTTGGCCGCCATCGCACCGTTGCGGTTGGACTTCAGGCAGCAGGACCAATTGCCCAGCTTGCACTGGCGGCACTCGCCGCAGTTGATGTTGAACGGGACGACGATCCGGTCGCCCTTTTTGAACTTGTGATTCGGTGAGCCAACCTCGACCACTTCGCCCATGAACTCATGGCCGAGCACGTCGCCGCTCTCCATCGTCGGCATCTGCCCGTCCATCAGGTGCAGGTCCGAGCCGCAGATGGCGCAGCTCGACACCTTGATGATCACGTCGCGCGAGTCTTCGATCGTCGGATCCGGAACGGTATCGCAACGGATATCGCCTTTGCCGTGCCAGCATAGTGCGCGCATTTTTTATCTCCGTATTTGGACGTGACGTGCGGACACTCTTGATCCGGCCCAAATAACATTTGTTAGGTCGCGATGATCACAGTGATTGTCGCGCTATCAAAACGCAGAGATCGCTCCGATCGATGCAGCCCCGAGCGATCAACATTTCGTCTCACCATCATTCCGCGGCGGCCAATCGGTTGGTGGACGTCTCGACACCTGCTCGTACGCGGGCCACCATTGGCCATGCGTATTCCCCTGCTATTCCAGCCTCTCGCCCTGCGCGGCGTCACCGCCAAGAACCGCATCGCGATCTCGCCGATGTGCCAATACACCGCCGAGGACGGCCTCGGCACCGATTGGCACATCCAGAATCTCGGCGCTAAAGCCATGGGTGGCCCCGGCATCGTATTCACCGAAGCAGCCCACGTTTCCGCACTCGGCCGAATCACGCCGGGCTGCCTCGGCTTGTGGAGCGACGAGCAGCGTGACTTTGCCAAGCGGCTGGTGTCGCTGATCGAATACGGCGGCGGGCTCGCCGGCATTCAGGTCGCCCATGCCGGCCGCAAGGCCAGCAGCAAGCGGCCGTGGGAAGGTGGCACGGCGTTGCGGCCTGAGGATGGTGGTTGGGTACCGTGGGCGCCGAGCCCGGTGCCGTTCCATGATGACGCCGTGGAGCCGCACGCCATGAGCGAGGCGGAGATCCACACCGTCATCGACCAGTTTGCCGAGACCGCCCGCCTCTCGCTCGAGGCCGGGTTCAAGATCATCGAACTGCACGGCGCCCACGGCTACCTGCTGCACTCGATGCTATCGCCGCTCAGCAACCGCCGCAACGACGGCTATGGCGGCGACCTCAAGGGCCGCTCCCGCATGTTGATGGAAGTCATCGAGGCCACCCGCGGTGTCTGGCCGGCCAATCTGCCGTTATTCGTCCGCCTGTCCTGCACCGACTGGACGCCGGGCGGGATCACGGTCGACGATACGGTCGAGCTATGCCGTTGGCTGAAGGAGGGCGGCCAGGTCGACCTGATCGACTGCTCCACCGGCGGCATCGAGCCGACGATGCGCATCCCCTCGCTACACCCGGGCTACCAGGTCCCGTTCGCCGAGCGCGTCCGCAAGGATAGCGGTATGATGACCGGCGCGGTCGGCCTAATTCGCACGCCGGAATTAGCGGCCGAGATCGTCGCCAACGAGCGCGCCGACCTCGTCTTCATCGGCCGCTCCGTCCTCGCCGACCCGGCCTGGCCGCTCCACGCGGCCAAGACCCTTGGCGTCAAGCTGGATCTAGTGCCGCAGTATCAGCGCGCGGACATCTAGCGCCCGAGCGCGTGGTATTCGGGGTTCGGCATCATATCCAGGCCGTGGGCGACGCGGTTGGTGAAGTTGAAGAACCCCGTGACCTCGCAGATGTCGAAGATGTCCTCGTCGGAGAAACCGTGTTGGCTCAGGCCGTCGCGGTCCGGCCCGGCAATCTCGTGCGGCGACTCCGTCAGCTTGATGGCGAAGTCGAGCATCGCGCGCTGCCGGGTCGGCAGGTCGGCGACGCGGTAGTTGAAGGCCAGCATCTCGCCGAGTTGCGCGTCGCCGGAGATTTTGCGCACGGCGGCGCCGTGGGCGACCAGGCAATAGTAGCAGCGGTTCCAGGATGAGACCGCGACGGCGATCATCTCGCGCTCGAGCTTGGACAGGCCGGAGGCGCCGAGCATCAACTCGTCGTAAAGCTTGATGAAGTTGCGCAGCTTTTCCGGGCGCACCAGCCAGGCGCGCAGCACATTCGGCACGAAGCCCAGCTTGTCGCGGCATTTCTGGAAATAGGGCTGCAGATCCTCGGGCAGCGTGCTCTCGTCGGCATCGTCGAGGGCGGTGACGTGATTGGGCTGTGGCATCTTAATCCTCCAGGTCCCGCGCTTTTTCGCGCAGCACGAATTTTTGCATCTTTCCGGTGTTGGTCTTCGGCAAGGGGCCGAACACGACCGTGCGCGGCGCCTTGAAGTGTGCCATCCGCTCGCGGCAGAAGGCGATGATCTCGGCGGCCGTGGCCGTCGTATCAGGCCGCAGCGTCACGAAGGCGCACGGCGTCTCGCCCCATTTGGCATCGGGCCGGGCCACCACGGCGGCTTCGAGGATCGCGGGGTGCCGATAGAGCACGTCCTCGATCTCGATGGTGGAGATGTTCTCGCCGCCGCTGATGATGATGTCCTTCGAGCGATCGCGGATCTCGACGTAGCCGTTGGCGTGCCAGACGGCGAGGTCGCCGGTGTGGAACCAACCGCCGGCGAAGGCCTCGTCGGTGGCGGCTTGGTTCTTCAGGTAGCCCTTCATAGTGATGTTCCCGCGCATCAGGATCTCGCCCATCGTGGCGCCGTCACGCGGCACGGGGACAAGCGTGACCGGGTCGGCGACGATCACGCTTTCCTGCACGGCGTAAGCGACGCCTTGCCGCGCCTTGACCGCCGCGCGCGCGTCATCGTCGAGCGCGTTCCATTCGTCGTTCCAGGCGCACACGGTGGCGGGGCCGTACACCTCGGTCAGCCCATAGACGTGCGTCACGTCGAAGCCGAGCCGCTCCATGCCTTCCAGCACGGCGGCCGGCGGCGGCGCTCCGGCGGTCATCATGCGGATCGGGGCCGGGCGCTTCTGCACACCGGGATGGTTCAGGATAGCGCCCATGACGATCGGCGCGCCGCACAGATGGGTCACGCCATGCCGGTCCATTGCATGGAGGATCGCCGTCGCCTCGACCCGGCGCAAGCACACGTTGGTGCCCGCCATCGCCGCCACCGTCCACGGAAAGCACCAGCCGTTGCAGTGGAACATCGGCAGCGTCCACAGATAGACCGTGTGGTGCGGCATCGCCCAGGTGAGCACGTTGCCGACCGCGTTCATGTAGGCGCCGCGGTGGTGGTACAGCACGCCCTTGGGCTTGCCGGTGGTGCCGGAAGTGTAGTTGAGCGCGATTGTGTCCCATTCGTCGCCGGGCAGGGACCAGGCGAACGCCGGGTCACCGGTGGCGAGGAACTCCTCGTAGCTCATGCTACCGGCGGGCTCGGCAGGTGGGGCCAGCGCGTCCTCGACGTCGATCACCAATGGGCGGCCGGTGGGTGGCAGCAGGTCCAGCGCGCGGCGCATGGTCGCGGCGAACTCGCGGTCGACCAGCACGACCCGGGCTTCGCCGTGCTCGAGGATGTAGGCGATGGTCTCGGCATCGAGCCGGACGTTGAGCGCGTTCAGCACGGCCCCGGCCATCGGCACGCCGAAATGCGCCTCCACCATCGCCGGCGTGTTGGGCAGCATGGCGGCCACGGTCTGCCCCGGCGCGACATGGGCCGATAGGGCGGAGGCGAGGCGGCAGCATCGGCGGTATGTTTCGGCCCAGCTCTGACGCAAATCGCCGTGGAGGATGGCCACCCGGTCGGGGAACACGTCGGCCGTGCGGCGGATGAACGTGAGAGGCGAGAGCGGCGCGTAGTTCGCGCTCGTTTTCGGCAGATCGACCATGTCACCAGTGGTATGAGGCCGGCCCCCATCTGGCAAGCGAGCGAGCGCGGGCGTATCGACAATCGACGATTGTTCTAATTTTCTGGGGAGATTGGCCATGCGGATACTGATCGTCGGCGCCGGCGCAACCGGCGGCTATTTCGGCGCACGCCTGGCCGAGGCGGGCCGCGACGTCACCTTTCTGGTGCGGCCCGCGCGGGCCGCACATCTGCGGCGGACCGGGCTGAACATCACCAGCCCGCACGGCGACCTGACGATCCAGCCGCGCCTGCTCGAGACCGGGGTGTCGACGGCGCCGTTCGATCTCGTCCTCATCGGGCTCAAAGCCTACGCCCTCGACCCGGCGCTCGACGATATCGCCGCCGTCACCGGGCCCGAGACGATGCTGGTGCCGTTCCTGAACGGCATGCGTCATCTGGACGCGCTGATCGGGCGGTTCGGCGAGCGCCCGGTGCTGGGCGGCGTGTGCCTGGTGGCGACGACGCTCAATCCGGAGGGCGGCATCGTGCAGCTCGCGCCGTTCCAGGAGATCGTCTACGGCGAGCGCGACGGGTCCACGTCGCCGCGGGTGACGGCGATCGACGCGACCATGCAGGGCGCCGGGTTCAAGGCGCGGATCGCGACCAACGTGATGGCGGAGATGTGGAACAAGTGGATGCTGCTCGCCTCGGGCGGGGCGCTGACCTGCCTGCTGCGCGGCACGGCCGGCGACATCGAGGCGGTTCCGGGCGGGACGGCGGTGGCACACCGGATGGTGGACGAGGTCATGGCGGTGGCGACCGCCGCCGGCTACCCGCCCAACGCGGCGACCGACGAGCGGGTGCGCACGACATTGACGGGGAAGAACTCGCCTTTCGCGACGTCGATGTATCGCGACCTGACCGCCGGGCTACCGGTGGAGGCCGAGCAAATCCTGGGCGACATGGTCAAGCGGGCGCAAGGCTTCGGGCAGGCCACGCCGCTGCTGGACGCGGCGCTGGTGCAGTTGCGGATCTACCAGAACCGGCTCGCCGCACGCTGATCCGGGGTCGTTGCGAGGAGCGCAGCGTCGCCGAGGGGCGTCTCGCGATGACGGATGACTGGCGGGCGATGACGCCGACTGACTTGGGCGAGGTCGAGCGTATCGCCGCGGTGGTGCATCCGACGCATCCGGAGGATGCCGCCGTGTTCCGCGAGCGGCTGAGCCTGTATCCGGCCGGCTGCTTCGTGCTGGACGGGGCGGCGGGCGTTCGCGGCTACGTGCTCGCGCATCCCTGGTTGCTAGGCCGGCCGCCCCTGCTCAACAGCTTGTTGGGGCGGCTGCCGGCCGACGCGGATACGCTTTATCTTCACGACCTGGCCCTGTTGCCGGCCGCCCGGGTTGCCGGGCTGGGCAGCAGGGCCGTCGACCTGATCACCGATCGGGCGCGCGGCGAAGGAGTTGCAACGGTGTCGCTCCTGGCGGTCGGGCGGTCAGCAGGTTTCTGGAAGCGCCAGGGCTTCCGCGCCATGGATCTCGGCACCGACCCGTCGTCTTACGGCACCGCCACCTTCATGGTCCGGCTGGTGAATCAGAACCCGAACATGTGATCCAGCGAGAACGCGCCGGCCTCGGTCATCAGCCCATGATAGCCGAACAGGCGGCAGGTCGCGTCGCGGATGATCACGTAGCCGCGGGCACCGGCACGCTCCAGCAGCGCCTCGTCGAAATGCTCGTGCGGGAACACCAGGGCGCTGCCGGAGCAGGCGATCTCAAGCGGGCGCTCGGCGATGACGTCACCCGCGGCGTCGTGCAGCAGCAAGGTGGTGCTCGACATCGCGTGCCAGGGGGAAGAGGCGGCGTAGATCAGGGCCGCGAAGCTGCGACGGGAGCGGTCACCGAGCTTGAGGAACAGTCGGGTCGAGAGGCCCGGCGGCGGGCCAGAATAGCTCTGCGGCTCGTCGCGGTAGGTCATCGCCGTGTTGTAGATATGGGCGCCGAAGCTGCTTTCGGCGGCGTGGCCGGTGTCGCGGTGTTCGTAGCGGACCAGGCAGTGCATCCAGCCATCGGCGTTGCCGCCGTCGCGGAAGTCGTAGGCCAACTCGGCATGTCCCGCTTCGGCGCCGAGATCGGCCAGGTCAACGGCGACGGCGTGATTGCGCGGGAGGTCGCCGAGGAAGCGCTCGGACAGCTTGCGGCCGTCGCGGGCGAAGACGTCGAGGCGCAACGGCAGGTCGGCCTGCGTCTCGGCCATCGGCGTCGGCAGCACGATGCTGCGGAAGCGCTCCGGCGGCAGCACCGGGAACGGTAGCAGGTAGCCGCGGCCCATAAGGTTGTGCAGCGCGGGAATCTCGGGGTTCGGCTTGAGGTCGGCGCGTTCGACGTTGAGGTGCGCGATGCGGGTGCGGCCGCTGCCGGTGACTTCGTAGCGGGGACGCACGAGATGCCGGCCGGCGCGTACCTCGATCTGGGCCGGCCAGACAATGCCAGGCAGGAGAGCAGCGACGTCGATCGGCGTGCTGGCGTACCCCGGAAGCTCCCTGTCGATGGCGACTGGCTGCTCGGCGCCCATGCGGTCGAGCTTGACCGTCCCGGCTGGAATCGGAGCGGCGTGGCTGTTCTGCAGCCAGAAGGTGACGCGTTCGCCCTCGCGCGGGGCGGGCATGCCGGCGTAGCGGTCGCTGGGCCAGGCGTTGGCGTCGTGAGTGACCGAAAGGCTGGCTTCGCTGCCGGTGCCGTAGGTGTCGAGCGCGTATTTCACCACGTCGTGACCGGCGGCGCCGATGGCGTGGATGAACAACTGGCCGGTGAACTCGGGTAGGCCGAAGCGGGCCCGGATGTCGGCGCTGTCGATGGCGATGCCGCCGACGCCGGCCGGCGTGCTTTCCTCCCACTGGGCGATGATCCGGCCCTCCCCATCGAACAGGCGCAGCCACAGGCGGACGGATTTCGCGCCATAGCCGGCCCAGTAATTGGCTGTCACCAGCCGCGTGTGCAGCCCGGCGCCGCCGGGTTCGCCGGTGTCGCGGAAGAAGGCGTAGTTGGTGGCGAAGTTGGTCTTTTCGAGGTAGCGGGCCGGCTGCGTCAGCATGTCGGCGGGCAGCTTCAGCGCGTCGAGCGACACCACATTCATCCCGGCGGGGATCATGAAGCCGATCCGCAACTGGATACGCCCGGCGTCGAACGCCGCGATCAGCAAGGTGCGGCAGGCGGAACGCGGCAGGTCGGTCAGCGGGGCCGCAACGATGCCGGCGCGGACCTGGCCGATCTGCGCGACATCATGCACGAACAGCTCGGTCGGTGCCGGCAGGGCCGGATGCATCGACCAGATCGCAGACGCGACACCATCCGGATCGTAGACGGCGATCGGTCCCTCGAGCGTGGCGGCGAAGGCGATCGCAGCTTCGGCGGCCAGCGGATGGGCGAGCGCCTTGTAGATAACATTGCCGCCCGCGCGGGCATCAAAGGTCTGGATGTCGAGCATGGGTGTCTAATAACCCAAGCGGCGGCGAACGTCTTGGCCCGCCGCCAGCGTGTCGTTCATCGGGGTCACCGGCCACAAATCGAGGCGGCCGGTAAACGGGCGGACGCGCCCATCCTCCTGCAGATACTGATTGAACAGCCGGATCCGCCGCGACTTGCCGGGCAGCCCGGCAAGCAGGACGGGCGCCGCGGTGGCAACGGCTTCCGACACCATCGAGACGCTGTCCTCGGTCACGACGATGGCATCGGCCAAGGCGAGCAGGCCGAAATAGGGATTGTCGCCGGTCATATCCCAGACCCAGCCACCAAGCGGCTCGAGGGCGGCGGCCAGCGCGGCCCGTGCCTCCGGCGAGGTGCGCCGTGACGGGGTGAGCGCCAGCCCGACGCGATCGGTGCGCATCATGCCGGCCAGTTGGCCACCGAGCGTGGACGCTACCGCGCCATCCAGCCGGAAGCGGCCATTGCTGCCGCCGACCAGCACGGCGACGAGCGGACGCGGCAGATGCGCCAGCCGCGGCTGCCATATCGCCGCCGCTTCGGCCAAGCGCGCCGGCGTGATCGGATGCAGCGCGGTGCGGGTGACGATGACGTTGGCGCCGGTCAGCCCGTCATGACGATTGACGACGACGACGTCGAACCGGGTCGGGTCCTGCCGCGGATGCTGGATTTGGACGATTTGCTGGCCGGGCCGGCGCAATGCCCGAGCGACGACACCGGCCGTGCCGCCAGCGCTGAGCAGGATGTCGGCCGAACTATCCGCCAGGCCGACGGCGCGCAACGGGGCCGGCCAAGCTCGCGCAGTGACGAAACGCCAGGGCGCGCGGGGACGCAGTGAAATGAGAGAGGGCGCGAGGTCCGCTGCATCGGCCAGGCCTTGAGCCTGCGCCTGAAGTCCGGCAAGCGGTTCGCATAGAATGGCGGAAGTCGGCATGGCGGGTTTGTCGAAAGAACCCGCCACCCCGTCAATAGTCTGAGACGCAGACCTTAGTAGCGGCCGTAACCCCGGCGCAGGATCGGGCCACGATAAAAACCGGGGCCGCGGAAACCGCGCACCGGCGGACGATAGAAGCGCCGATGCGGACGGTAAAAGCGGCGCGGCGGCACACGGTAGCCATACGGGCGATATTGCACCGTCTGGGCAACGGCAGTGCTGCCGTCTGCCTGATACAACGCCGTCTGAATCGGCGCGTCGATCGCGGGGGCGGCCTCTGCTGGAAGCCCGCTGACGCATAGCGCCAAAGCTCCAAGCACGCCCAAGATCATCTTTCTCATCGGTACTAACATCCTAGTTCGAAGCCCAAGGCCAGTATGAACGCGCGATGCGGCGGGAAAGTGGCAACGATTATTGCCGGGTCGACCTCGGGCCGAGCGCCTTGCCCTGGCCGCGCGCCACGGTGGCCTCGGCCTCGGCGCGCAAGGCGGGATCGAGCGGCCTGGGCACGCCGGGCGAACCGGTGAGGCAGAGATCGGCCAACAGCGGCATGTGGTCCGACCCGAAGGCCGGCATGACGCGCATGCTGCTCAGCACGATGCCCGGACCCGGCAGGATGTGATCCAGCGGCCATTTCGCCAGCAAGCGTTCGGCGTTCCACGTGATGAACAAGCCACGGCCGATGCGCGGATCCTCTACCCGGCCAATGGTCTTCAACGTCGCGATCTCGCCAGCCCACGGCACGCTGTTCAGGTCGCCGAGCACGACATGCGGCAACGTGTCGTCATGGGCCGCCAGCGCCGTCGCGGCCAATTGCGCATCCCGCTCGGCGGTACTTTGGCCGATCTGCGGCGGGCGGGGATGGATCGCGTAAAGGCGGAGCCGGCGGCCGGAGGCGAGCGTCGCGGTGGCAAAGATGGAGGGGTTATTGGAGTCGGCGAGTTCCTGCGTGCTCGTGTCGGTCAACGGCAGGCGCGAATATAGGTGAACGCCGAAATAATTCTCCTGCACCTGGGCGACGCCATACGGCAGGATCGTCTTCACCGCGGACAGCTCGTCCTCCCACCATCCGTTGACCTCCTGGAACCAGACGATGTCGGGCTTCAGGTCGCGGACCATGTCGAGCAGCGTGTGGTCATGCCGGTTGGTGCGCTGCACGTTGACTTCCAGCACGCGGACCCGGTCCAGCGCGCTGCAACTACCGCCGGGCACGGTCGGCGCGGGCCTGCTGAACACTGCCGGGGCCAGGTAGGGCGCGAGCCGATCCGCCTCCACGGCGATCCCGGCGAGCAGCCCGGCGACCGCGATCCAGTCCAGCCGGCCTCGCCACAGCATGAGCAGCACCGCGACCGCCACCATGGCGATCCCGATCTGCAACGCCGGATAGTCCGGATAGCGCGCCCACCACACATCCGCAGGGAACAGGGGCAGTAGGCTCAGCCCGATCAGACCGACCGCTGCGAGCAACAGCGCGCAGTGGATGATCAAGCTCCCCCAACGGCTTAGGCGCGATATGGTCATAGGGGTTCCCGGGTGGACCTTTGATCAGGCCGAGTGTCCGTCGGCGGGATGTGTGGCATAGAAATCGGCATGGCCGAAAGACCCGAGCCCGACCGACTTCTCGAGACAGCGATGGCCGAACGCGATGCGTGGCGGCAGGCGGCGTTCGAGGCGCAACGCTTCGCCGCGCAGACCGCGATCGAGCGGCAACACCTGAGCGACGCGATCGACGGCATCAGGCTGCAGTCGCTCGAGGCGGCGCGGCGGATGGCGGCAACCGAGTCGGCGGCGGCTTTCGCGGCAATCCAGGCTGAGCGCGACCGAGCCTGGGCCGAGCGCGATGCGGTGGCAGCGGAGCGGGACAAGGTGATTGCCGAGCGTGACCGGGCCCGTATCGAGGCGCACGCCACCGGGGCCATGCTTGAGCGCGTGACGTCCAGCACGGCATGGCGGATAACCGGGCCGGCGCGGCGGGTGCTGCAAGTGGTGCTGCGCCGCTGATGCTGTCGTTTGGCAGCTTCGGTGCGCAGATCTGCATCGTGGGGCGGACCGACTTCGCCAGCGAGGCCGGCACGCTCGTGGCCGGGCTGGCGGAGGCTCTGGCCCGCAGCTTCCCGGTCGCGTTCCTGCCCACCGATGCGGAGGGGGACAGCGTGACGCTGCCGAGCGGCCGGGTGCTGCCGGTATGCCGCAACACGAGGGCGATCATCGTCAGCGTGGTGTGCGAGCCCCAGAGCGAACCTGGGAATGACATCGAGCCGCCGGGTCACCTGCGCTATGCCTGGATGTCGTCGGCCGATCCGGTGCCGGCGGGGCATGTCGCCTGGCTGAACGCGCAGTTCGACGCAGTGCTGGTGCCGGGCGTCGATCTGGCCGATGCCCTTCGGCGTGGCGGCGTGACGCGGCCGGTGCTGCCGGTGCCGGCGCCGCTGGACCTGGACGCGCCGAGCCTGGGACCGTCGCCCGTGGTGTCGCGGCTCGCGGCGTTGATCGACCCCAGCATTGCCGCTTTTCGCGGCATCGCGATCGACCCGGCGATCATCCGGCTCACGGAAACGCGGCTCGGGCGGCGAGCGGACGTGATCGGCGGCATGCGCCGCCAGATCTGCGCCGCGCATGACGGCGGCTTCTTCTCCGTCTTCAACACCTATCTCAGCCATCTCGCCTGGCAGCAGCGCGAGGATCGCTGCCATGCCGTGCTGCCGGACTGGGACGTCGAGCGCTTCCTTGGCCGGCTCGAGGCGCCGGTCCGCAGCTTCTGTTACGGCCAGCCCGGCGACGGCAATCTGTGGAGCAAGCTGTTCCAGCCCTTGTTCGGCGCGACGGACGTGGAGATGAACGACCCCCGCTTCCTGTATCGCCACGCCGAACTGCCGGCCGACCGCCACAACGAGGCGCGCGAGCCGACCATGACCTACGTCCGCGCCTATACGCTGTATCGCAGCCCCGACTTCGCCGCGTTCCGCCGGCAGTATCACCGCGTGTTCATCCAGCACGTCCGGTTGCGGCCGGAGCACCAGGCTGAGATCGACGTCTTCGCCGCCGCCCACCTGACGGCGCCGATCCTGATCGCCGCCCACGTTCGGCATCCGAGCCACACGGTCGAGCAGCCCACCGGCCGGATCGCCGGCACCGACCTCTACATCGAGCAGGTGCGTGACGTCGTGCGGCGCCGCGGCGGCGATCCGGCGGGCCCCGGCTGGGCGGTGTTCGTCGCCACGGATCAGGAGCGCGTGCTGCACCGGTTTCGCGCGGCCTTTGGTGAGCGCGCCGTGTTCTTTCCCGACGCGCGCCGCACCCGCGCCGACGAGGACGCGTCCTTCGACGCGCTCACGCCTACGGAGCAGAATAAGGACGGCCATCAGCTGCAGCATCTCGTCGCTGCCGATCATGCCGGATGGAGCTGGCGCATGGCCTGGGAGGTCGTGCGCGACGCTTACGCGATGGCCCGGTGCGGTACGTTGCTTCACGTCGTCAGCAACGTATCGACGGCCGTGGCCTACATGAACCCGGAGATCGAGATGGTCTTTTGTGAGCCATGAAAGCGCTCGTCACGGGGGCGACCGGGCTGGTGGGAACGGCGCTGGTTTCCGCGTTGCGGGAGGCCGGCTATGAGGTGATCGCGCTCGGTAGCCACCATGCCGACCTCCGCGATGCCACGGCCACCGAAGCGCTGTTCGCGCGGCATCGGCCCGACATCGTCTATCATCTCGCCGCGCGGGTGCGGGGCATCATGGGCAATGCCGGCAGCCAGGGCGACGCGTTCCTCGACAACATCCGCATCAACACCAACACGGTCGACGGTGCCCGCAAAGCCGGCACACGCAAGCTGGTGGCGATGGGGTCGGCGGCGATCTACGCCGATGGCGTGCCCCTGCCGATGGGCGAGGACGATGCCTGGGCCGGAGCGCCGCACCGGTCGGAGGCGGGATATGCCCATGCCAAGCTGGCGAGGCTGGCGCAGTTGGAGGCATATCGCGAGCAATGGGGCCTCGACTACGCTTACTGCATCAGCACCAATTTGTTCGGGCCGGGTGACCGCTTCGACGAGCGGCACGGGCATGTCATCCCGTCGCTGATCTCCAAGTTCCACCGCGCCATCGTCACGGGCGAGCCGGTGACGGTCTGGGGCAGCGGCACGCCGACGCGGGATTTCCTCTACGTCGCGGATGCCGCGGCGGCGCTGCGGCAGATCGGGGCGGCCGGGTCGGGGGCGGTGAACCTGGCGAGCGGGCAATCGGTGTCGATCCGGGCGGTGGCGGAGTTGATCGCCGAGATCGTCGGCTACCGGCGCGAGATCCTGTGGGATCGGAGCAAGCCGGACGGGCAGTTGCGCCGGGCTTACGACGTTTCGCGGTTGCGCGCGCTCGGTGTGGCACCGGGACGGACGCTTCGCGATGGCCTGGCGGAGACATACGGTTGGTTCGCTGCCCATGCGGCAGAGGCACGGCGCTGAAAGGGCGGGCGCAACTCTCCGCGATCTGGCGCGCTCGGTCTGCACGATCAGCAGGCGCTCTTCCCGAGCGTCAATGACGGGAGACGATCCATGGGCCTATTCAGCGCAATCGCCGACAAGATTTTCCATCACCACGCCGCAACGCCGGATGCTGCAGCCGCGCCAACCTCGGCGTCGACCACTGCCAGCCCGACTGCTTCGCCAGCCTCGGCCTCGCCGGACACAACCTCGGCCCCGGTCGATGTCGGTGCCGTGCTGACCGACATGGCGTCCAAGAAGGGCGGCGGCGGCAACTACGAGACGTCGATCGTCGACCTGCTCAAGCTGCTCGACCTCGATTCGAGCCTGAACGCTCGCAAGGAGTTGGGTCAGGAACTCGGCGTTCATGCCGGCGACGATGGTTCGGCCGAGCAGAACATCGCCCTGCATAAGGCAGTGATGCAGAAGCTGGCCGAGAACGGCGGCAAAGTGCCGGACAGTCTCAAGGGCTGAGAAAGAGTGGTGCCGACGCTCAGGATTGAACTGAGGACCTACTGATTACGAATCAGTTGCTCTACCACTGAGCTACGTCGGCATCTGGTCGGGGGCTATCGGAAATTTAATAGTCCGTCAGCCCCCGTCCGCCTGTGATATACAGTCCAGCCGGTTTCGCCGCAACTGTGGAACGGGAGTTACTGTATAGGCGTTTACATAAGAATGCCCTCATCCACCCTGCCCGACGCTGTCGACGTCGATACCGACACCCAGGACGAGTCCGACACCCTTATCAGCAAACTTCGAGAGTGCCCGGATTGCGGGTTGTTCCAACGATTGCCGGCATTGCGCCCGGGTTCGGTCGCGCAATGCGTCCGGTGCGACAAGGTGTTGCGGGCGCGGCGACGGAACAGCTTTGCCACCACCAGCGCGTTGATGCTTGCCGGATTGGCACTGTTTTCCATCGTCGCCTACGCCCCGTTGCTCGGCATCAGGCTGCTGGGGCGTCAGGTCGATACGACATTGCCGGTGCTACCCTTCGCGTTTGAAGAGTTCGGCATGGGTGAACTGGCTATCGTTGTCCTGGCCTTCACCTTCATCGCGCCATTGCTCAAGCTCGCCACCACGGCCGCGGTCCTGATCGGCCTACGGCTGCCGAACGTCCGGCCGACATGGCTGGCGGCATTGGCGCGGGTGCGGGAATGGCTCTCGCCCTGGGCGATGGTCGAGGTGTTTCTCCTTGGGCTGTTCGTCGCCTACACGCGGCTGATCTCCTACGCCACCGTCCAAATCGGTCCGGGCCTGTACGCCATGGCCGGGTTGATGCTCATCATGGTTGCCGCCGACGCCTGGCTTGATGAGCACGCATTGTGGGACGCCATCGGCCGCCGCCAGCCATCAGCGCCGGACCGACCCGGCGAACCCATTGGCTGCGACACCTGCGGCCACGTCTCCATCGGGCGACCCGGCGACGATTGCCCGACCTGCGAAAGCCGGCTTCGCATCCGCAAGACGGAGCCGATCGCGCGGACATGGGCCTTGGTCGCGGCGGCGGCGGCGCTTTATGTGCCGGCCAACATCCTCCCGGTGATGACCATCATCCGCCTGCACCGAGAGACGACGACGACCATCCTCGGCGGTGTCGAGGAACTGATCGCCTACAAGATGTGGCCCCTGGCGGCGATCGTGTTCATCGCCAGCGTGGCCGTTCCAGTCGTGAAGTTGCTGTTGCTGGTCTATATGCTGATCGCGACGCAGCGGCGGTCCAATATCGGCCTCAAGCGGCGGGCGGCGATGTATCGCGTCGTCGACGCGATCGGCCGCTGGTCGATGATCGATGTATTCATGATCGCCATTCTTACCGCGCTTGTTCGCATGGGGGCCGTTGCATCCGTGATCCCTGGCACGGGCGCCATCTGCTTTTGTGGAGTTGTTATTTTGACCATGCTTGCCGCCGCCACCTTCGACCCCCGCCTTATGTGGGATGTCGCGGGAGAGGCCGAATCCGACCGGGCTGAGACTGCGTTGACCGGGGTCGCCGCTTGAGCCTTGCTCCCCAAGCGGTTGTCCGCAAGAGCCGGATCTCCTGGGTCTGGCTGATCCCGATCGTGGCGGCGCTGGTTGCCGGGTTCCTGGCCTGGCGAACGCTGCATGAGCAGGGCTCGCAGATCACCATCTCCTTCCATGGTGCTGACGGCCTCACGGCCGGGCAGACCAAGGTGCGCTTCAAGGCCGTGGAGTTGGGCCAAGTCGAGACGGTCCGACTGACCAAAGATCTGGCAAACGTGTTGGTGACCGTGCGAATGCGGCGGGAAGCGGATGACTACCTGACCGAGAACGCCCGCTTCTGGGTCGTTCGGCCGCGGCTGAGTTCCGGCAGCCTGGCCGGCATCGAGACGCTGGTGTCCGGCGCGTATATCGAGATGGACCCGGGTGAGCGGGGCAGCGACAAGAAATACGAGTTCACCGGCCTCGAGACACCACCTGCCGTGCGCAGCGGCGAGCCCGGCACGACCTATAAGTTGACCACCGAGCGGCTCGGCTCGCTGGCATCCGGTGCCCCGGTCTTCTACCGCGACATCTCCGTCGGCGAGGTGCTCGACTACGACATCGGCGACGGGTTAGGCCCGGTCTCGCTGACCGTTTTCGTCCGCGCACCATATAATAAATTGGTGCGCGTGGGGTCCAAGTTCTGGAACGCCTCCGGCTTGTCGCTCCAGGTCGGGCCGACCGGCCTGCATGTCGAGTTGGCCAGCTTGCAGGCCGTGCTGAACGGCGGCGTTGCCTTCGACGCGCCAAAGGATCGCAACGCCAAGCCGGCTCCGGCGGATTCTACTTTCGAGGTCTACAAGAGTTATGATGACGCCCAGTCGGCCGGCTATCGGAACCGCATCGACTTCGTCTCCTACTTCGAGAGTTCCGCCCGCGGTCTGGCCCCCGGCGCACCGGTCGATTTCTTCGGCATTCAGGTCGGCACCGTGCAGAGCGTCGAGCTCGACCTCAATCCGGCAACCGCGCAGACGCGGGTCAAGGTCGGCTTCCAGGTGCAGCCCGAGCGGATCGCGCTCAGTTCACCAGCCGATGGCAATGCGGATCCGATCGAGGTTGCCCGCAAGCTGGTCGCCCGGGGAATGCGGGCGCAGTTGCAGACTGGCAGCTTCCTGACCGGCAGCATGTTGCTGGCGTTGAACCTCGACAAGAACGCACCGCCTGCTGAGCTGAAGCAGCAGAACGGCGAGTGGGTCGTCCCGAGCGAGGGCGGCGGTCTCGACAACATCATGACCTCCGCCAGCAACATCGCCAGCAAGCTGGACCGGCTGCCGCTAGACGAGATCGGCGCCAACCTGAACCGGACCCTGCGCTCGGCCTCGACCGCGATGGCCAGCGTCGGCGATTTGGCGACCCATGCCAATGCCGGCCTGAGCCCAGCCTTTGCACGCCTACCGGCTATCACCAGCTCGATCGAGCAGGCCATGACCCGTGCCAACCAGGTGCTCACGTCCTTGGATCGCGGCTACGGCAAGGATTCCGAAACACAGCGGGAGCTGGCGCGTGCAATGGTGCAGGTGGGTGACACTGCTCGCTCGATACGCCAACTCGCCGACTTCCTAGATCGCCATCCGGAGGCGCTGATCCGCGGCCGGGCGGGCGCGCAATGAGAGACTTTAGCATGAAGCGCCGTTCGTTTCTTCCCGCATGCGGCGTAGCCATAGGGCTGCTGGCGCTAACGGCCTGCAGTTCGCCGGACCCGAGTTTCTACACCCTGGCCCCGATCCGCGGCACTCCGATCCCGGGGGGACCGAAATTGGTCGAATTGCGCCGGCCCGGCATTGCCGGATACCTGGATCGCTCGGAGATCGCCCGTTCCAACTCGCCCTATCAGCTCAAGCTGAACAGCGCCGAGCGCTGGGGTGAGCCGTTTGGCGACATGCTCGGGCGCGTGCTGGCCGAAGATCTGAACAGTCGCCTGGCAGGCACCAGCGTGTTCACCTCCGCCGGCGCGATCTCGGCCGATGCCGGGGCACGGGTGGAGATCGATATACAGCGCTTTGACGCCGATGCCGGCGGGCAGATCGTGCTCGTTGCCCAGGTGGCGATTACCCGGGACCGGAACCGGAGCGAGCCGATCACCAGTTCGCTACGACTGTCCGAGACACCTGCGAGCGGATCGACTGCGGATTACGTCGCTGCGATGAGCCAAGCGCTTGCCGCGGCGTCGGATCGTATTGCCAGCGATATACGCCGGGTCTCCGGCGGCTTCGCCAGCTAGCTCTCGCTAGCCGGCGATCCTAGGCGATCGACGGGGCGCGCTCTGCCGCAGTGCGCGCCCAAGCCATCCCCATGTCCTCGTCGAACAGTTCGGCAAGCTTCTTCATAACGGTACCGCCCAACTCCTCGGCATCGACGATGGTCACGGCACGGCGGTAGTAGCGCGTCACGTCATGGCCGATGCCGATGGCGATCAACTCGACTTGGTCTCGGCTTTCGATCTCGTGAATTACCTGGCGCAGATGCTTTTCCAGGTAGTTGCCGGGATTGACCGAGAGCGTGCTGTCGTCCACCGGAGCGCCGTCGCTGATGACCATCAGAATACGGCGGTGCTCGGAGCGGCTCATCAGCCGACGATACGCCCATTGCAGGGCTTCACCGTCGATGTTCTCCTTCAGCAGCCCTTCCCGCAGCATCAGCCCGAGATTCTTGCGCGACCGCCGCCAGGGTGCGTCGGCGTTCTTGTAGATGATGTGGCGCAGGTCGTTCAGCCGGCCAGGGTTGCGCGGCTTGCTGTCCTGCACCCAACGCTCGCGGCTCTGCCCGCCTTTCCAGGCGCGCGTGGTGAAGCCGAGGATCTCGACCTTCACGGCGCAGCGCTCGAGCGTGCGCGCCAGGATGTCGCCGCACATGGCCGCCACCGTGATCGGACGCCCACGCATGGAGCCGGAATTGTCGATCAGCAACGTGACGACCGTGTCGCGGAAATCGGTCTCGCGCTCGCGCTTGTAGGACAGCGAGACCATCGGATTGACGATCACGCGCGCCAGACGACCGGCATCGAGCATGCCTTCCTCGAGGTCGAACTCCCAGGCACGGGTTTGTTGCGCCATCAAGCGCCGCTGTAGCCGGTTGGCGAGTTTGCTGACCACGCCCTGCAGATGTTGGAGTTGCTGGTCGAGCTGCTGACGCAAGCGGCTCAGCTCATCGGCGTCGCAGAGATCCTCCGCCTCAATCTCTTCGTCGGTCGCCTTGGAATAGGCTTTGTAGCCCTGATGATCGTCGGCGACCGGCTTCTCGCGCTGTTGCTGCGGACCGCCGGGTCGGTCTTCGCCCTCGGCAGTCGCGGAGTCGTCGTCAGCGTCCTCCTGACCTTCCTCTTCGGCGGTGTCGGATTCCATTTCCTCGGGCTGAGCGCCGAGCATGGACTCCGCGTCGCTCTCCTGGTCGCCTTGCTGCTGTTCCTGGTTGTCCTGGGTGCCGCTTTCCTCGCCGCCCTGGTCCTGCTCGTCCTCGTTGGGCTCCGGCTCGCTCTCGATCTCGGCTTCGGCCAAGTCGAGCGCTGCCAGTAGTTTACGGGCGGAGCGGGTGAACTTGCCCTGATCGAGCTGGTGCTCGGCCATCTCCGACAACGCCTGTTCAGCCACCGGGCCAAGCGTATCGCGCCAGCTTTCCAGGATGCGCTTGGCCGCCTCCGGTGAATCCTGGCCGGACATCATCTCCCGCGCCAGCAATCCCAGTGCCGCCGGCAGCGGCAGTTGGTCCTTGCGCGTCATGCGGTCGAAGCCCTCGGCCTCGCACTCTTCCTGTAGCCGGGCGCGAAGGTTTTCCGAGACACCCGACATGTGCCTGGAGCCGACGACCTCGCAACGCGCCTGCTCCAGCGCGTCGTAGACGTCCTTGGCTTCGCGGCGCGCCGGGCTACGGGCGGCGTGTACGACGTCGTCGTGATGCCGCAAGCGCAAGGCGACGCTATCGGCCGCGCCGCGCAGCTTTGCCATCTCGTTGGCCGGCAATGCCCTGGTTGGCAGCGGCAGACGGGCGCGCTTACCGACCAGGCCCGACGGGCCCGGCTGGAACGCGACCTGCACTTCAGGCGTCTTGGCGATCGCCCGGAGGGTTCCTGCGATTGCCCGCTTGAAGTCCTCCGTGCGCGCGTTGTCCTTGTTCGATCCAGACATCAGATGCCTTTGCGCGTCCCCAGCAGCCCGGTCGGCAGTTCCTCGTTG
>JBPBQE010000220.1:0-40232 GCA_050954595.1 Janthinobacterium lividum | reverse complement strand
ATCTACGCGCATGATGGCGGGCGGCTGATGCTCAGCAAGCCGCTCAACGGCGCGGAAGCGACGGGCGCCAATGGCGGCACGATCGGGTTCAAGGCCGGCAGCTCGGAAGAGGTCGATGCCTGGCACAAGGCCGGCGTCGAGAATGGCGGCACCACCTGCGAAGACCCGCCGGGTCCGCGTCAGGGCGGGTCGGGTCAGCTCTATCTCGCTTACCTGCGCGACCCCGACGGTAACAAGCTGTGTGCGCTCCACCGCATGTGAGTTCAGGGCTTCATTGATCGCCCACCCTCTCCCGGCAGCGGGAGAGGGGTTTAAGGGGTAGTGGCCCGGGTCGATGGGGGTAGAATGACGGCATGTCCGTCCCACCACCGCCCGAGCTGCCTGCCAACCGATCTGTTGCTGACGAAGGCTCGGCGAACTGGCGGCGCACGCTGGCGGTGATGATCGGGCTGCAGATCGGGATGAATGCCGGCTTCACGGTGCTGGCACCCATCATTCCACTGTTCCTCCCGCAGATCGGCGTCAGCGACCCGGCCGCCGTCAGCCTCTGGGCCGGCGTGCTGGCCTGCATCACGCCTCTGTTCGCGGCGGCGATGTCGCCGATCTGGGGCCGGGTCGCAGACCGGCGCGGGCGGCGGCTGATGGTGCTGCGGTCCTGCCTGGCGATCGGGGCGTTCATCGGGCTGATGAGCCTGGTGCAGAACGAGTGGCAGTTGCTTGGGCTACGAGCGGGAATGGGGATCTTCGCCGGGTTCAACGCGGCGTCGATCGCGATGGTGGCGACACAGGTGCCGGCGCAGAAGCTCGGTTATGCGCTGGGATGGCTGAGCACGGGCCAGCTGGTCGGCACGCTGGTGGGCCCGCTGGCCGGCGGCGCCATCGCCGATGTGACCGGGAGCAACCGGGCGCCCTTCGTGCTGACGTCGATCATCTGCTTCCTGTGCGCCGGCGTGGTGCTGTGGTTGGTGCAGGAGCGGTTCACGCCGCCGAAGATCGCGGTCGGCAAGACGACGTTTTTGCAGAGTTTCGCCGTGCTCGGGCGGGCGCCGGGGCTGGTGCCGCTATTCGTGGTGTTGCTGCTGGCGCAGTTCGCGGTGCAGGCCGTGCAGCCGGTGGTGACGCTGTTCGTGGAGCAACTGGTCGGCGGTGAACCCGCCAACATCGCGACCTTGGGCGGAATCGCATTCTCCATCACCGGCTTGGCGGATTTGATCGCGTCGCCGTTCCTGGGTCGGCGCAGCGACACGATCGGGTATCGACGGGTATTGCTGATCAGTCTCGGCGGCGCGGCGCTGGCCAGTGCGCCGCAGTTCTTCGTGACGAGTTACTGGGCGTTCGTCGCGGCCCGGTTCGGCTTGGGGTTGTTCGTGGGCGGGATCCTGCCGACGGCCAATGCGTTGGTGGGACGGTTGGCACCGGCGTCGGATCGCGGTGCGGTCTACGGGGCGACGGCGTCGGCGATGTTCCTCGGCGGATCGTTGGGGCCGTTATCGGGCGGTGCGATCGCGGCCTTTGCGGGCGTGCGGTGGGTCTTCCTCGTGGTGGCGTTGCTACTGACGCTCAATCTGGTCTGGGTTTGGCTGCGGGTGCCGGAGGTCAAGTGAACCGGGATTTGAGGATCGTCGCGCGGGTTACCGGGTGGGTGTTCGCCGTCGCCGGGGTCGGGGTGGCCGGTGTGGTAGCGGCCGCCTTGTTTGTGGACCCGAACGACTACAAGGATCGGCTGATCGACGCCGTACAGGACGCGACCGGGCGGACGCTGACTCTCGGCGGCGAGCTGCGGCTGACGCGTTCCTTGTGGCCGACGCTCACGGCCAGCGACATCTCGCTGTCCAACCTGCCCGGCGGGTCGCGGCCACAGATGGTTCATGTCGAGCGGCTGGAGGGGCAGTTGTCGCTGCTGTCCCTGCTGCGGCGGGAGATCGACATCACGACCCTGACGCTGATCGGGCCGAACATCCTGTTCGAACAGGCCAACGGTGCGCCGAACTGGGTATTCACCAGTGGAGCGCCCTCCCCCGAGCCGGCCACGCCGACGGAGCCCGGCAAGCCCTTCCAGCTACGCGTGCGGGAGGCCCATGTGCGCGACGGCATGGTGACCTGGAAACTGCCGGCACGGACCAAGGTGGTCGGCATCCGGGTGCTGGATTTCGCGCGAAGGACGGCGGACGGACCGATCGAGGTGAGCTCGACGCTGGTCTACTCGGACAACAAGCCATTCGGGCTCGACGTGACGGCGCAGCCGACGGGCGGCGTGATGGACCCGTGGCAGACGCAGCTGCGGTTTGCCGCGTTCGACACGGTGGCGACGGCGCGTGGGATGATGGGGGTCGCGGGAACGTACGACCTCCAGGTGGAGGGCACGGCCGGGTCGCTGGATAAACTGAACGCGTTGCTGCCGGAGATGAAGCTGCCGGCGGTCAAGCAGGCGGTGCTGTCGGCACGGATCGGCAACGGAACCCGGCCCGGAGACCTGCCGGTATTGGGCGCGACGACGCTTCGGTTCGCATCGGTCGATCTGCGGGACCGGTTGCCGGGGCTGGCGCTCGGGGCGACGAGCCTGACGTTGCCCAAGGCCGGCGGGACCGCGAGCCTGGACAGCGTCGGGCAGTATAACGGCACCGGCTTTCGACTGACGGGAGGCGTGGGCGTGCCGGCCCATCCGGATGGAAAGGTGAGCATCCCGATCGATCTGACGGCGGCAACCACCAAAAACGGTGGCAGCGTGGCGCTGAAAGGCGCGATGACGCTGGACGCGCTACAATTTGCCGGGTTGGAGACAAGCGCGGTGATGACGGCCGACGCGCTGGCCGCGCTGCGCCCGATGCTGGGAGCCGGGCTGCCGACGCTGACGGATGTGCGATTCGAGGGCCAGGTATCGGTCCCGCCGGGAGCCGGGCCGGTGCGGCTGCGAAAGGTCGATCTGACGACCGAGCAGGGCGACATCGCGGGCGATGGGACGGTCGAGCTGGATGCGACGCCGGTGATCACGGGGCATTGGAACTCCAAGCAGTTGGACCTGGACGCGATGTTGTCGGCGTTCGGGGTGGATCTGTCGGGTTCGGGGCCGGGTGCGACCACCGGACCGATGATCCCGAACACGCGCTTGCCGTGGGCAACGCTGCGGGGGCCGACGGTGGATGTGACGTTGGCCGTCGATGCGATGGAGTTCCAGGGCGAGACCTGGCGCGACGTGCAAGCGACGGTGTCGCTGAAACGTGGCCGGTTGCAGGCGTCGCCGGTCTCGGTGGCGATGCCGGCGGCGCGGATGCAGGCAGCGGTGACGCTGGATGCCGCCGGATCGGCGAGCGTCGCGGTGACGGCGCCCGCAGTGCCGTGGGCGCTGGTGGCTCGGTATGCCGGCGTGCCGGGGCCGGTATCGGGGACGGTAGCGGTGAGCGCGCAGTTGCGGGCGCAGGGACAGAGCATGCGGGAGATGGCGACCACGCTGACGGGTCCGTTCTCGATGACGGCGCGGGACGGGCAATTGAGCAACCGGGCGCTGGTGGGCATGACGGCGCCGGCGCTGGAGGCGTTGGGCATTACGGTGCCGGCCGCCGGACAAACACGGCTGGCCTGCTTCGGCCTGATCGGGACCTTCGCAGCAGGCGTCGGGACGTTGAAGACGATCGCGTTGGAGACGAGCTATCTGTCACTGGAAGGGGCGGGACAGGTCGATCTCGGGCGGGAGACCGTGGCGCTGAAGCTGCAGCCGATGGCGCAGGTAGTCGGGTCCCCGGTGTCGGTGCCGGTAGTGGTGCAGGGACCGTTCCGCAACGTGAGCGGGGCGCTGGCGGCCGATGGCCTCGACAAACTGGGCTTCCTGATCGACGGGCTGTTCGGCGGCGACCGATCGACAGCGTGCGCGGCCGTGCCCCGTTAGGTCGCCACCGGCGTTTGAGCCAGGCGGTCGAGGTCGAGCCGGCGAAGGGCCGGGGCGCGCCAGGCGATGAGGCCGACGACGACCAGGGTGATGGCGCCGCCGACCAGCACAGTGGGCACGGCGCCGATCGCCGCGGCGGCCAGGCCGCTTTCCAGCGCGCCGAGCTCGTTGGAAGAACCGACGAAGACGGATTTGACCGCCGCGATCCGTCCGCGAAGGATTTCCGGCGAGGCCAGGCGGAGAATGGCGTTGCGGATCACCACGCTGGTGCCGTCGCACAGCCCGGCGAAGAACAACGCCGCCAGCGATAGCGGCAGGCTGCGCGAGAGGCCGAACACGATGATGGAGACGCCGAAGCAGGCGATGGTGGCGTGCAGCACGATGCCGGCATGGCGGCGCGGGAACAGACGGGTCGATACCAAGGCGGCCAGCAGGCTCCCGGCAGCCATGGCCGAGCGCATCACGCCGAAGCCTTCGGCGCCAACGCCGAGGACCTGCGTGGCGAAATACGGCAGCAGCGCAGTGACCCCGCCGAAGAACACGGCGAACAGGTCGAGCGCCATCGACCCCCACAGCATCTGATGGCGGAAAACGTAGCCGATGCCCTCCATGATGCGCTCGAGCGGACCGACCGCCGAAGCGGCGGTGGCCAGCGGTGGCTTGGGCGCCACGCCGACGCGCAGAAGAGTGGAGGCGAGCAGGAACAGCGCCCCCAACCCGGCATAGGTGGCGATCGGCCCCGCCCAGGCCCAGGCGAACCCGACGATCACGGGGCCAAGGACATCGGCGGTGCGGGCGCTGGTGGCCAGCACGGGGACGCCGCGGAAGACCAGATGGAGCGGGACGACACGCGCCTCGAGCCCGGTGGCGGCCGGGCTTTCGAAGGCGCGGACGACGGCGGAGAAGAACGCCACGACGAATAGGGCCGGCAGCGTGATGGCCGGATCGACGCGAGCCACCGCGGCCAGGACAAAAGCGAGCAGCGCCAGCAGCGTCGTGGTGCGCAGCATGATGGCGCGGCGATCGTGACGGTCGGCGACGTCACCGCCGACCAGCACGAGAGTGATGCCGGGAATCGCTTCCGTGAGGCCGAGGAGGCCGACGAAGAGGGTCTGCCCGGTGATCTCGAAGATCTGGAAGCCGAGCAGAACCGTCATCGCGGCGGCGGCGAACCGTTCGACGATGTTGGCGGCGAGGAAGAAGCGGAACTCGCGGAGGGCGAGGAGCTCGCGCAGCACGGCGGCTTACGCGGCGGCGGCGGCGAGCCGGCGGTCAAGGAAGTCCAGCCGGTCCTGGCCCCAGAAGATCTCGCCGTCGACGACATAGGTCGGGGCGCCGAATACGCCGCGGGCCAGGGCGGCCTGGGTATCGGCGGTGCGGCGCTCGGCCCAGGCGGGATCTGTCGCCAGGGCGAGCAGGGCGTCGGGGTCGAGGCCGGCGGTGGCAATCAGGGGAGCCAAGGTGGCCGGGTCGGCGGTGTTGGACTCGTCTTCCCAGAGCGCCTTCAGCACACGGTGGGCTAGATCGACGGCGGGCGCATCGCCGACCGTTTCACGTGCAACAATCACGCACTGCGCGGCGAGACGTTCGTCGGCGGGAAAGAAGCGGGGCTTGAGGTTGATGGGAATGCCGAGATGGGCGCGCCACCGATCCATGTCCTGTAGGCGGTAGGCCTGGCGGAGCGGGGAGCGCTTGGGCAGCGGCAGCCCACCCGATGCCGGGAAGATGGTGCCGAAATCGACGGGGTGGACGCGCAAGGTCGCGCCGTGACGGGCGACGATCTCGACCAGGCGGGTGGCGCCGAGATGCGCCCAGGGCGAGTTGAGCGAGACGAAATAATCGACGTGCATCAGGAGGCTTGCTGGAACAGCACGACTTCGGCGCCGCCCTTGGACGTGCCACGGTGTTCGGCGCCGACCGGGACCACGCAGCATTGGCCGGGTGCCAGGGTCAGGCTGTGATCGCGGAAGTCGACGGTGAAGTCACCGGACCAGACGATCACCGTCTCGGTGGTGTCATCGTGACCGCCCCAGCTACCAGGACCACCACCGGGGACGCGGACGAGGCGGACGTTGACGCCGCCGAGATTGGTGGTTTCCTCGGCCTGACCATCCCGCGCGAGCCGAGCGAATGCTTCGGCGAAATCCGTCGATTTATTCATACGGGCAGCTAAGCCCGGAACGCGAGATGCGTCCAGACGCGCGAAGGTAGGCTCTGATAGGATAACGGCATGAACGCCATCGAAAGTTCTACCACGCGGGCTGCCATGAAAGCGCAGCTCGATCAGGCTGCGGAGGCCTGTGCCCGGCACGGGGCGCGGCTGACCGAGATACGCCGGCGCGTGCTCGGGCTGATCATCGAAAGCCGAGGACCTCTTGGAGCGTACGCGCTGCTGGACCGGCTGAAGGCGGAACGCGGGAATGCGACGCCGGTGACAGTATATCGGGCGCTCGATTTCCTGCTCGAGCACGGGCTCGTCCACAAGATCGAACGGTTGAACGCCTTCATCGCGTGCACCGACCAGAGATCGCACGAGCACACGCACGCGGCGCAGTTCCTGATCTGCCGGCTGTGCGGAACCGTGGCGGAGCTGGAGGATCACTCGATCGCGGACGCCATCGCAAGCGCTGCCAATCGCACTGGATTTCAACCTCTGCGTGCAACAATCGAGGTAGAGGGTACTTGTGGTGTGTGCTCCGCAGCCGATCGGCTGAAAACAACGGCAATAATCTAAAAAATTGTCTCTCATTTCAACTTTAGGTTGCATCAACGAATAACGTCTGTATAGCGGAGAAATATCGAACCCCAGCTATTGGATCTCCGAAATGCTCCGCATTCTCACCGTCGCCAGCCTGATCGTTGCCACCGCCTCCGCCCATGCCGCTCCCAACCTCGTCACCAATGGCGGCTTTGAATCGACGACGCTGGCCAAGTCCGCGCAATTCACCACCCAAGTCACCGGCTGGACCAACGCGGTAACCACTGGCTACACCGGCTACGGCTACAACTTCCTGATCACGCCGGGTTCGGCGGACACGACCGGCTTCACGTCGTTGGCCAACAACCACGACCAGCTGTGGGGTCCTGGCGGCGGCAAGAAGGCCGGCAACTACAGCAATAACGGCTTGACAGCCTCGAGCCCGACGGGCGGCAACTACATCCTCGCAGACGGCGGCAGCAACTTCCGCGGCGCCATTTCGCAGACGGTCAGCGGCCTGACCGCCGGCACCGCCTATCAACTGACCTTTGACTGGGCGACCGGCCAGTTCGCCGGCTACAGCGGCAACACCACCGAGGCGTGGAACGTCTCGTTCGGCAACGCGTCGCAGAGCACCGAGACCATCAACACGGCCTCGCACGGTTCCTCGCCGTGGCACACGGCGACCATGAACTTCGTCGCGTCGTCCTCGCAGCAGGTCCTGTCGTTCCTGGCCAATGGCACGCCGAATGGCGAGCCGCCGACCCTGTTGCTGGACAACGTCAACCTGCATGCATCAGCAGTGCCGGAGCCGGCCTCGATGGCGGTGTTGGCGACCGGTCTGGCTGCCGTGGGCTTCGTGCGGCGTCGCCGCGCCCGGGCGTAACGCGCGTTAATCATTCGTTCAGTGAAAGGATGGATGCTCGATCGGGCATCCACCCCCTTTCGTTTCCAAGCGGACGTCATGACTCTGGTCGCGCTTTTCACACCTAAACTGATCACCTTCGCCATCGACGTCGCACGGCTGACGCTATGGCTGGCGTTGCTCGCGGCCGTCTTCGTCCCGCTCGAGCGGCTGTTCACGCGCGGCCATGAGCGGCCCGGGCCGACCTCGTTGGGCGGCGACCTGTTCTACTATTTCCTCAACAGCCTGTTGCCCGGCCTCATGCTGGCACTGCCGATCGCGGCGCTTTCGGCGTTGAGCCAGCGCCTTCTGCCGACTTCCTACACCGCACTGATCGCTGCAGCCCCGTTCTGGCTCCTGGTGCTGCTTGCCGTCGTGATCGGTGAGATCGGCGTCTATTGGGGTCATCGGCTTTCGCACCAGATCCCGTTCCTGTGGCGATTCCACGCCGTCCATCATGCACCCGAACACATGAACTGGTTGGTCAACACCAGGGCGCACCCGGTGGACATGGTGTTCACCCGCCTGTGCGGGGTCGCGCCGATTTATCTGCTTGGGTTACAGAGCCTCGGCGGTCATGAGGCCGGAACCATCGCGCTCATCACGACGCTGGTCGGCACCGTGTGGGAGTTTTTCGTCCATGCCGACCTGCGCTGGCGATTCGGCCCGTTGGAATACCTGCTGGCCACGCCGGGCTTCCATCATTGGCATCACACCAATGACGGCAACATCAACAAGAACTTCGCCGCATTGCTGCCGATGCTGGACTGGGTATTCGGCACGATGTTCCTGCCGAAGCATTGGCCACCCAGCTACGGCATCGACGAAGCACATCCGGACACCGTCGCCGGCGAATTGTTGGGGCCGCTTCGAGCACGCAAGGTGCCGGTACAACAACCGACACCTTGAGGCTTGTCGGGGTCAGGCGATCCGGCGCGTCCAGCTGTGAGTGTCGTTGGTCTCGCCGTATTGGATGGCCGTGACGGTGTCGTAGAGTTTCTGGGTCAGTTCGCCGATGCCGCCGCCGTTGATGGACATGCGATCGCCGCCATAACCGAGTTCGCCAACCGGTGAGATCACGGCAGCCGTGCCGGTTCCCCACATCTCGCGAAGCTGGCCGGCTTTATGCGCTGCGACGACCTCGTGGATCGAGACCGGGCGCTCCTCCGTCTCGATGCCCCAATCGGCCAGCAGTTGCAGCACGGAGTTGCGGGTGACACCGGCGAGGATGGAGCCGGAGCTGAGCGGCGGGGTCAGCACACGATCGCCGATACGGAGCATGATGTTCATGGTGCCGACTTCGTCGAGGAACTCGCGCTGCCGGCCGTCAAGATACAGCACCTGGGTGTAACCGGCGCGTTCTGCATCGCGGGCAGCCGAGAGGCTGGCGGCGTAGTTGCCGGCCGTCTTGGCACTGCCGAGGCCACCCGGCACGGCGCGGACATGATCCTCGGAGACGAGAATGCGAACCGGGTTGAGGCCTTCCTTGTAGTAGGCGCCGACCGGGCTGAGGATCACGTAGTACAGATAAGAGTGCGACGGGTGGACGCCGAGGAAGTTCTCGGTGGCGATCACGGTGGGGCGAATATACAGCGACGTGCCGCGCTTGTGCGGCACCCAATCACGATCCGCCTCGACGACGGCGGCGATGGATTGCTCGATCGTCGCCTGGTCGAGCTGTGGGATGCAGAGCATGTCGCAGGAGCGGTTGAGGCGGGCGGCATGCTGGTCGACGCGGAACAGGCGGATGTCGCCGTCGGTGCCGCGAAATGCTTTCAGCCCATCGAACACGGCCTGCGCGTAGTGAAGAACGCAGCAGGCCGGGTCCATCGTGAGCGGCCCGTAAGGAACGATGCGGCCGGAGTGCCAGCCCTTGCCGTCATCGTATTCCATCATGAACATGTGGTCGGTGAAGACCTGGCCGAACTGCAGCGTGTCGTCTGCTGGCCGGGTCTTGCGGGTCGTCGTCGCGGTGGTCGGGAACATGGGTGTCTCTACCGTCTCGTGAGCAATCGGGATCAGTTTAACTCGCTTTCTTGCCAATCTCGAAATCCGCCTTGGCCTCGAGTGCCTTGACCATGGCGGAATGATCCCACGCCTTGCCGCCCATCTCGACGCAGGCGGTGAACAGGGCCTGGGCGGCCTCGGTGTTGGGCAGGCTCATGTTCAGCGAGCGCGCGCCCTCGAGGGCAAGGTTCAGGTCCTTCTGGTGCAGCTCGATGCGGAAGCCCGGGTCGAAATTGCGCTCGATCATGCGGTTGCCGTGCAGCTCGAGGATGCGCGAGGTGGCGAGCCCGCCGGTCAGGGCCTGGCGAACCTTGGCCGGGTCGGCGCCTGCCTTGCTGGCGAACAGCAGGCCCTCGGCCACTGCCTCAATGGTCAGCGCCACGATGATCTGGTTGGCGACCTTGGCAGTCTGGCCGGCGCCGGTGTCGCCGATATGGGTGATGTTCTTGCCCATCTTCTCGAACAACGGCTTGACCCGGTCGAACACGGCTTCGGGGCCGCCGACCATGATGGTGAGCGAGGCAGCCTTGGCGCCGACCTCGCCGCCGGAGACGGGCGCATCGAGATAATCGGCGCCGGCAGCGGCCATGCGCTCGGCGAATTCCCTGGTGGCGATCGGCGAGATGGAGCTCATGTCGACGACCGTCTTGCCCGCCTTCAGGGCGCCGATCACCCCGTTGTCGGCGAACAGCACCTTTTCCACGTCGGGGGTGTCGGGAACCATCACAAAGATGATCTCCGCCTGCTCGGCAACGGCGCGCGGGCTGTCGCAGGCGGTGCCGGGCATACCGGCGGGGACGCCGCTGCGGCTGTTGAGGAACATGTCGTGGCCGGCGGCGGCCAGATGTTCCGCCATGGGCCGGCCCATGATGCCGAGCCCGATGAAGCCAATTTTCATGTCGTTGTGGTCTCCCCTACCCTTCCCGCCCGGCTGATCTAGCCGGCAAGAACGCGCCTGGCCCCTTCGTAGAGCACTCGGAAGCCCATCGCGAGGTCCTCGTCGCTGGTATTCTCTGCCCAATGATGGCTGACGCCGCCGATGCTGGGGACGAACAGCATGGCAGCCGGGATCTTGCGAGCGAGATATTGCGCGTCGTGCCCGGCGCCGCTGGGCATGTATTGCCAGCTATCCGGCGCAAGGGTTTGCGCAGCGCCGGCAAGGGCGTTCTGCAATCCTTCGTCGCAAATGGCGGGCCGGGATTGGCTCACGACCTCCAACGTGATCTGGCATCGGTCGCGACGGTTGATCTCCTGGACGCCACGGCGAAGCACGGCGTCGAGGCGGACCAGCACGTCCGTGGAGATGTCACGGAACTGGAACAACACCTCCGCGGCGCCCGGGATGATGCTTCCGGCACCCGGCGAGAGCTTGATGTTGCCGCAGGTCCAGACCGTGCGGGGGCCGACATGCTTGGGGAATTCGGCGTCGATCCACGCCAGCAGCCGGACGGCAGCCAGCCCGGCATCGCGCCGCTCGGCCATCGTGGTGCCGCCGGCATGATCCTGCTGACCCTCGATGACGAGGCGATACTGCCAGATCGCGACGATACCGGTGACGACGCCGACGCGCTCCTGGGCGTTCTCGAGGGTGGTGCCCTGCTCGATATGCATTTCGAAGAAGCCGCAATAGCGGTTGGCGTCGATGAGCAGGCGGGGCTCGTCGGCCAGGCCGGCCTCGGCGAGCGCCTGACGGAGCGGCTTGCCGTGATAGCGGTTCTTAAGCTGGTCGATCTCGCTCTCTTCGAGCAGGCCGGTGAACGACCGCGATCCGATAAAGGAGCCGTAATGCCCCTCCTCGTCGGCGAACACGACGGCATCCACGGCAAGGCCGGCACGGGCGAGATGCACGGCGGCCACGACGCCGAGCGCGCCGTCGAGCCAGCCGGCCTCGTTCTGGGTTTCGATGTGACTTCCTGCCAGCAACACCGACCCGGTGGCCGAGGTGCGGCCCAGGATGTTGCCGATCCCGTCCATTACCGGGTCGAGCCCGGATTCCTGCATGCGGCGCATGAGCCAGTGACGGCTCTGCATGTCCTCGGCCGAATAGGTCGGGCGATGGACTCCAGTGCGGAATGTCCCGATCTGCCGCAGGGCGTGCAGGTCGGCGAGAAAGGCGTCCGTATCGGGCTTGTTCTGCATCCGGACGACCATCGCAACCTGCGACTGCGACTGCAAGCCGTGCTAGATGACGGCCCGTCGGGAGTTTGTCGCCATGAAGCACGTCGATCTGGGTTCAAACGCATTGTCGATCACGTCGGGTCCGACCCGGCTGCGACGGCTGCGGCGGACGGAGGCGCTGCGCAGCCTCGTGCGCGAGAACAGCGTCGGGACCAACGACCTCATCCTGCCGATCTTCGTGGATGAGACGAGCGACGAGGCCATTCCGATCACCGCCATGCCTGGCGTGTCGCGGGTTCCGCTCAAATATCTGGAGCGCGAGGTGGAAGCCATCGCGCGCGATGGCGTGAAGTCGCTGATGCTGTTCGGCGTAGCGGCACACAAGGATGCTACCGGCAGCGACACGATGTCGTCGACCGGGCTGATGGCGCGCATGACGCGGGCGGCGAAGAATGCAGCGCCGGAGCTGGTGGTGATCACCGATAATTGCTTCTGCGAATACACCGACCATGGCCATTGCGGCGTGCTGTCCGACGATGGCCACGTGCACAACGACCGCACGGTGGAAAACCTGGCGCGGCAAGCAGTGGTCGCGGCCGAGGCTGGGGCGGACATGGTGGCGCCGTCGGCGATGATGGACGGGCAGATCGCGGCGATGCGAGTGGCGCTGGACCAGGCCGGGTTCACGGACCTGCCGATCATGTCGTATTCGACGAAGTTCGCGTCGGCATTTTACGGGCCGTTCCGGGCGGCGGCGGGGTGCGACCTGATCGGGGATCGCAAGGGGTATCAAATGGACCCGATGAACGGGCGCGAGGCGCTGCGGGAATCGGCCAACGACGAGGCGGAAGGCGCCGACATGCTGATGGTCAAGCCCGGCATGCCGTATCTCGACGTGCTGTCGCAGGTGCGGGCACAGACCAAGCTGCCGCTCGGCGTTTATCAAACCAGCGGCGAGTACGCGATGATCCGGTTCGCCGGGTTGGCGGGCGCAATCGATGAGCCCCGGGCGATCCGGGAAGCACTCGGCGCCTTCAAGCGGGCCGGGGCGGACCTGATCCTCAGCTACTTCGCCCGGCAGGTCCTGCGCGAAGGGTTTTGACCGCCACCCAGGTCCTGATCGGGCCGACCGGCGGCATCGGCGCGGCCCTGGCGACGGCAATGGGGCCGGGCACGCTGTTGCTGGGTCGGTCAACGACGCCGGCGCTGGACTTGCTGGACGAGTCCAGCATCGTCGCGGCGGCGGCGTCCTGCGGGCCCGGGTTGAAATTGGTGATCGACGCGACCGGCTTCCTGCACGATGCGGAGTTCCAACCGGAGAAAAGCCTGCGGCAGATCGACCCGGCGCACCTGGCCCGCTCCTTCGCCCTGAACGCGACCGGGCCGGCACTTTTGATGAAGCATTTCCTGCCATTGCTGGCGCGCGACGAACGGGCGGTGTTCGCGACGCTGTCGGCGCGGGTGGGCAGCATCTCGGATAATCGGCTGGGCGGTTGGTATGCCTATCGCGCGTCGAAGGCGGCGCTGAACCAGTTGGTGCGGACGGCGGCGATCGAACTGGCGCGGACGCGGCCGCTGGCCGTGTGCGTGGCGCTGCATCCGGGGACGGTGGATACCGGGCTGTCAGGGCCGTTCACCAAGGCCGGGCTGGACGTGGTCAACCCGGCGGAGGCCGCCGCCCGATTGCTGACGGTGATCGCGGGATTAGACACTGAGCGAAGCGGGACGTTGGTGGATCAGAACGGGGTGACGCTGGCGTTCTGATCGGCGTTCTCGGCTCGCCCACTAAAGCGTGTTCGTGGCGGGCCTGAAAGACGCTCTATCGTGCCTCGTCCTTCAGGGAGGAGGCTACCACCATGATCCGCCGCACCATTCTGCGCGCTGGGGCAACCTTGGCCGCCGCGCCGATCGCCCGCGCCATCGCCGCTCCCGTGCCTCCCGCTCAGTCGCCGGTGGAGGGCGTACCTCCCTGGACGAAGGAGCAGGGCACCCCGATCGCCGACGACCATTATGGCGCGCCGTCACCATTCGAGAGCCACGTCGTCCGGCGCCCGCGCGACAAGCTCCTGTTCGACACCTCGGGGTCGATCTTCACCCCCCTGCAGCATCTCGACGGGATCATCACCCCGAACGGCCTGCACTACATCCGCAGCCATGCAGGGACTCCAGCCATCGACCCCGAGCAGCATCGGCTGATGGTGCATGGCATGGTCGATCGGCCGCTCAGTTTCTCGATGGAAGACCTGATGCGGTTTCCATCGGTGTCGGCGATCCATTTCCTGGAATGCTCCGGCAACACCGGGTTCTACAAACAGTCCAACATCAAGCCGGATTACACCGTGCAGGACACGCATGGCTTGCTGAGCTGCGCCGAGTGGACCGGCGTTCGCCTGTCCGACGTGTTGGCCGAAGCAGGGGTGCAGAAAGGTGCGACCTGGATGCTGGCCGAGGGAGCGGATGCCTGCGCCATGACCCGCTCGACCCCGGTCGCCAAAGCGATGGACGACGCGATCCTGGCCTACTCGCAAAACGGCGAACGGCTGCGCCCGGAGCAGGGCTACCCGCTGCGGCTGCTGCTGCCGGGATACGAGGGCAACACGAACATCAAGTGGCTGCGGCGGCTGAAGCTCGGCCCGGCGCCGTTCGAGACGCGGGAGGAGACGTCGAAGTACACGGATCTCGAGCCGGACGGCAAAGCGCTGCAGTTCAACTTCATCATGCGGGTAAAATCGGTGATTACGCGGCCATCACCCGGCTTTCAGTTGAAGCAAACCGGATTTCACGAGATCACTGGGCTCGCCTGGTCCGGCAACGGCCGGGTCACGCGGGTGGAGGTGTCGGCCGATGGCGGGGCGAGTTGGACCGATGCGGCACTACAGGGGCCGGTGCTGCCGCGCTGCCTGACACGGTTCCGGCTGCCGTGGAACTGGAGTGGCGGCCCAGCTGTGTTGCAGAGCCGGGCGACGGACGAAACCGGCGCGGTGCAGCCGACGCGGGCCAGCGTATTGGCCGAGCGCGGGTCGAATTTCTACTATCATTACGACGCCATTCTTCCCTGGCGTCTGGCACCGGATGGGAGCTTCAGCCTTGCAGCCTGAACTGACGATCGCCGTGGCGCTGCTCTCGGTGGGAACGCTGGGGAACGCTGTGGCCGACCCGCCGAAATTCGGCCTCGGCACGGCGCTGACCAAGGACGCAGCCGCGCCGTTCGATATCGAAATCCGACCCGACGGAACCGGGCTGCCGGCGGGAAGCGGCACGGTCAAGGCGGGCGAGACGCTGTTCGCGCAAAGCTGCGCGGCGTGCCACGGCGCGAAGGGCGAACACCCGATCTCGTCGTCGATCCGGCTGACGGGCGGGATGGGAACGCTGGCGACGCCGGCTGCCGTCCAGACCGTCGGCAGCTACTGGCCATATGCAACTACGCTGTACGACTACATCCACCGGGCCATGCCGTTCAACGCGCCACAATCGCTCAGCCCCGACCAGGTTTATGCCGTGACCGCCTACGTCCTCTACCTGAACGGGATCGTGCCGGAGACGCAGGTGCTGGATGCGGCCAGTCTGCCGCAGGTGCAAATGCCGAACCGGAACGGCTTCGTCACCGCCGACCCGGCCAAGTAGGAAGCGGAGTTGGTTCAGAGTGTCCGATACATGACAAAGGCATCGACGTAGCCGAACTCGGGATGCCGGAACGCCTCCGTGAGCCGGCCGACGATCGCGAAGCCGAGACGTTGCCATAGGCGCACGGCACGGTCGTTCGTGCTGACGACGAAGTTGAATTGCATGGCGCGATAGCCCGACGACCGCGCCTGGGCGAGCGAGTGTTCGCACATGCGGCTGGCGACGCCGCGGCCGATGGCAGCGGCGCTGGTCATGTAGCCGCAATTACAGACATGGCGGCCGCCGCCGGCTTGGTTGGGCCGGATGTAGTAGGTGCCGACGACTATGCCGGCTTGTTCGGCAACGAAGGTCTGCTTGTCGGCACCCATCCAATAAGCGAGCGCGTCGGCTTCGGTCATGTCGCGGTCGAGCGTGTAGGTCGTTCCGGCGTGGATGGTCGGGAGGATGATCGCGGCGATCGCGGCGGCATCATCCGGGGTCGCGGGGCGGATCAGCAGCGGGTCAGGCCCGGCGGATGAGGTGCTGGCCGACATCGATCACGCGCCGGTCCAGGCCGGCGGGCGCTTGGTGAGGACGCTGCCGATGTGGTTGCATCGCCCAGGTGAGCGCACTGCGTTGAGCGGGGCGGTTAAGGTAAAGCGGCCGATGTCGTCCGCGCTTTCCCAGAGTAGTTGGTCAGTCATGAGGATGCTTCGTCAGTCGACCACGGCTGCGTAAGTGAGGACCCGCAGCTCGCGGCGGATCGGGTAGGTGCTCGAGGGGGTGAGCTGCGTCAGCAGGACGACGGCCATCTCCTCGGCCGGGTCGATCCAGAACGCGGTGCTGGCGGCGCCGCCCCAGGCGTACTCGCCCGGGGTGCCGAGCATCTCGGCCTTCGCCGGGTCGAGCATGACGGAGAAGCCGAGGCCGAAGCCGACGCCGTCGTATTTGCTTTCGCTGAAGCGGGGCATGCCCATCGACGCCATGTCGCCGCCGAGGTGGTTGCAGGTCATCAGCTCGACGGTCTTGCGGCCGAGCAGGCGTTCGCCGTCCAGCGCGCCCTTGTTCAACATCATGTGGCAGAATCGCATATAGTCGCTGGCGGTGCCGGTTAAGCCGCCGCCGCCGGACGCGATGGCGTCGGGCGGGCGGGCGACGAAGCGGGAGGTGGCGGGATCGTCGAGCAGGGCGGCGCGGCCGTCTTCGCCTTTGTAGTAGTTGGCGGCGAAGCGGGGCACGTTGCCGGGTGCCACGGTGAAGGCGGTGTCGGTCATCCCGAGCGGGGCGATGACCCGGTCGTGCAGGAATTGCCCGAACGGCATGCCTGAGATCTCGGCGACGAGGTGGCCGATGACGTCGGTGGCGATCGAGTAGTTCCAGGCGGCGCCGGGCTGGGCGAGAAGCGGCATGGACGCGGCTTTGGCGACGATCTGGCCTAGGGTGGCGTCCGCGGTTTGGAAATCGACCCCCTGCTCGCGATACATGGCGTCGATCGGGGTGGCGTTCATGAAGCCGTAGGTCAGCCCGGAGGTGTGGGTCAGCAAGTCACGGTAGGTGATCGGGCGCTCGAGCGGGACGGGGTCACGGCCCTCGCCGGCCCACACGCGGGTTTGCTGGAAATAGGGCAGCACGGCGTGGATCGGGTCGTCGAGCTGGAAGCGGCCTTCCTCGTAGAGCATCATGAGGGCGACGCTGGTGAGCGGCTTGGTCATGGAATAGATGCGGACGATGGTCTCGGGCGACATCGGTGTGCCGCGCTCAACGTCCGACAGGCCGTAGCAATTCTGGTAGGCGATCTGCCCGCGGCGGCTGACCAGGACGGACATGCCGGTGAGGCGCCCGCTATCGACCCAGCGCTGCATCCAGCCATCAATGCGGCCGAGACGGGTCGCCGATAGGCCCACAGCTTCACATAACGACTTATCCATGCGGTCGCTCCATTGCACCGCGCGCCACCCGGTGGTGAGCTTCCGCCCACATCATCAGGAGGACACGCACATGATCTATGTCATGGCCATCATCACCGCCAAGCCCGGCCAGCGCGAGACTGTATTGGGCGTATTCCGCGCCAACATGCCAGCCGTGCATGCGGAAGAAGGCTGCATTCTCTACGAGCCGACCATCGATGCCCCAGACGCGGGCGCGGTGCAGACGCCACTCGGGCCGGACAGCTTCTGCGTGGTCGAGCAATGGGCCAGCATGGCCGCGCTGCAGGCACATGGGCGGTCGGAGCACATGAAGACGTATGCCGCCACGGTGAAGGACCATCTGGCCTCACGCGTGGTGCATGTGCTGACCGGAACCTAGAGCGCTACTCCACCTGACAGGTGGGGCACCAATAGAGCTTACGGCCGGCCATGACTTCCATCGCCACCGGCGTGCCGCAGATGCGGCACGGCTCGCCCTTTCGGAAGGCGACGTAGGATCGAGCATCGTCGCGTCTGCGCCGGCCCAGAACGGGAACACCGGGCGGGCGATCCTTGGGGCGGGTGGTGATGATGGCACCATCGCGGACACCGTCGCTCAACATGGCGCGGGTGTCGCGCCAGAGGGCGTCAAATTGCGCGCGCGACAGGTTACGACCGGGCTTGTGCGGCTCGATGCGGGCGCGGAACAGGAGTTCGGCGCGGTAAATGTTGCCGATGCCGCCGATGACGTCTTGACGCATCAGCAACTGACCGATCGACATCTTGGAAGCGGATATGATGTCCCAGGCGCGACCGGGCCGGGCGCCGGGGCGGAGCGGGTCGGGCCCGATGCCGGCGGTGGAGACGGCTTTCTCCTCCGGCGTCTCAATGCCGCAGAAGGTCGGGCCGCTGAGGTCGCCGATATGGGTTTCGGTCGCGAGGCGAAGGCGGACCACACCGCGCGGGATCGGGCGGCCTTCCTCGTCCTCGGGTTCCTCGCCGCGGGTGAAGCGGCCGATACCGTCCAGGCCAGGACCGGCGAAGCGCCACATGCCGTAAAGGCCAAGGTGAACCCGCACCCAGACATCATGATCGAACAGCAGGAACATCTGCTTGCCCCAGGCTTCGGCACGGACCAGGCGATGCCCGTCAATGATCTCCGCACCGGCGGCGAATCGGCCCTGGGGGCTGCTGGCACGGACGGTGTGGCCAACGAATTGGGCGGTGAACGCGTCGGCAAGACGGTGAACGGTGTGGCCTTCGGGCAAGATCGATCCTGAACTCGGGGATCGAGAGATAGGCGCGCTGGCCGAAGGTGCCAGGGCGGCCTGGCAGGAAGCTCGATGCTGGTCTAGGCCGTGGTATCGACCAAATGCGTGCTGACCGGCGCCGCAGTCGCTTGATTCGGATCACTGGCGGGAGCGACGGTGCTGCTCTGGTCAGCCTGCGCGGCGTTCAAGGCAGCTTGGGCCGCAGCCAAGGCGGCCTCGGCCGAGGCCACCGCCGCATGCGCTTTTTCGACCTGGCTTGGATCGCTGCTATCGCTGGGAATTTCCTGCCCCTGCGCGGCGGACAGTTGCCCCTGCGCGGATGCTACTCGGGCAAGATCGGCATCGACGGTGGAAATTGCTTCGATGGACATGGCTGGCTCACCACTAGGATGGCACCAGACTAAGCCCCATTGATTAATGCCCGGTAAATCGAGGCGGCAGCGATGATGGTGTCAATGGGCCCGGTGGGACTCGAACCCACGACCACAAGATTAAAAGTCCCGTGCTCTACCAACTGAGCTACAGGCCCATAATGCGGCGTCTCGTTACCGCGCCGGGTAAAGAGCGTCAAACGATAGTGTGGCACCCGACCTTACGACCGGGTGCCAGATGCCTTAGCTGATGGTGGCGTGGATGATCTTGTCGGGGCCGGAGACGGTGCCGCCGCCGCCCGAGCCGCGCTTGATCTTGTCGATGCATTCCATGCCGGACACGACCTGGCCGAAGATCGTGTATTGGCCGTCGAGATGGGTCGCCGGGGCAAACATGATGTAGAACTGGCTGTTGGCGCTGTTCGGGTCCTGTGTACGAGCCGCACCGACAGTGCCGCGCAGGAAGTGCGCCTTGTTGGTGAACTCGGCCGGAACGTCGGGAAGCTTGCTGCCGCCGGTGCCGGAACCGGTGGGGTCGCCACCCTGGGCCATGAAGCCTTCGATCACGCGATGGAACGGCGTGCCGTCGTAGAAGCCCTGGGCGGTCAGCGTCTTGACGCGCTCGACCATCTTTGGAGCCAGGTCGGGACGGAGCTTGATGGCGACCTTGCAGCCGTCCTTCAGCTCGAGGTTCCAGGTGTTGCCGGGTTCGGCGGGTTGGGCGTCGGCGGCGTCGGACATCAGAACTCCAATTGATAAGGCGGTAATCGTTGCGATCAGGCTGCGGCGGAACATGGCCACTCTCCCCTATTCTTTAACCCGCAACATCGTGCGCTCGAGCGTCAGCTTCGGCACGAAGCTGCTCACGTCGCCACCGAGGCGGGCGATCTCCTTGACGAAACGGGACGAGATGAACTGATGACGTTCGCTCGCCATGAAGAAGACGGTCTCCACCTCCGGGTCGAGACGATGATTCATGCCGACCATCTGAAACTCGTAATCGAAATCGGTAACGGCCCGAAGCCCGCGAACGATCACACCGGCGTTGACGGAGCGGGCAAACGCCACGAGGAGGCCCTCGAATTTCTGCACCTCGATATCTGTGCCGGTGCGCTTAGAGATCTGCTCGGCTTCGGCGCGGACCAGCTCCATGCGCTCGTCGAGCGGAAAGAGCGGGTTTTTGCCCGGATTAGCCGCCACGCCGATGACCAGCTTGTGCAGCATCTTGGCAGCGCGAGCGATGATGTCGGTGTGGCCATTGGTCACCGGGTCGAAGGTACCCGGATAGACGCCAATGTGAGCGCGCTCACACATCGTCGGACTCCGGGGTAGCGTCCTCGGCGGCGTTTTCGAGGGCTTCGCCCGCGATTTCGCCATCGCCGACGACGGCTTCCTCCACCGCATCGAGCGCGGTGTCGTCCAGCACGGGGAACACGCTGCTGACGCGTTCGGTTTCGCCGAGGCGGAACAGGGTGACGCCCATGGAATTACGGCCGGTGACGCGGACCTGGTCGGACGGGACGCGGATGAGGCGACCAGCGTCAGTCATGAGCATCACACCATCACCGGGTCGGACGGGGAAGCTGGCGACGACGGAGGTGCCGTTGCGGGCCGAGAGGGTCATGTTGGCGATGCCTTGGCCGCCGCGGCCGCTGACGCGGTACTCGTAGGCCGAGGAGCGCTTGCCGAAACCGGCATCGGTCACGGTGAGGAGGATTTCCTCCGAGTTCTCGAGGTCAGCGATGCGTTCAGCCGAGAGGCTGATGTCAGGAACCGTGTCTTCTTCGCCGATGGCCGTCACGTTGACGGTCTCGTCCTCGACGCCGCTGCGACGGCGGGAGGCCTTGAGATAGGCGACGCGGGTGGCCGGGTCGGCATCGACGTGACGCAGCACCGACAGGCTGATGACCCGGTCGTCGTTCTGCAGCCGGATGCCGCGGACGCCGGAGCTGTCGCGGCCGGTAAAGACGCGCAGGGTCTCGTCAGAGATCTGGAAGCGGATGCAGCGCGACTTCTCGGTGGCGAGGAAAACGTCGTCGCCCTCGCGGCAGGTGGCGACGCCGATGAGGCTGTCGCCGTCGTCTAGCTTCATGGCGATCAGGCCGGAGGAACGGATGCGGCCGAAATCGGACAGCTTGTTGCGGCGGACGCCGCCGCTGGCGGTAGCGAAGACGAGGTGCAGGTTCTCCCACATCATCTCGTCCTGCGGCAACGGCAGCACGGCCGTGACGGTGTCGCCGCCGAGATCGGGCAGCAGGTTGACCAGGGCGCGACCCTTGGCGGTGGGACTGGCTTCCGGCAGGCGCCAGACCTTCTCGCGGAACGCCTTGCCGCCGCTGGAGAAGAACAGCACCCACTGATGGGTGTGGGCGTTGAAGCTGCGGGTGACGATGTCATCACCGCGGGTGCCGGCACCCGTGCGGCCGCGTCCGCCGCGATTCTGCTGACGGTAGATGTCGAGCGAGGTGCGCTTGATGAAGCCGTCGCGGGTGATGGTGACGACCATCTGGCCGGGCTCGATGAGGCTTTCGTCATCTTGGTCGGCGAGGCCGTCGACGATGGCGGTGCGGCGGGGGGAGCCGATCTCGTCGCGAACGAGGAGGAGTTCGTCGCGGATGACTTCCAAGCGACGCGGACGGCTGCCGAGGATGTCGAGCAACTCGGTGATCTCGCCGGCGACTTCGGTGAGGTCGGCCTGGATCTTGTCGCGCTCGAGGCCGGTGAGGCGCGCGAGGCGCAGGTCGAGGATGCCTCGGGCCTGGGTCTCGGTGAGGCGGACGGTGTCGTCGACGATCTGGTTGCCATGGTCGTCGACCAGGGCCAGCAACGGCGCGATGTCGGCGGCGGGCCAGCTACGCTCCATTAGCGCCGCGCGGGCGGTGGCAGAGTCCGGGCTAGTGCGGATGACGCGGATGACGTCGTCGATGTTGGCCACCGCAATGGCCAGGCCGATGAGCAGATGGGCGCGGTCGCGCGCCTTGTTCAGCTCGTAACGGCTGCGGCGGAGCACGACCTCCTCGCGGAAGGTGAGGAAGACCTGCAGCGCGTCCTTGAGGCCCATGAGGCGCGGACGGCCGCCGTCGAGGGCGAGGAAGTTGACGCCGAAACTCGTCTGCAACTGGGTGTAACGATACAGGTGGTTGAGGACGACCTCGGGAGTCGCGTCGCGCTTGAGTTCGACCACGATGCGCATTCCGTCGCGGTCACTCTCGTCGCGCAGGTCGGAGATGCCCTCGACCTGCTTGGCGCGCACGAGTTCGGCGATCTTCTCCAGCAGCGTGGTCTTGTTGACCTGGTACGGGATCTCGTTGACGACGATGGCGACCCGGTTGCCCTTCATCTCCTCGAACACGGCTTTGGCGCGCACGACGAGGCTGCCGCGGCCACCTTCAAAGGCGCTGCGGATGCCGGCGCGGCCGAGAATGAGGCCGCCGGTGGGGAAATCGGGGCCCGGGGCGATCTTCATGAGGTCATCGAGCGTGGTCGCCGGGTCGGCGATCAGGGCCAGGGTGCAGTCGATGATCTCGGTCGGGTTGTGCGGCGGGATGTTGGTCGCCATGCCGACGGCAATACCGTTGGAGCCGTTGACGAGCAGGTTCGGGTACGAAGCCGGGAGGACCTTCGGCTCGTGCTCGCTCTCGTCGTAGTTGGCTTGGAAATCGACGGTGTCCTTGCCGATATCGTCGAGCAGGCGCTCGGCGGAGCGGGCGAGGCGGGCTTCCGTGTAGCGCATGGCGGCCGGCGGGTCGCCGTCGATGGAACCGAAATTGCCCTGGCCGTCGATCAGCGGCACGCGCATGCTGAACGGCTGGGCCATGCGGACCATGGCGTCGTAGATCGAGCTATCGCCGTGCGGATGGTATTTACCCATGACGTCGCCGACGACGCGGGCGGATTTACGATACGGCTTGTCGGCGGTGTAGCCGCTCTCGTGCATGCCGTAGAGGATGCGGCGATGGACCGGCTTGAGGCCGTCGCGGGCATCGGGCAGCGCGCGGCTGACGATGACGGACATGGCATAGTCGAGATACGAACGCCGCATCTCGTCTTCGAGCAGGACGGGCGGGTAGGACGGACCAGAGGGCTGACCGGGAGGCGGCTCAGGTATCTGGGCTGGCGTATCGGGGGTGTCGCTCAAAGCGCTGAGTTCCGTTGCGAAGGAAGGCGGCGGCTGACGATCGTCGCCTCGCGAATCCCGTCAGGGTATCGCGGAAATAGGGCGTTCCGTAAAGGTCCGGCCGAAAGCGGTGCCAGCCCGGCCGGCACAGACGGAGACGCGCCCTCCGGCATCGGGTAAGCGAGGGCATGATCGCGCCGGAGCCACGGGCGGAGTCCACGAGCGTGTGGCCCGCCATCCTTCAAGTCGTTTGCGGCGTGATGCTGTTCTCGATGTCGGACACGATGGCGAAGTACCTGCGCGAGGCGGATCTGCCGGCGGTCGAGATCGCCTGGGTGCGCTACATCGTCTTTGTGCTGTTCGGTCTGGTCGTCACGGGGCGGCGACGGTTCACCGGGTTGTGGCCTCGGCGGCCCTGGCTGCAGGTGTTGCGCGGGCTGACGTTGCTGGGGTCGTCGGTGTTCTTCATCGCCGGGCTGAGTTTCCTGCCGTTGGCGGAGGCGGCGGCGCTTTCCTTCGTGTCGCCGGCGTTCATCACGGCATTGTCCGTGCTGATCCTGCATGAAAAGGTGGGCGTGCACCGGTGGGGGGCGACGCTGGTCGGCCTGCTCGGGGTGTTGATCGTGATCCGCCCGGGGAGCAGCGCGTTGCAGATGGCGGCGCTGTACCCGTTGAGTTCGGCGGCCTGTTGGGCGGCGGCGATGATCGTGACGCGGATCATCGGCGGCACGGACCGGAGCGAGGCGACGCTGCTGTGGAGCGCCTGCACCGGGCTGGTGGTGCTGACGGCGTTGCTGCCCCTGGTGTATCGGACGCCGACGCCCTTCGAGGTCGGGCTCGGCATCGCGATCGGCGTGTTCTCGTCGGGCGGGCAGTATCTGCTCATCCTGGCGTATCGGCGGGCGACGGCGTCGGTGCTGGCGCCGTTCTCCTATGTCCAGCTGCTGTCGTCGGCGACGGCAGGATACTTCGTGTTCGGAGCGCTGCCGGATACGGCGGCCTTTGCCGGCGCGGCGGTAATCATCCTGAGCGGGATGTATATCGTTTATCGCGAGCGGGTCCGGGCCCGGCAGGCCCGGATGGCTTAGTCGGGCGGCTTAGAAGGGCTGGACGGGCGGCATCAGCGGCGCGTGCCGCAGCGTCATCAAGAAGCAACGGCGGTCCCCGCGGACCTGTTCGGTCAGCAACATCCAGCGGCGGCGCTGCAAGCCGTTGCGCCAGCGCGGTTGGGAGCCGCCGCACGGAATCATGACGATGACGGGGTGCAGCATGCGGCGTTCGCGGGCGCGACGGATCTCGGCGGCGTCACGCAATCTGATGTGACGTTCGCCGTGACGGTCGTGGCCGAGATGAAAGTGCAGCCGGTGACGGATCATGCGCGGAGATTCCGGAAGAAAGCGGTGACGTCCTCGGCCAGGGCGGCGGGTTGCTCCAGGGCAGCGAAGTGGCCGCCTTTGCGCATCGGCGTCCAACGGCGAATGTCGGTGTAGTAGCCGGACGCGATGCTGCGGGGCGGGCGGCGGATCTCGCACGGGAACGCGGCGTGCCCGACGGGAACGTCCACGGTGGTGCCCTTGGGGATCGGGTCATCGCCATGCAGGCGGGCGTAGTAGGGCCAGAAGGACGAGCCGATCGCGCCGGTGAACCAATACAGCGCGATGTTGGCGAGCATGCGGTCGCGGTCGATGGCGCTCTCTATCTGGCCATCATTGTCGGACCAAGCGTGAAACTTCTCGGCGATCCAGGCAGCCAGACCGGCCGGGCTGTCGGTCACCGCGAAGGCGAGGGTTTGCGGGCGGGTGCCCTGGATAGCGGTGTAGCCGGACTGCTCGTTTTTCCAGACCTCGATCTGGTCGAGGTAGGCCTGCTCCTCCGGCGTCGGGTTCGCCGGCTTGGCATCGTTCGGCAGCGACAGCATATTCAGGTGCAGGCCGATGACGGAGGCCGGGTAGCGGGCAGCCAGGTTGGAGCCGATGTGAGCGCCCCAATCGCCGCCTTGGACGGCGAAACGCTGGTAGCCGAGCACCTCGGTCATTAACGAGTGCATCGTGTCGGCGATGTCCGAAACGCCGAAACGCTTCTGGCTGGGCTCGAATGATAGGCCATAACCCGGCAATGACGGCGCCACCACGGTGAAGCCCGCCGCGGCAAGGCGCGGGATGATGTCGATGAACTCGAACAACGAGCCCGGCCAGCCATGCATCAGCAACAGCGGCGTGGGATCGGGGCCGTCACCGGGAACGTGCAGGAAATGCTGGCGGCCGCCGTTCAGCTCGAGGGTGAACTGCGGAAAGGCGTTGAGCGCGGCTTCCTGGGCGCGCCAGTCAAACCGGTCGTGCCAATAGCCGACCAGCTCGCGCATGTAAGCGACGTCGGTGCCAAAGGCCCAGGGCTCGCCGTTTTGGGACGTCGGGGGCGCCTGGTCGGGCCAGCGGGTTCGCGCAAGGCGATCCTTCAGTGCCGCGATATCGGCGTCCGGGATGGCGAGGGTGAATGGTTCGGGAGAAGGCATGCCGGCATCGTATCCCGATCCGGCGTCGGAGGGGAGCCGATCGCGACAATGTTCCGGCCGGTGAGATCCCGTCGCCTTTACTCCTGACCGCCGGAGCGCCCTAATCTCGAGGGTGACAGGAGCGGGGCTGGAATGCTGAGCGGACAGGACGTGGCGCTGATGCGCCTGGCATACGACGCCGATCTAGGCGACTCCGCCCCGTTGCCGGCCGGCTTCACGGCGATGACCAATGCGGGCCTGGCCTTGCGGGTGCAGAACGGGCCGATGATCCGGGGACCGGGGACCTACATCGATCAGATCACCAACGGTCTTTATAACTACTACGAGTCCCGGGTACTGGCGACCGTTGGCACCCTGAACGGCGTGACGACGGCGACGCTCGCGTTCAGCGATGCGACCGGGGAGAGCGCGTCCGTCCGCGGCCTTACTTACATTGCTGACCAGTATGGCCTGTTGAGTCGGCTCATCGCAGCCTTCGACGCGCTGGTGACGCGGCAAGGGGTGACCCAGGTGGCCGTGACGGGCAACGGGCTGGGCGGGGCGATGGCGCAGTTCTACATGGCTGCTCATGCCGATACCGCGACCGTGCAGTATCGCGCCGACACGTTCGGCTCTTCCGGCGCGGCGATCTCGGCCGGCACCGATCCGCGCATCAACCTCGTTCAGATCGCCGACAACCCGGCGGTCTATGTCGGTCAGAATCGCGCCAGCATCGCCGCGCAAATCCAGGCCGATCCGACGCTCGCATCCACCCCGCTGTTCACTGGCGGACAGGTCTATCCCGGCCTGAGCGCTTCCGATCTGACTTACGTCCTGGACCGATCCAGCAGCAACTACGTCAATCGCGGTAGCCTCACCTTGTTGCCGAACGCCGATGGCTCGTTCACCCAGCCGGGCACCCTTGCCGCCGCGGCCGCCACCAGCGTCGGCGAGGCATCGGTCACCAGCTACCTATCCCGAACGGAAGCACTCACCGGCAGCGTCGGCGAGGATCAGGCGCCCGCCCCGATCACTGCGACCACGACCGGAGTGGTCGTGTATCGCTTCTTCGACACCTCGAACGGATCGCATTTCTATACCGACAGCCAGGCCGAGCGGGACGCGCTCATCCGGACCGTTGGCACGCCGCTCGGCTACGAGGGATTCAGCCTCAACGCCGTGCTGCCCGCCAATGACCCGGCGGCGGCCCCCGTGTTTCGCTTCTTCGACACCAACAACGGCTCGCACTTCCTGACGGCAAGCACCGGCGAGCGGGACGGCCTGCAGGCAACCCGGCCGGATCTCACCTTCGAGGGGGTCGCCTTCTACGAACACGCCACCCCCCAGGCCAACGACACTCCGGTCTATCGCTTCTTCGATACCACCACCGGCTCGCATTTCTTCACCCCGAGCCAAACGGAGCGCGGCTCGGTGATCGCGACCCGGGCCGATCTCGTCAACGAGGGGATCGCCTTCTACACCGCGAAGAGCTGAGCGGCCGGAGCCCCGATCGACGGTCAGCGCGGCATTGCCTGCCGCGCCTCCGGCAAGTCCCAGATGCGCTCGATGGCGGCGGACCCCGCCCCGCAGATCACGTCCTCGTCGGCACCGACCAGGCGGCCATCATCGATCAGGACCCGCCCATCCACGATCACCTGCGCCACGTCGGCCCGGTTCGCCAGCGCGATCAACCCGCGGCGGGGATCCGAGAATGGATGCAGCATCGGATGCCCGAGGTCGATGACGGTGAGGTCGGCGGTGGCGCCGGGCTCGATCCGGCCCAGATCGGGACGGCCGACGCAATCGGCCGCCGTTGCCGTCACGGCGTCGATCAGCTCGGGTGACGTCGCCACGCCGGCATCCCCGGCGGCGATCTTCGAGATGAGGGAAGCCGCGTTCAGCTCGCCCAACAGGTCCATGTTGTAGCCATCCGTGCCGACGACGGTGCGGACGCCCGCGCGCGCGAAACGGCCAAAGGCTGCGGTGACGCCGGTGCGGGCGAACACGCGCGGGCAGTTCAGCACGGTCGCGCCCCGCGCCGCCATCAGGCGCAGATCCGCATCGCTGGACGAGATGCAATGCGCCGCCAGCAGGTCCGGAGCCATGAGGCCGAGCCAGTCGAGATACTCGGCGGGCGTGCGGCCGTCGTAGCGCTGGGCGATGGTGGCGACCTCCTCGGCACTCTGCGCCAGGTGGGTCGTGATCGGCACGCCGAGGTCGCGCGCACGCGCGGCGCAGGCGCGCAGCAGATCCGGCCCGCAAGTGTCGGTGGCGTGCGGGCTCATCGCCAGGCGGATGCGGCCATCCGCCTGGCCGTTCCAGCGTGAATACAGCGCATTCCAGGTGTCGAGATCGGCCTGACCGTCATCCCCGGCATAGCGCACGACACCGTCCGGTCCGGCTTTGGCGTCGCCGGTCGAGAGCAGGTAGGGCGCTCCCCAGAACCGGATGCCGAGTTCGGCCGCGGCGTCGAACATCTCCGGCAGGCCGTTGCGGAACGGCTCCATGACGCTGGTGGCGCCACCCTTGAGCAGTTGCAGGATGCCCAGCCGGGCGATGGCCATGCGCTCGTCGGGCGAGAGGATCTCGAGGCCGCGCCGGGTCAGCGGCATGAGCACGGTGTAGACGATGGAGCGGCTGCCCTGGCGCCCATTGCCGTCCTCGGTATAGGTGCGCGCGACCGCCTCGCTGAAGCAATGGTTGTGCAGGTTCATCAGCCCGGGCAGCACGAAGCGGTTCGGCCGGTCATAGACGATGTCCGCCACCGGCCGGTTCGGCTGCACCGCGGCGATCCTATCACCCTCGAGCAGGACCCAGTGGTCGCGCAGGACGTGCTGCGCGCCGTCGCGCCGGGCAAGGACGTAGCGACCGAGAATGGCGGTGGTCATGGCGCGCCTGCGAGCAACACGGCGCCGAGTGCCGCCGCGACAGCTTGCTGGCTGGGTTCCACGACGGGGCAACCGCAGGCGGCGGCGACGGGCCCGCGATGCCGCGCCATGCCCGCGCAGCCCAGCACGATCACGTCTGCGCCCCGCTCGCGCCTCAGCGCCCGGCCTGCCTCGGCCAGCGTCGCCCCGACCGCCTCGCTGGCGCTGTCCGCGGCCGACAGCTCCACCGGCCACGACCCGGCGTATCGTCCCTCTATCCCCATCTGTCGCACCAGCCGCTGCTGCCGCCGCACGGAGGAGGCGGACAGGGCGATGATGCCGAACCGCTCGCCCAAGGTGAGCGCGCGGAGCAAACCCCATTCGGCGATGCCCATGACGGGGCGGCCTCCCGCCGCTTCCCGCACCGCATGGAGGCCCGGGTCGCTGAAACATGCCAGCACGAACGCATCGGCCGCCTCCCGCTCCACCAGCCGGCACAGCGGAACGATCACGCTGTCCGCGTCGCGCTGGGTGGCGATGCCAGGCGGGCCGTCGACCAGCGTCACGCAGTCGATCGCCGGGCCACCGGGGAGGCGCAGCGGCGCCACGGCCTCACTGATCGCGGCGGTGACGCGCTCCGAGCTGTTCGGGTTGATCACCAGGATGCGGCTCACGCGCCGGCGGCCTCGTGCCGCAGGAAGTTGGCGGCGATCTCCTGCCCGGTCGTGATCCAGAGGTCCGGGTAGGCCTGCGCATATTGCAGGAACTCCCGCAGCAGCCGCAGCCGCATCGGCCGGCCCGAACATTGCGGATGCAGCACGGTGGTGACCAGGCCGCCCCAGTCACGGGTCTCGTCCAGCTCGTCCTTCCAGATCGACAGGACATGCTCCTTTGGGAAGATCGGCCGCGGCGAGAAGCGGGCGGATAGGCCGTGCATCCAGTCGTCGTAGGAGGGCGTCACCGGCAATTCGATCGTGCCGGGCGAGCCGTCGGCCAGCACGTGACGATACGGGCGGACGTCGTCGCGGAAGGACGAGGTGTAGAGGATGCCGCGCGCCTTGAGCAGCGCCAGCAGCCCGGCGGTGAACTCGCCAAACGGGGCGCGGTAGCCGGTCGGCACGATGCCGAGACGGCGCTTCAGCGTATCGAAACCGCGGTCCACCTCCTCGGTGATCCAGGGGTCGCCCGGGTCGGGCAGGAGGTGGTGGTAGCCGTGATGGCCGATCTCGTGGCCACGCTTGAGCACGTCCTCGGCCATGGCGGGGTAGGCGTCCACCGCCCAGCCGGTGGTGAAGAACGTCGCCTTGAGGTCGAGCTCGTCGAGCAGCTGCAACAGCCGGGGTACGCCGACGCGGGCCTCGAACGAGCCCCAACTCATCGTGATCAGCCGCTCGGCGTGGGCGGCTTCCTTCGACGTCCAGGCGCTTTCGGCGTCGATGTCGAAGGAGAGGAACATGGCGGATCGATAGGGGTCGGGCCACGGATACTCCGGCGCGGGCGGCGCCGGGTTGGCGGGGCCAACGGGGATGGAGTCGAGTTGCTCGCGGGTGAAGGGCATGGTGCTCACTGGCCTGCGTTGATCGTCGCGCGCTCGACGCCCATGCCGTCGAGCTGCCACTTGGCCAGCAGCTTGGCATACGAGCCATCGGCGATCAGCGCGTCCAGAGCGCCGGACAGGGCCTTTTGCAAGCCATCCTGTTTCACGCCGGTGGCGATGCCCGTGTATTGCGTCGCGATCGGCTTGCCGAGGCCGACAAAGGTGCCGGGGTCCTGGCTCATGACATAGGGCAGAGTCTCGCCGCCCTGCACGGCTGCGTCGATCCGGCCCTGGCGGAGCTGGGTGCGGGCATCGGCGGAGCCTTCCGTGCCGACGAACACGACTGGCTTGTCCTCCGGGCAGTTCGCCTTGCTCCAGGCGGCGATCTCCCCCGGAAAATTGGTGCGGCGGCTGGCGCCCACCTTTTTGCCGCACAGCGCCGCCATGTCGGCGAACTCGGCGGCGCGGGAGGCTTGGGCGAGGAATTGCGGCCCGCTCTTGAGGTAGTCGACGAAGGTCGCGGTATCGTGCCGGGTCGCGACGTCCGACATGCCGGACAGGACCATGTCGACCCGGTCGGTGGCGATGGCGGGCATCATCTGGTCGAACGAGGTCTCCTGCCAGGCCAGCTTGAGGCCGAGCTTGGCCGCCAGCGCCTCGCCCAACTCGACGTCGAAGCCGGTCAGCTTGCCGGTGGCCGGGTCTTTGTATTCGAGCGGCGGGTAATTGGGGACGATCGCCGCGCGCAGGGTCTTCGAGCTGGCGATCGAGGGCGGCAGTTCCTGGGCGTGAGCGTGGACTGCGAAAGATAGTCCCACGATGGCGGCGAGTAGAGGCTTGATCATTGGGGTAGCTCCGTCATGGGGCAGGTTTCGACAAGGCAGCAGCGTCCGAGTTCTCGGTGAGCCCATGCTTCAACAGCGCGGCGGCATAGGAACCATCGGCCACGGCGTCGCTGAGCGCTGCGGCAACCTCCTGCCGCAGCGCGGCCGACGATTTCGGAAACGCGATGGCGATGTTGAGGGCGGCCAGCGGTTTATCGATCCGGACGTAGCGGTCCTTCTCCTGCTCAAAGGTCCAGGGCACGGACTCGCTGCTCTGCACCACCGCGTCGACCCGGCCTTGGCCGAGCTGCAATCGGGCAGCCTGGGTGCCGTCGGTATTCTCCACCGAGATCGGCGGTCTTCCGGCGGGCAGGCAATTCGCCGAACTCCACTCCCGCATGCGGTCGGCAAAGCCGTTGCGGCGATTGGCTCCGAGCTTCTGGCCGCATAGGTCGAGCAACGAGGCGATCGGGGCGTGACTGGCCAGCGTGTATGCCTGGATCCCGGACTGTAGATAATCGATGTAGTCCAGCCGGTCGCGCGAGGCAGGCTCGTCCAGCAATGAGAAGGCGAGGTCGACCCGGCTGGTGAGCAGGGCCGGGATCGCCTGCTCGTAAGAGGTGTCCTGCCATTCGATAGGGCGACCGAGCTTGCGGCCGACATAGTTGGCGAGATCGACGTCGACACCGGCGACCGCGCCGGTTTCCGGCACCTTGTACGCCATCGGCGGAAAGGAGGCGAACAGCGCAATGCGAAGCGGTGGTCCCTCCGCGTGTCCCGATCCGCCGGTCAGGAGCAGGGCGATCCCGGCAAGGAGAATGCGGCGCATCAACCGAGTACCGCGGACAGGAAAGCTTGGGTGCGCGCTTCCGTGGGAGTGCCGAGCACCTGGGCGGGCGGGCCCATCTCCACGATCACGCCCGCATCCATGTAGGCCACCGTGTCCGCCACCTCGCGCGCGAAGGCGAGTTCATGGGTCACGATCATCATCGTCATTCCCTCCTTGGCGAGTTCCTTGATCACCGCGAGCACCTCGCCGACCAGCTCCGGGTCGAGCGCGGAGGTCGGCTCGTCGAACAGCATCAGCGCCGGGCGCATCGCGAGCGCCCGGGCAATGGCGACGCGTTGCTGCTGCCCGCCGGAGAGTTGGCTCGGATAGTTCGCCGCCTTGTCCACCAGGCCGACCCGGCGGAGCAGCTCCATCGCCTCAGCCCGAGCCTCCGCCGCCTTGCGCCGCTGCACCTGGATCGGGCCCTCGGTGACGTTCTCCAGTGCCGTCTTGTGCGGAAACAAGTTGAACCGCTGGAACACCATGCCGGTGCGGCCACGCTGGCGGGCGACCTCGGACTCCGACAGGGCATGCAGCTTCCCACCGCGCTCGATGACGCCGAGCAGGTCGCCATCCAACCAGATGGCGCCGCCGTCGAGACGGGCGAGTTGGTTCACGCACCGCAGCAAGGTGGTCTTGCCCGAACCGGAAGCGCCGATCAGGCACAACACCTCGCCGCGCCGGACGTCCAGCGACACGCCCCGCAATGCCTGGAACGAGCCAAAGGATTTCCGCGCGTCGCGTATGGCGACCAACGGTGCATCGTGTGCAATCACCGCACCGTCCCGCGCGCGAAGAAGCGCTCCAGTAGCATCTGCAGGGGGGTCAGGATCGAGACCACCAGCAGGTACCACAGCCCGGCGACGATCAGCAGTTCGATGACGCGGGAGTTGGCGTAATAGATGTTCTCCGCCGCGTGCAGCACTTCCGGATACTGGATGACGCTCGCCAGCGACGTCGCCTTGACCATGCCGATGAATTCGTTGCCGAGTGGCGGCAACACCACCCGCATCGCCTGCGGTAGGATGATGCGCCGCAACGCCTTGAGCCGCCCCATGCCGATGGCCGACGCCGCCTCGTATTGCCCGCTATCGACCGACAGCATGCCCGCCCGCATTACCTCAGACGTGTAAGCGCCCTGGTTGAGCCCCAGTCCGAGCAGGGCGGCGAGGAACGGCGTCATGATGTCCACCGCGCGCCCGGACCAGACGCCCGGAATGCCCAGCACCGGGAACACCAGCGCCAGGTTGAACCAGAGCAGGAGCTGGAGGATCAACGGCGTGCCGCGGAAAAACCAGGTGTAGAAGATGGCGACGCTGGACAGCACCGGGTTAGGCGACAGCCGCATCACCGCGACGACGACGCCCAGCACGATCCCGAGCGCCATGGCGAGCACTGCCATGGTCATCGTGTTGATGATCCCGGCCAGGATGACCGGCACGGTGATGAAGCGGCCGACATAGCTCCACTCGATCTGCCCTTGGGCGAACGCGCGGGCGAGTAGCGCGAACAGCGAAACGATGATCGCGACCGCCAGCCAGCGCCCCCAGTGCATCCGCCGCGCGACCGGCAGACCGGACAGGTCGGCAAAGCCGGAGGCGAGCCCGCCACCCGGTATCGGGCTCATTGCGGCGAGGCGTTCAGCAATGGTCGTGGCACGGCGTTCGCCGACAAGCCCCACTTGGTCAGGATCGCGGTGTAGCCACCGTCGGCGATCAGCTCCGTCAGGGCGCCCGTCACCGCCTCTCGGAGCGGGCCGGCGTCCTTACGGAAAGCGATGCCCTGGTAGCCGACCGCGAACGGCTCGCCCAGCAGCCGATACCGGCCCGGCTCATTGCTTTGCGCATAGGGTAGCGTTTCGCTTCCCTGCACGGCCGCATCGACCCGGCCCTGCTTGAGCTGGTTCCGCACGTCGATGCTGTTCTCGCCGGGCATGTATTGGATGGCAGCCTTCCCGGCGTCCTCGCAGTTGCTCTTGCTCCACTTCTCGAGCTCGGCGGGAAACGAGGTGGACCGCACGGTGCCGACCCGCTTGCCGCAGAGATCCACGGGCGCCTGCGCCGGGCTGTCCGCTAGCACGAAGAACTGCGGCCCGGTGCTGAGATAGTCCACGAAATCCATGACGTCGCGGCGGGAGGCGCGGTCGGACAGACCGCTGATCACGAGATCGGTCCGCCCGGTCTGCAGCGAGGGAATGAGCTGGTCGAATGGCACGTCGGTCCAGGTGATGGTCACGCCGAGGCGCTTGGCGAGCGCTGCCGCGAGGTCGACATCCAGACCCTTCAGCTCGTTGGTTGCTGGGTCGTGATATTCCATCGGAGCGTAGGTCGAATTGATCGACAGCCGCAGCACCCCCGCAGCCTGGATCGGTTCCGGGAGTTCCGCGGCGGATGCACCGCTCGCAGCCAGCAAGGCAGCGAAGACAAGGAGTTTCACAGCAATACCCTTCGGCGACGTCTTTTACGCTCAGGCGGGCTCGATCACGCCGGCGCGTTCGGTGATCGGGCCGTATTGGCCGGGCTGACGATGTGCGCCGAGGTCGAACATCTTGGACTTGCCCTGCTGGCATAGGTCGAGGTCGCAATCGGCCACGACCACCTCGTCACCGAGGGTGCTGGCTTCGGCGATGATCAAGCCGTTGGGATCGACGATGCAGGAGCCGCCGATCAGGCCGGAGCCGTCCTCGTCGCCTGCCTTGGCGACCGCCACGGCCCAGGTGGCGTTCATGTAGGCATTGGCCTGCACCACCAGCTTGGAATGGAAGGTGCGCAACTCCGCGCCTTCGGTCGAGCCGCCATTCGGATCGTAGGCGGCGGAGTTGTAGCCGACGCAGACGAGTTCGACGCCTTGCAGGCCGAGCACGCGCCAGGCTTCCGGCCAGCGCCGGTCGTTGCAGATCATCATGCCGGCGATGGCACCGTCCCAGTCGGGGCCGGCCCGGAAGGCCGGAAAGCCGGTGTCGCCATACTCGAAGTAGCGCTTCTCGAGTTGCTGGAACCGTGCGCCTTCCCGGGGTTCGACGGAGCCGGGCAGATGCACCTTGCGATAGCGCCCCAACACGGTGCCGTCCGGCTGGACCAAGACCGCGCAGTTGAAGCGCTTTCCCTCGGCGGTGATCTCGGCATAGCCGACGGAAAAACCGACGCCGAGCGCCCGCGCGCGGTCGAACAGGGGCTGCACCTGCGGGTTGGGCATGGCGCGTTCATAGTATTGGTCGAGTTCGGCTCCCTCGAAGAGCCAGCGCGGGAAGAAGGTGGTGAAGGCAAGCTCGGGGAACACGCACAACGTCGCCCCCTGGGCTGCGGCTTGGTCCAGCAAGGCCAGCATGCGGGCCAGGATCGTCTCCCGGCTATCGGCGCGTTGGTTCGGCCCCATCTGACAAGCCGCAAGGCGAATTATTCTGGGCATGCCGTCTCTCTATGCATTTATCTGGTCGCGAGAGCGTCGGCTCCCGATTGTGCCAGCGTTAGCAGCAATTCTGCCGCCGGATCGCCGGAAATAAATCGAGGCCCTATAATGATTCCGCCCTAACTATTCGAAACCTGAATATGACGCTTCGGCAATTGGAACTCCTGCGTGCTCTGATCCGCCATCGCACGACGGTGGCAGCCGCACAGGATCTCGGCTTGACGCAGCCTGCGGTCAGCAACGCCCTGCGCGCGGTTGAGCAGCAACTCGGGTTCGCGTTGTTCCACCGCGTCAACAACCGGCTGTTTCCGACGGACGAGGCGCTGAGCCTCCATGCCGACGGAGAAGCGATCTTCGCGCTCCACGCCCGCCTGCAAGGCCGGGTGCAGGAGCTTCAGCGCGGGACCAGCGGCCGGCTCTCCATCGTTGCCACACCGCCTCTGGCCTACAGCCTGATCCCCACCGCACTTCGGCGCTTCCTCGTGGCCCGGCCGGACACTCGGGTGTTCCTGGACGTCAGACGCTACGAGGGCGTGACCGAAGCCGTGCTGACGCGGGTCGCTGACCTTGGATTCGCGCTCGGCTTCGCACGCCAGCCCGGGATCGGCCATCAGGTGATCCATCATGGCGAGATGGTGTGTGCGCTTCCGCCGGGTCATCGGCTGGCCGGGCTGGTGACGATCACCCCGCAGGACCTGATCGGGACACCGATGATCGGGCTCGAGCGCGGGACACGCCTGGGTGACGCGGTACGGGCTCGTTTCGAGCAGGCGCAGGTAGCGTATGCGCCGGCCGTGGAGGTTCGTTACTGCAACACCGCCTGCGTTCTCGCCGCTGCCGGCGTGGGTGCCGCCGTGGTGGACCCGTTCTCGCCCCACCAGGCCGTCGGCAAGCTGGAAGTGCGGCGGTTTGCTCCCGCCACACAGGCCGTTGCCACCGCGCTTTGGTCCGAAGCGCAGCCGCTATCCCGCATCGGCGAGGCGTTCATGCGCTTCATCGTGGAGGAAGCGCAGACCCGCCTCCCCCGGCACAATGACTAGCGGCGCTACAGGAAGTTGTTGGGCCAGATCGCCGTGCGCCACATATGGGCGACCGGCGATCCGTCGAAGCCCAAGCCTTCCTCCGGCTGACGGAAGTTGCGGCCGATCAGGTCGGTGAAGATCTCCGGATCGGGTGCGGGCGTGCTGTCGAAGAAGTAAATGTCGTACATCGTCACCAGGCGGGACGTCATGTACCAGCGGTGCTTCTTGGCGTTCTCGGCGTCCTGCCGAATGTAGTCCGGCGGAACGTAATCGGGGCCGAAGAACCTGACGTAGCTTTCCGGGTATTTGTAGCCGACCTCCTCGTCGGCGAAGTATCGCAGCGCCTGGTGGTTCTGCACCGCCCAGGTGACTTCCTCGCTGACATAGGGAGCGATCATCTGGGCGCCCCAGTAGCCATGGTCGGTGCGAATCAGGCAGCCATTGGAGATGTCGTGCAGCAGGCAGGCCATCACGACGCTGTCCTTCTCGCCGTGCGCGAGCGCCTTGGCGGCGCTGGTGAGCAGGTGGCGCGCGGTGATGTCGGAGAAGCGAAGGCGGAAGAAATCCATCAGTGACGGCTTCTTCGGCATCAGCGGCAGGGCGGGATTGTCGCCCATCATCATGACATGGGCACCGTCGAGAGCCGCGAGCATCGCTGGTTCGGGGTCGGCCCGCCCGCTGCCGTTCAGGCCTACCGGCGGCGGAACGATCATGCGCTCACGGCCGGGTTGCGGCCATTCGGGTTCACACATCGGCCCCTCCTCTTCTTGATCGCGTTACCGCCATTATAGCACCTCGCCGGGAGCCATGGCAGCACGCTCGACGGGGCGGCCTAGTCCGACTTCTGCGCGGCGCGCACTCCCTCCAGCACCGCCTCATGCGTTGCCAGTATGCGCCGCAGGGTCGGCTTTCCCTTGTCGCTGGCTTCGGAGATGCCCTCGTGCATCTCCTCGATGCCCGTCATCATCTGCTCGGCCAAGCCGGATAGTCTTTCCTGCAGGTGTTCGCCATCATCGGCGAGTTCGACCTTCCATTTGTCCAGCACGCGAGACAGTTCGGTCGTGGCGCGGTTGGGCGGAACGCCAGCTTGCAGGAGCTTGATCAGGGGGGCCAAGTCGGCCGCGGGAGAACGTGACATGGATGGGAAGTAGGCGAGCAAACCGCGAATGGCTACCCTGAGCAGACACCGCAGGGGCGATGGACTTGTCGGGTGCGTTCGTTCCGATCAGAATTCGAGCCACCGGGTCGCCCACAAGACCCGGCGGAGAACGCCCCGTGATCATTTCTGCCCGTTGCCAGTTGGCTTTGGCCATCTTGGCCTTCGCCTTGCCCGCCGCAGCCCAGACTGCAACCGAGACTCCGGCGCCGCGCGACGTTCCGGCGAAAAGCATTCCCGTTCCCGGTACGATCAGCCCGCAGATGCAGGCGATCGTGGGGCAGCCGCTCCGCACCAACTGGGACAAGCCGCCGACCACGCCGGACGGCTGGCGCGAGTTGTCCGACGGCATCGCAAAGTCGGTCGCGCCGCAGATCCCGGACATGGCGAAACGGATGGGGGTCAGCATCGAGCCCTCCGTCCTCGATGGCGTGAGGATCTACACGATCACGCCCAGCGACATTCCGGCGCAGAACAGCAATCGCCTGGCGGTCCACGTCCATGGCGGCTGCTACGTGCTGAACCCGCGCGAGGCGGTGCTGCCGGAAGCGATCTTCATGGCCGGGTTCAACCGCATGAAGGTGATCGCCGTCGACTACCGGATGCCGCCCGAAGCCTACTTCCCCGCCGCGCTGGACGACGCGATGACCGTCTACAAGGCTGCGATCAAGATGGTGCCGCCCGGCAACCTGGCCGTGTTCGGCAGCTCCGCCGGCGGGGCGCTGACGCTGGAGATGATGCTGCGCGCCAAGCGCGACGGCCTGCCCATGCCCGGCGCCATCGCCCCCGGCACCCCTATGTCGGACGCGACGGAGCAGGGCGATACCTTCCAGACCAACGCCCTGGTCGACAACGTGCTGGTGTCGCCCAAGGGCTTCTGCGACGCCGCCACGCGCTTCTATGCCCAAGGTCATGACCTGGCCGACCCGATGCTGTCCCCGATCTACGGCGACGTACACGGCTTCCCGCCGACCATCCTGACCAGCGGCACGCGCGATCTGCTGTTGAGCAACACCGTGCGCATGCATCGCGCCTTGCGACAGGCCGGGGTGGAAGCGTCGTTGCAGGTTTACGAAGCGCAGTCCCACGCTCAGTTCTACCGCGACGACCGCATCCCGGAGGTGAAGGAGGCCTTTGGCGAGATCGGCCAGTTCTTCGATCGACACTTGGGGAAGTAGGATGCGCGCCGCTCTTGCGCTGCTCTGCGTGCTCCTGCTGCACCGTCCCGCCTCCGCGGCCGACGAGCCCGGCCTGCAACGCTTCGCGATCGGAGACTTCAAGCTGGAGTCGGGCGAGGTCATCCACGATTTCAACATCGCCTACATGACCGAAGGCACGTTGAACGCCACCAAGTCGAACGCCGTGCTGATGGTGACGGCCATCGGTGGCAACCACCATCGGATCGACTTCCTGATCGGCCCGGGCAAGGGCATCGACACCGACCACCTGTTCGTCATCAAGACCGATGCCATCGGCAACGGCCTCACCACCTCCCCGTCCACCAGCACGACCCAGCACGGTCCCGACTTCCCGCACTTTACCATCCGGGACATGGTGGAAAGCCAGAACCAACTGCTTCAGCATTTGGGCATCAATCACCTGGTCGCCGTCGCCGGTGCATCCATGGGCGGCATGCAGACGCTGCAATGGGGTGTGAGCCATCCCGGCATGATGGATGCGCTGATCGCCCTGACACCCATGGCCCGCACCACGCCCTGGTCCATCGCGGTGAACCACGCTACCCGCCGCGCCCTGATGCTGGACCCGGCGTTCCAGGGTGGGCGCTACACCGCCCAGCCCGAGGCAGGCTGGCGGATGCGGGCCGACGTTCTGCAGGTGCTGACCACCCGGACGCCCGAGGCGATGCGGCGGCAATTCGACCAGCCCATGGACGTGATCACCTGGATCGGCGGCCAGGAGGATGCGGTGGTGAAGTCCGGTTTCGACGCCAATGACTGGATCGCACAAACCTGGGCCTATGATCGCCACAACGTGGGCGACACTCCCGTGGATGGCAAATCGATCTACGGTGGCGATCCTGTCCGGGCATTGCGCAGCGTCAAGGCGAAGGCGCTGCTGATGTCCGGTGAGCTCGACCTCTACAACCCGGTGGAGGACGGAGTCGCAGCCGCGGCCGCAATTCCGGATGGGCGACATGTGACGATCCCGAGCGTGCAGGGCCACGTCGCCGCTTCGCCGGGCTTCAAAGCCGCGGATCTCGATTTCATTAACGCAACGGTAGCGGCCCTACTGCGCGATGTGACGAAAAACTACCAAACGTTGCAGTAAAATGGCCCTCACTGGGTGAAGTGGCAAACAGAACGGTAGCGGTTCGACTCCCGACGGGTACGCTGTTGGAGTGAGGTATCTATGCCACTGAAATGAGGCTTTAAGAACTTCTACCAATATAGTAGCGATGGCTGGTTGTTGCTTGTTAACACACACGATAACAAGAGCCGTTATCCCTCGTCAGGAACGGCTCCAACCAGATGCAAACAGTTACGCAAAATAGCGCAGCAGCCACTTCCGGATCTACGCTCACCTATGCCGGCTCACCCGGCAATCCGAGTACGGCAACCATCTCGACCCTGCCTGGCGGTGGAGCGGTCACGACGATCAATCTCACCAACGCCAATGTCACCCTGGATATCGCGACGGGTTCCGGCGCCGTCGTGTCCGGTAACATCGGCAGCGGTGGAACCCTGACCTTCAAGAGCACGGTCGGCATCGCGGCGGGCTCGACGGTGACGTTCGCCGGGAGCGACAGCAAGCTCGTGCTGGGCAACGGGATCACGGTTGGCGTCATCAGCGGCATCGCCGGATTCGCGCCGGGAAGCACGATCGACGTGAGCGGGGTGGCGGCCAGCGTCGCCTATTCCGATGGCGCCGGTTCCGGCTCCGGTGGAACGCTGACGTTGCTCGACGGTAGCGGGAGCGCGTTGGCGTCGCTGCCACTGACGACCGGCGAATACGTGGCTGGCAACTTCCGGCTCTCCAGCGATGGCACCGGGGGCACGCTGGTCAATTTCGGCATCGTGGTCAGCGGCATCACGGCGGCACCGGCGACAGCGGATCTCGGGCCGGGCGGCACGGCCGTGCTGACCGTGGCAACGTCGGCCCCCGTCACGGTGACCGGCGGCACTCCGACGCTGACGCTCAATGACGGCGGCACCGCCATCTTCGATCCCACGACGTCGACCGCAACCAACCTGGCCTTCA
>JBPBQE010000232.1:0-41291 GCA_050954595.1 Janthinobacterium lividum | reverse complement strand
GGACCCGGGTGGCCGGCGTATTCACCCGCAACAAGTGCCCGGGCGCCCCCATTGACTGGTGCCGCGAGCATCTCGAACAGGGCCGCGCCCGGGCCGTCGTGATCAACGCCGGGAATGCCAACGTCTTCTCCGGCCGAGTCGGCGCCGATGCCGTCCGCGCCACCGCCGCGGCTGCGGCCGACATCGTCGGCTGCAAGCCCGGCGAGGTGTTCGTCGCCAGCACGGGGGTGATCGGCGAGGCGCTGCCGTATCAGAAGATCACCGCCGCCCTGCCCGCCCTGCATGACACGCTCGGTGCCAATCGCTGGGAAGATGCCGCCCGCGGCATCATGACCACCGACACCTTCCCCAAGGGCGCCACCCGCACGGCCGAACTCGGGGGCGGCACCGTCCGCATCAGCGGCATCGCCAAGGGTAGCGGCATGGTCGCGCCCGACATGGCGACGATGCTGTGCTTCGTGTTCACCGACGCCAAGCTGCCGGCCAAGGTGCTGCAGGAGGCGCTGGAATACGGCGTCAAGCGCAGCTTCAACTGCACCACCGTCGACAGCGATACCTCGACGAGCGACACCGTGCTGCTGTTCGCCACCGGTACCGCCGATCACGATAAGGTCGACACCTCGGACAAGAAGGAGCTGCGCCGCTTCCGCGATGCGCTGGAGGCGGTACTGCACGACCTCGCTCTGCAGGTCGTGCGCGACGGCGAGGGTGCGCAGAAGCTGGTGCGCATCGACGTGACCGGCGCGGTGTCGAAGAAGTCGGCGCACCGGATTGCCATGGCGATCGCCAACTCGCCCTTGGTCAAGACCGCCATCGCCGGCGAGGACGCCAATTGGGGCCGCATCGTCATGGCCGTGGGCAAGGCCGGCGAGCCCGCCGACCGTGACCTGCTCTCCGTGGCGATCGGCGGCACCTGGATGGCACGGCACGGCACGGTGGTGCCCGATTACGACGAGGGCCCGGTCGTCGCCCACATGAAGACTCGCGAGATCTCCATCGCCGTCGACCTCGGTCTCGGCAAGGGCGTCTCCACCGCGTGGACCTGCGACCTGACCCACGGCTACATCGACATCAACGGCAGCTACCGCAGCTGATGACGCATCTCTTTGCCGTCGTCGCGGGCATGACGCGGCGATCCAGAGCTGCATGGACCGATGGCGCGGTCCTGGACTGCCGCGTCGCTGCGCTCTTTGCCGTGACGGACTGAGCCGCGTGGCACTGCAACTCACCGCCGCCGCCGGCTTCGAGCCGCTATCGACCGAGCGTCTGTCGCTGCGGCCGCTCCGCCCGGACGATGCCGCGGAGATTCACCGCCTGGTCAATGATTGGGAGGTGGTGCGCATGCTGTCGCAGCTCCCCTTCCCTTACCCGCGCGACCTTGCCGGCCAGTGGATCGCTTCCACGCTCGAGCAGATGGAGCGCGGCAGCGGCTACCATCTCGCCATCACCGGCCAGGAAGACGGCCGCGAGATGCTGATCGGCTGCATCGGCCTGCGGCTGGACCTGACGCCGCGGGTCGGCAATCTGGGCTACTGGATCGGTCGCCGCTTCTGGCGCCTCGGCGTCGCCAGCGAGGCCGCCGCCCGCCTCGCCCGCTGGGCGCTGGCCAACCTCGATATCGACCATCTCGAGGCCAGCGTCGCCGTCGATAACCCGGCATCATCGGCCGTGCTCCGCCGCGCCGGCTTTCGCGAAGTCGGCCTGGGCGAAAGCAACTTCCTGGCCCGCGGTGGCAAGCACCCCGTCACCCTGTTCAAAGCGACCCGCGATGATCTGTTCGACGCGCCGGTGCTCGACACCAGCCCCGAGCCCGGTCGCAAGCTGGTCCTCGTCGCCGCCTGCGCCCTGATCGACACCGATGGCCGCATCCTCCTGACCCGGCGCCCCGAGGGCAAGGCGATGGCCGGGCTGTGGGAGTTCCCGGGCGGCAAGCTGGAGGCCGGCGAGTCGCCGGAGGAAGCCGTCATCCGCGAGTTGCAGGAAGAGCTGGGCATCGACATCGCCAGCAACTGCCTGGCCGCCTTCGCCTTCGCCTCGCACCAGTATGAGAAATTCAACTTGCTGATGCCGCTGTTCCTGTGCCGCCGCTGGAGCGGCCGGCCGGAAGGGCGCGAGGGTCAGGCGCTGGCCTGGGTGCGGCCGGACAAGCTGGCCGACTATCCGATGCCGGCGGCCGACAAGCCGCTCATCCCGTTGCTGAGGGACTTCCTATGACCAATCCGATCGCCTGCATCCTCGTCATCGGCAACGAAGTCCTGTCCGGACGCACGCAGGATGCCAACATCAAGTTCCTGGCCACCGGGCTGGGCGAGATCGGTATTCCGGTGCGCGAGGTGCGCATCATCCCCGACGTGCCGGAGACGATCGTGGCGACGGTCAACGAGTGCCGCGCCAAGTTCGACCACGTGTTCACCACCGGCGGCATCGGGCCGACTCACGACGACATCACCAGCGAATGCGTCTCGGCGGCGTTCGGTGTGCCGTGGGAAATTCATCCGGAGGCGTTCGCCCGCATGGAGAAGCACTACAAGCCCGGCGAGTTCAACGCGGCGCGTCAGCGCATGGCGACGATGCCGCGGGGCGCGACGCTGATCGACAACGCCGTGTCGGTGGCGCCGGGCTTTACGATCGGCAACGTGCACGTGATGGCTGGGGTGCCGCGGATCATGCAGTCGATGTTCGGCGCGCTGGCGCCGACGCTGGAGGGTAGCACCCCGGTGGCCTCGGCGGCGGTTCATGCGGCCGGGTTGCTGGAGGGCGCGATCGCGGCCGGGCTGGAGGCGATCCAGAAGCGGTATCCGGACCTCGATCTGGGCAGCTACCCGTATTACCGCTCGACCGGGAATGGCGTGTCGCTGGTGGCCAAGGGACAGGATGCGGATGCAGTGGCGGCGTGTATTGCGGAAGTAACGATGCTGGTGCGGGAGATGGGGAAGGAGCCGGTTCAGGGGGAGCCGGCCGCCTGATAGGGACGATTGCAGCAGGCGGAATGGGTTCGCTTTCGACCTCATTGCGGACCACAGCCGCCGGATCAGGTGTGCCCGAAAGCAGATTTCCAGGAAGGTGATCTGTTGCTAACATTGCGCCAGGTCCGGCCACGATGCTTCAGTCTTGCTATGGCAGAATCAAACGCTTTGAGGGGGCGGCACGAAACGCTGATTCGGAGCTTCACAGATCCGCGTCTCGGCATATAATAGTGAATTGCAATTGTATGTCAGCAGCCGCTCGATATTGATACGTATTGGTCTGAGTGGTCGCTCAACTCACATCTGTTGTGGAACTTGCTGAGACATGGATTGGCTGACATTTGTTGCATCTATGTCTGGAACGCTTGCCTGGCCGCTTGTTGCGATTACTGCTTTAATAATTTTTCGAGTCCCCTTTCGCACGCTAGTATCGCAGTCCGGGAAGCGGAAAGTTACTGTTAAAGGCGGTGGCGCCGAAGTGGTAATCAGCGAGGAACTAGATAGAATTGAAGAGACGTCGCCTTCCACACTTAAAATTGAAAATAAAACACCCCAAAATTCCGACCAAACTGTCGCCGAAAATAAAGAAAAGAATTTTAGCAATGCTTTTTTGGAAGCGCTTGCAGCCGAAGTCGAGCTTCCACCCGCGTACATTATCTCTCAGTCATGGCTTCGGCTAATTGATGAGGTGCGCTTAGCTCTCCAATATGCAGGAGTAGAGGCGAGCGGAAGAGGTATTGGGTCCGTTGTCATTCTGTCTCGTGCACATACAGCTGGTTTTCTCTCATCGGATGAGTTTCAGCAGTTGCAGGATCTAAGAAAACTTCGAAATCAAGTGGTGCATGATTCAGAAGTATCTGTTTCTTCAACAGATGCCCTTCGATACAGCACTCTTGCAAATCGACTCATTGAACGTTTTAGAAACACAAGAACACGGCTGCACGATAATACAGGAATTTCTCTGGCGAGTTAGCTAGCTGAACGCCGTTAATTAATAAATCTAGGCTTGGCGCTTTGAAAACAGCCCATTGTCGTGTGGCGACCGGCTGTGGTGCATTCTGCTGCGCTTCGCTACCCTATGATGCCGCAAGCAGATTGCACGAGTTCGGAAATCTTTGGCCGGAGCATTCTAATTGCCCAGCGTTAAATCGCCTTCCCATAGTTCAAACTGAACCGCTGCTTCGGGCCTAAACTCGCCTTCGTCCGAATGTCTGATTCAGCAATTCTCGATTCAACAGCAGACCTCCCCTAACCACCAGATCCGGAAATTCACTGGTTTGTGTAACCGCGAGTCGGAAGTTATTGCAATTAAGTAACGATACGAGCACCCATCTCCAAAATTGTTCCAGCCACATGCCACCCCGAACTAAAACAAGCCTGCATCAGATACCCGCCCGTAGGCGCGTCCCAATTCAACATCTCGCCCGCCACGAATACGCCGGGTCGTCCGCGCAGCGCCAAGTTCGCATCCACCGCGCCTAATTCCACCCCGCCCGCCGTCGAGATCGCGCGGTCCATCGACGCGAGGCCGGTCAGGTCCAGCTCGACCCGTTTCGGGCTACCTCCCGTCTCCCGCAGTAGGCCGGCGGCGGCGGGGGAGAGCCCGGCGCGGCGCCAGGCGTTGGCTCGGGAGACGCCGGGACCGCCCATGCGGCGGTGCAGGGTCGGCTCATCCAGGTCGGGGCGCAGGTCCAGCGTCAGGCGGGCTACCCCGTCGCGCTCGAGCGCCTCGCGGATCGGTCGGCCCAGCGCGTAGATCAGGCCGCCTTCGAGCCCGGTCGCAGTGATGACCGCTTCGCCGTGTGCCTGGTGAGCGCCAACCGTGCCGACCAGGCGCTTCAACGGCGATCCGGCGAAACGTTCGCGGAAATGATCGGACCAGGGGCGCAGCACGCCCACGTTGCTGGGCTGCAACGACGTTACCGCCACGCCGTCGGTGCGCAGGACGTCGGCCCAGGCGCCGTCGCTGCCCAGGCGCGGCCAGGAGGCGCCGCCCATTGCCAGCAGCGTCGCGGCGGCGTGGACGCTCAGTGGACCCGCCGTTGTCTCGAAGCGGAGCGCGCCCGCCGGGTCCCAGCCGAGCCAGCGATGGCCGACGCGGAACTGGACGCCTAGGCCGGCTAGCCGCCGCAGCCAGGCGCGCAGCAGCGGAGTCGCCTTGAACGAGGCCGGGAACACGCGCCCGGAGCTGCCCACCGTCGTCGGCTCGCCCAAGCCGGCGCACCAGTCGCGCAGATCTTGCGGCCCGAAGGCCTGAAGCGCCGGGGTCAGCGCCGCGGCGGCGTTGCCATAGCGGGCGGTGAAGCGGTCGAGCGGTTCGGTGTGGGTGATGTTCAGCCCGCCGCGGCCGGCGAGCAGGAATTTGCGGCCCACCGACGGCATACGGTCGAACACGGTGACCGCGCGCCCCGCTGCGGCCAGGCGTTCCGCTGCCATCAGGCCGGCCGGGCCGCCGCCGACGACCGCGCAATCGATGTTCTCCATGGGCGGCAGATGCGTCCAGGGTTGCCCTGGGCGCAAGGGGGCGGCAGGTTCGGCCCATGTTGACCCCCCGCACCATCGCCCAGGCGCAGCACGCGCTCGATTCCGGCCAGACCACCGCGCGACAGCTGGTGGACACCTGCCTCGACCGGATCGCGGTCCCCGATGGCGAGGGCAGCCGCGTGTTCGTCCGCGTTTACGAGGAGGCCGCGCGCGCCAGCGCCGATGCGATGGATGGCTTGCGCCGGGTCGGGCGGGCGCCGGGTCCGCTGGCGGGCATTCCGATCAGCATCAAGGATTTGTTCGACGTCGCCGGCGAGACCACCGCCGCCGGCAGCAAGGTTCTGGCCAATGCCAAGCCCGCTTCTGCCCATGCCACCGTCATCGCCCGCTGCCTGGCGGCCGGGCTGATCCCGGTCGGGCGCACCAACATGACCGAGTTCGCCTTCTCCGGCATCGGCATCAACCCGCATTTCGACACGCCCAAGAGCCCCTGGGGCCGCGGCAAAGGTCACGTTCCGGGCGGCAGTTCATCGGGCGCGGCGGTGTCGGTGGCCGACGGCATGGCGCTGGCGGCGCTGGGCACCGATACCGGCGGCTCCTGCCGCATCCCGGCGGCGTTCTGCGGCATCGTCGGCTACAAGCCCACCGCGCGGCGCGTGCCGATCACCGGCGTGCTGCCGCTGTCGCCCTCGCTGGACAGCGTGGGTCCGTTGGCCAACTCGGTCGCCTGCTGCGCGGCGATTGACTCCGTGCTGGCCGGCGAGGCGCTGCGGCCGCTCAAGCCGATGGAGCTGCGCGGCCTGCGGATGGCGATCCCCGGCAATTTCGTGCTCGACGGCATGGAGCCCGGCGTTGCCGAAGCCTTCACCCGTGCGCTCAATAGGCTCGTCAACCTTGGGGTGCGCATCACGCACCTGAAGTTCCCGCAATTCGAGCGTATTGCCGAGGCTAACAAGACGGGCGGGCTTTCTGCGGCCGAGGCGAGTGTCTGGCACCGCGAGCACCTCGCGGCCAATGCCGCTGGCTACGATCAGCGCGTGCGCACCCGGATCGAGCGCGGCGCGGCCATGAGCGCGGCCGACCTGATCGGCGTGCTTGAGGCCCGTAAGGCGTTGATTGCCGAGATGGACGTCGCCACCGCCCCGTTCGACGTGGTGGCGATGCCGACCGCGCCGATCCTGCCGCCCTCAATCGCTAGCCTGGCGGCCGATGCGGACTTCACCCGCATGAACGCGCTGGCGCTGCGCAACCCGTCGCTGGCCAACTTCCTCGACCGTTGCAGCATCAGCATGCCGATGCACCGGCCCGGCGAGGCGCCGGCCGGCTTCATGCTGATGGGCGAGACCGGCGGCGACCACCGCCTGTTCGCCATCGCCGCTGCCATCGAAGCCATCCTGAAGGAATAATCCGCATGAAGCGTTACCTGGTCTGCCTCGCGCTCCCGATCGCCCTTCTGGCTGCCCTCCCCGCTCGCGCCGAGTCCGTCCTGTCCGACATCATCGCCCGCGGCACGCTGCGCGTCGGCCTGACTGGGGATTACCGCCCGTTCTCGATCAAGGAAGCCGACAACAAGTTCAGCGGCATGGACGTCGATGCCGCCGAGGCGTTGGCGGCGTCGATGGGCGTCAAGCTCGAGATCGTGCCGACGGCGTGGCCGACGCTGATGGCCGACATGCTGGCGCATAAATACGACATTGCCATGGGCGGCATCACCATCACGCTGGACCGTGCCAAGACGGCCTATTTCTCAACCCCGGTGATGCGTAGCGGCAAGACCCCGATCGCGCGCTGTGTCGACAAGGACAAGTTCGGCACCCTGGCGCAGATCGACCAGCCCGGCGTGAAGGTCATCGTCAATCCCGGCGGCACCAACGAGCGCTTCGCCAAGGCCAACATCAAGCAGGCCGAGATCGTCGGCTTCCCCAACAACGCCACCATCTTCGAGGAGATCGTCGCCGGCCACGCCGATGTCATGATGACGGACGCGGTCGAGACCCGGTTGCAGCAGAAGTTGCACCCCGAACTGTGCGCCATCCACCCGGACGAGCCGTTCGACCACTCGCTGCTGGGCTACATGATCCCGCAGGACATGCCACTGCAGCAATATGTCGACCAGTTTCTGGCCATCGAGCAGACCAGCGGCGCGCGCGACAAGCTGCTGGCCAAGTGGCTCCCATAGCGGTCGAGTCGCCTATCACCCTTGTCCTGTTCGACATGGACGACGTGCTCTGCGACTACGATCGTCCGACCCGTATCGCGCATCTCGCGTCATTGGCCGGTTGCGCACCGGAGCACGTCGATGCCGCCATCTTCGCTTCCGGCTATGAAGCGTTGGGCGATGCGGGCGCGCTCGACTCGGTGGCCTATCTCGCCGGCTTCGGCGAGCGGATCGGCTACCAGCTCAGCCTGGAGGAGTGGGTGGCCGCGCGCCGTGCCGGCACCGCTTGCCGCCCCGCGATGCTCGACCTCGTGCGCCGCCTCACCGTGCGCACCGCCGTGTTGACCAATAATTCGCTGCTGGTCACCGATCACATCGATCAGATCGCGCCCGAGTTGCCGGCGCTGTTCCCCGGTCGCTTGTTCGCATCGGCCGGGCTGGGGGCCGCCAAGCCCGATGCTGCGTGTTTCGGTCGCTGCCTCGACGCGCTCGGCGCCACGCCGGCGGAGACGTTGTTCATCGACGACCTGGCCGAGAACGTCGACGGGGCACGGCGCGCCGGCCTGCGGGCGCATCACTTCACCTCCGTCGCGGGACTGACTGCGGCGCTGGGTGCCTATGAGCTGCTGGCCACGCCTTGATTCAGCCCGACCGCCCGGGTCCGGTCACGCCGTCGCCCTTCGTGGTCTGGTATAACACCTATTGTCCCGTCTGCCGCGCCGGCATCGACCGGCAGCGGAACCGGCTTCTACGCGCGGTGAAGGCCGGCACCATCGAGTTCCGCAACATCAATCTGGAGCCGGACGCCCTTGCAGCGCACGGGGTTGGTGTCGAGGCGGTGCGGCGGCGTCTGTACGGTATGGACGGGACCGGGCGGGTGTATGTGGGCATCGATTGCGCGATCGAGATCTGGCGGCGCACGCCGGGCGAAGCGTGGATCGCCCGGCTGCTCGAAACCAGTTTGCTGCATCCGTTGTCCCGTTGGGCCTATGACCGCTTCACCGACCGGCTTTATGCTTGGAACCGTTGCAAGGGCCATTGGTAGTGCGGGAGTTCAGGTAGGCCCATCGAACCCCGCCACGACCTCCAGCAACGCCCCGGCCGTCCGCGTCCAGGCCGTCGGCACGAAGTCGGCCCGCACTTCCGCCTCCCACGCCGCCAGCCCGGCCCGGTCGTCCAAGACCGCTGCCACCGCCGCATGGGCCGAGCCGACACTCCCCGGGTCGAAATATTGGCACAGCGATCCTCCCGCCTCCGGCAACGACGCCGCATTCGAACTCAAGCAGGGCTTGCCGAGCGCCAAGCTCTCCGTCACCGGCAGGCCCCAGCCTTCGTGCCAGGACGGGAACACCGTGAACAGGCATCCCGCATACAGCGCCCGCAGCTCGGCATCGTCCGGGTCCGCCACGAACTTGATCCGGCCGCCCAGCCACTTGGTGTTGTCCAACTGCGCCAGCAGGTCCGCCACCAGCCACCCGATCCGGCCCGCGAACACCAGGTCTGGCACGCTTTCGGCCGCCCGCGTTCCCTCGGCCACCGCGGCGAGCAGCAGGCTCCACACCCGGAACAGCAGCGCATGGTTCTTGCGCGCTTCCATCGTCGAGACGAACAACACGTAGCTTCCCGGCGCCGGCAGCCCCGGTAACGGCGAGCCCGGCGTCTCGCGTACCGCCGTTCCGAACCCGCTGCCGATCGGCAGCACCTGCACCGCCCCGTTCAGCATGATGCCGCTCTCGCGCGTCCACCCCTCCACGTCGGCGGCGGTGTGGCGCGAATTGGCGAACACGGCGTCGCAGAACGGCAGCACGTCGGCATACCATTCGCGGAACATCCGCGGCACGCCACGGTGACACCATTCCGGGTGCCGCACCGGCACCAAGTCGTGCACCAGCACCCCGAATCGCATCCGCCGCTCGTCGCGCAACCACCGGGCCAGATCGCTATAGCGTTCGCGGTTCCACGGTGCGCCCAGCACCAGCAAGGTGTCGCCGGCCTGCGACAGCCGCGCGAACGACCCGGCGCCGCCCTTGAGGACGGCCGAGGCGGTCGGCGCCGCCGGGCGATCCGCCAATTGCCGGACAAGCCGCTTGGTCATCGAGGCCGACGCCGCAGCCCCTCGTCGCACCGGATAGGCCGCCGCCGCGCCGCCGAACCGCAGCAGCGACACCGCCGCCTGAATCTGCATCACCGCGGCCAGCACCAGAGGCCGCCGCACCTTTGGCGACAACCGATCCGCCACCCCTCGTGCCAACCGTCGGGCCACGCCGTGCGGTCGATCCCGCGTCATCGCCGCGGCCGTCAGCACTGCTGGCACGTCGACGTCCGGCACCTGTCGCGGCGCCGATTCCGGCGCGTCGCCGCCGAAATCGGCCAGCAGGTCCGCCCATGCCACCGTGATCAGCGACGGCACCCGCGCCCCGTGCCGCACGAAGCCGATCGCCGGACCGCCTGCCGCTTCCAGCGCCTTGGCGGCGCGGAAGACCTCGAAGCTCACCCGCTGGATACCGGAGATGCGCCGGTTACCGCTGCGGAAATAACGCACCATGTCCTCGACATCGAACCAGATGGTCATGCTGCCAGCCCCATGATCGCCGCGGCCGCATCGTCCCAGCTCGATGGCCGATACCGGCGGCGAACGTCCGCCTGCCACGCCGCGATCGCTCCGGGCGTGTCGAGCAGCGCCGTCACCGCCTGGTGGGCATCTTCGACATCCTGCGGGTCGAAATATCGGCACAGATCCCCGCCCGCTTCCTCCAGCGCCGTTCCCCGTGCTGCCAGGCATGGCTTGCCCAGCGCCAAGCTCTCGCCGAGCGGCAGCCCCCAGCCCTCGAACAGCGATGGCAGGGTGCTGAATAGGCAACCCTGGTAGAGCGCCCGGATTTCGGGGTCGCCGGGCTCCCGCAACAGCCGGATGCGTCCGCTCACCCAGCGCGAGTTGTCGAGTTGCTGCAACAGGTCGGCCACCCCCGTGCCGACCCGGCCCGCGAACACCAGTTGCGGCACCGAGTCCGGCGCCCGGGAGCCGGCGCGCACCTCTGCCATCAACCGCTGCCACACCTGCACCAGCACCGCGTGATTCTTCCGCGCCTCCAGCGTCGAAACGAACAGCACATAGGTTCCGGCGATCGGCAGACCGGGTGGCACCCCGGTTCCCGCCGGCAATCGGCTCGACCCGGCCGGCAACACGACCGGCGCCGGGACCGCGATGCCCTGCCGCGCCGCATACGCCGCCACGTCCCCCGCGGTGAACCGCGAGAGGGTCAGCACGTGGCTGGTCGCCGCCAAGGTCGCCGTGAGCCAGGCCCGAAAACGCTCCACCTGGTGCGGCGGCAACCAATCCGGCCGCCGCACCGGGATCAAATCGTGGATCAGCACCGCGATCCGCACGCCATCAGCCCGTAATGCCGACATCCGCGCCGCGACGCCGCGCATCGTCCATGGCGCGCCCAGCACCACCAGCAGGTCCCCGCGCCGTGGCCCTATGCCCGGTGTCGGCACCGTGCCGGCCGGTAGCTCGCGCAACGTTACCGGCGGCGGTGGCCGCACCAGATGCAACAGCGCTTGTAGGTTCCGCACCACCTCCGTTTGCAGCACACCCGCCCTGACCAACGGGTCCCGCACTTCAGGCGGTAGCCGGTCGATAGCGCGCTGGACCCGCGATCGCTCGACTTCCTCGACCTCTGCGGACATCGGCTCAATCGTCGGTGACGTCACTGCCGCTTCGATCTCGGCCCAGCTCACCTCTCGCCAGGCCGATGCGCCCGAATGACGCCCGAAGCGCACCTGGCCAGCTGCCGACGCCATCAGCGCCGACATGATGTCCATTGCCACGCGCTGGATGCCGCTCGGGTGTGGATTGAAGCGAAAATAGTCGAAGATGTCTTCGACATCGATCCATATCGCCGGGCCGGACCTCTCGGTCTCGGCCCCGCTCGGCGTCAACCAGCCAGCTCCAAGATCGCCTGCACCATCGCGTCCGGCGTTTCCTGCGGCAGGTTATGCCCGGCCCCGGGTACGATCTCCCGCCGTACCAGCGCCGTGAAATGACGCAGGTCGCTGTCCGGCTTGGACGGCGTGACCCCGTCTTCGGCGCCCTCCAGCACGATGCTCGGCACCCGAATCGGCGGCTGCTGGGCCAGCGCGGCCTCGATGGGCTCGAGCGCCGGGTCGCCGGCGGCATAGCCGAAGCGGTGGCGGTAGGATTGCACAACGACGTCGACGAAATCCGGGTTGTCGAACGCGGCGGCGCTGGCGTCGAACGTCTGGTCGTCGAACGCCCAGCCCGGCGACCACAACCGCCAGAGCAAGCGCGCAAACCCCCGCCGGTCCGCCGTCAGCCCGGCCACCCCGCGCGGCGTATGGAGGTAATACTGATACCAGAGCCGATACTCGGCTTCCGCCGACACCGGCGTTGGCGACCCGGCGATGTCCTGGATGTTGTAGCCGGTCACGCTGACGAGTCCGGCGACCCGCTCCGGCCACAGCGCCGCCACGATGCAGGCAGCCCGCCCGCCCCAGTCGTAGCCAGCCACGATCGGTCGCTGCAGCCCGAGCGCATCGATCAGGTCGCGCAGATCGGCACCCAGCGCTGCCTGCTGCCCTGACCGCGGCGTCGCGTCACTCAGGAACCGCGTCGACCCGTAGCCGCGCAAATAGGGCACGACAACCCGGTGGCCCCGCTCGGCCAGCACCGGCGCCACCGCATCGAACGCCCGCGGCGAATACGGGAAGCCATGCAGCAGCACGACCGGTGCGCCCGTCGGTGGACCGTGTTCCTCGTAGGCGACCCGGAGCACCGCCGTATCGATCGTCTTCATGGGGACCACGCTAGACGAGGGGCCGCGCCGCCAGCAGGTTGCGGATCTCGACCAGCGTTTCCTCCGTCTTGCTCAGTGCCGCCGGGGCTTCGGCTTCCTTGGCCTTGAACCGGTTCAGCAGCTTGACCACCCAGAAGATCACAAAGGCAATGATCAGGAACGAGATCACCGCGTTCAGGAACAGGCCGATGTTGATCGTCACGGCGCCTGCTTTCTGCGCCGCATCGAGCGTCGGCAGATGCTCGCCCTTGAGGGTGATGAACAGGTTGCTGAAATCCACCCCGCCCACGAGAAGCCCGAGCAACGGTGTGAACACGTCCTTGACGAGGCTGCTCACAACGCCGGTGAACGCGGCACCTACGATGATGCCCACGGCCAGATCGACCACGTTGCCGCGGAGGATGAACGCCTTGAATTCAGAAAGCCAACCAGGCGTAGACGGCAGTCGGACCGGAACCTGCATGACGACCTCGTCGATTGACGAACCGTTTTAGCCGCAGCGATCCGGGACGACCAGCCTGGCTGTCACATAATGAAACGAATGCGGGATCAGCGCCCGGCGCTGCCGCCGCGGCTGCCGGTGATCGGGTTGACGTCGGTGGTGGGCGCCTGCGCCGGCCGGCTGGTGTTGCATGCCGCCAGCCCGAGCACGATCAACGTGGCGGCGACGGCGCGGATCAATGAAGTCGGCATGGGCATACTCCGGAGGGGTAGCAGCCCAGACGTCGCGCCTGCCCGATAGTTCCGGCTCAATCGCAGGCGTTCCCGCGCAGGGTCCACGACACGACTCGGCCCCCAACAATCTCCAGCGTCGTCTCGCAACTACGCACAATTGGAAATGCCGCCGGGCCAAACCCATAGCCATATCCATACCCGAACCCGAACGGACCGAAGGGCGCCGTCGGCACATACCCGACCCCGGTATCCTCATAGGCGATGAAACGGTGTCCGTTGGCTTCGATCATCCGCTGCGGCGCTCCGAAGGCGCGAATGGCGTCGCTCTCCGGGCGTCCCACCATGGCGGCCAGCACCTGTTGCCGGCTCGGCCCGGTCTCGCATCCCGCCAGCGTCACCGCTGCGGCCATCAGCATTCCGAATCGCATGCTCGTCATCATTCGATCTCCCAAGTTTCCCGATACTCTAGCTGAGCTCTCCGCCAGGCAACCAAAGCACCTGGTCGATCCGTTGCGCGCCGGAGGCCAGCATCGCCAGCCGGTCGAAGCCCAACGCGATGCCGGAGGATTGCGGCATGCCGAAGCGTAATGCGGCCAGGAAATCCTCATCCGTGCCCCAGCCCGGCCCATACAGCGCCTCGCGCCGGGCTCGGTCTGCGCCGAAGCGTGCCGCCTGCTCGTCGGCGTCGGTCAACTCCTCGAAGGCGTTGGCCAACTCGATGCCGTCGACGAACAGCTCGAACCGCAGCGCCACGCGCGGGTCGGCCGGGTCGCGCCGCGCTAGGGCGGCCTGTGCGGCCGGCCAATGCGTCAGGAAGGTCGGGCGGTTCCGGCCCAGTTCGGGTTCGACGCGTTCCAGCAGCAGCCGGAAGAACAGGTCCTCCCAGCCTTCGCCGTCCCGCAGCGTCGCGCCGGCCGACTCCGCCAGCACGGCCGGGTCGTCGGCGGTGCCCAGCACGTCGGCGCCTGCCCAGCGAGCGAAGGCCTCGGCGACCGTGATGCGCTCGAACCCGTCCTGCCATAGTGCCGGCGGTAGCGTCGCCCGCAGCAGCGCCTCCGTTTCATCCATCAGCCCGGCCATTCCCAGCCCGGGCCGATACCACTCCAGCATCGTGAACTCGCCCAGGTGCCGCCGGCTTCCCTCGCCATCCCGCCACACCCGCGCCAGTTGGAAGATGGGTCCGGCACCCGCCACCAGCAGCCGCTTCATCGCGAACTCCGGGCTCGTATGTAGCCACAAGTCGCGCCCGGACCCGTCCGGCGCATGCTGCCGCGTCCGCCACGCCCGCAGATGCACCTCCTCGCCCGGCACCGGCACAGCGTAGGCGGTCTCGACCTCCGTGTAGCCACGGCCGGCGAAGAAGGCGCGGGTCGCTTGGGTGATCAGGATGCGGCGCTGCAGGAACGGCAGGCGCGCGGCAAGGCTTTCCGGGTGCCAGGGCGGGAGGGACATGCTCCGCTTCTAGGCGAGCGCCGTCGCCCGCGTAAGTCGGTGCGCCGGCCCAGGCCAGCGCACCTGCTCGCCTCAGGCCGCGCGCTGCTTGCGACGGACCAGGCCCAGCCCGGCCAACCCGGCCCCGAGCAGCGCCAGCGACATCGGCTCCGGCACCGCGACCTGCAGCACCGACGGCGTGCCGTTCTGCCGCGAGTAGCGCAGCACGGTGTTGCCGGTGGTGTCGATGCGGATGGTGTCGGCGACGGCGGTGGTCGCGCCCGACCGGGGCGAGCCGATCTCCTTGGAGCCCTGGAACAGCGAGATGCCGTCGTCGTGCAGGATGTTCAGCACCGTGCCGGCCACGACGGTACCGAGGTCGAACGTCATGTAGGTGCCGTATTTGAAGCTACCCGCGCTGGCCACAGAGGCCAGGAACCCGTCCTTGCTGCTGAAATCGGCGACCTTGGTGCTGAACACCGTCGGCGAGCCGACGGTGTTCGAGCAGAGAAAGCCGCAATTGCCGTTGTAGTTGCTGATGTTGGTCTTGCTGAAGCCGAACTGCGCGTTTGTGTCGCCGGCGCCGGTGTTCTGCGCGACGGTGTTGCTGAAGTTGAGCGGGCCGGAATAGGTGAACGTGGCCGCGGCCGTGTTCGACAGGAAGCCCGGCGCCGCGAACGGGTTGCCATCGGCAGTGTCGAACTGCCCGTTGGTCAGGCCTTCGCTGGCCGTCACGGCGAACACGTTGTTGTAAAGGCTCGCGCGCGCCGGCTGTGCGGCGACCAGCGCCGTTACTGCTGCGAGTGCCATGCTGGTGACGCCGAATTTATGGAACATGGAGTTCTCCTAGGTGAGCAAATGCAACTTAAAGCTGCGTTGCGTCACCTAAAGCACGTCTCATGCCACCTAATAATTTCAAAAGCTTAGACGTTTCTAAAAATTGGACTTATAAACTTTTCGAGATACAACCACGCTGTGTTGGCCTTTGCCTCTCGTGGTTTGACCTCGGCTACACACCGTTTATGTGTGAGCCCGATGGGAACATTACCCGAACCTTTCGCGAGCTGGTTCGCCCGCCGCGGCTGGACTCCCCGCCCGCACCAGCTCGGCATGATCGACACCGCACGCGCCGGGCACAGCGCGCTCTTGGTCGCTCCCACCGGCGGCGGCAAGACCCTCGCCGGCTTCCTCGCCACCCTGCTCGAACTCGCCGAAAGCCCGGTCACCGGGCTGCACACGCTCTACGTCAGCCCGCTTAAGGCGCTCGCCACCGACGTCGCGCGCAACCTCACCGCTCCGATCGACGAGATGCGCCTTCCCATCACCGTCGAGACCCGCACCGGCGACACGCCGCAGAACCGCCGCGCTCGGCTGAAATCCAATCCGCCGCACATCCTGCTCACCACCCCCGAAAGCCTTGCCCTACTGCTTTCGCAAAAGGACGCCCCAGACTTCTTCGCCAGCCTGCGCACCGTCATCATCGACGAGGTGCATGCGCTGGCCGGCACCAAGCGCGGCGATCAGCTCGCTCTCGGCATCGCCCGCCTCGGCACCCTGGTGCCCGGCCTGCGCCGGGTCGGCCTGTCTGCCACAGTGGCCCACAAGCGCGCCTTGCTCGACTGGGTCGGCGGCGACTGCAGAATGATCGAGGTCGCCGAGGGCGCCCCGCCCGCGCTGGCCGTCATGCTGCCGGAGGAGCGCCTGCCCTGGTCCGGGCACATGGGTCTCGCTGCCGCGTCCCGCATTCTCGAGCGCATCCGCGGCGCCGCCATGACCATCATCTTCGTCAACACCCGCGCCCAGGGCGAACTAATGTTCCAGGCGCTGTGGAAGCTGAACGACGACACCCTGCCCATCGCCGTGCATCACGGCAGCCTGGACATCGGCCAGCGCCGCAAGGTGGAGGCCGCGATGGCAGCCGGGAAGCTCCGCGCCGTGGTCGCCACCTCCTCGCTCGACCTCGGCATCGACTGGGGCGGGGTCGACCAGGTGATCCAGGTTGGCGCGCCGAAGGGGGTCAGCCGCCTGCTGCAGCGCGTCGGCCGCGCCAGCCACCGCATGGACGAGACCTCCAACGCCATCCTGGTGCCGGCCAACCGCTTCGAACTGCTGGAATGCGAAGCCGCCATCGAAGGCGTCGCTGCCGGCGAGCAGGATGGCGATCTTCCCCGACCCGGTGGTCTCGACGTCCTCGCCCAGCACCTCCTGCTCACCGCTGCCGCCGGTCCCTTCGATCCGGAGGCGATGTTCGCCGAGATCGCCGCCGCCGCTCCATACGCAATGATCACCCGCAAGGATTTCTACGACGTCCTCACCTTCGTCGAGAATGGCGGTTACGCCCTGCAGGCCTATGACCGTTATCGCAAGCTGTTCATCGACAGCGACGGCATCGTCCACATCCGCGGCGAGACCATCGCCCGCCTCGCCCGCATGAACCTCGGCACCATCGTCGAGGCGCCGCTGCTGAAGGTGCGCTACGCCGGCCGCGGCGGTCCCAACCTCGGCGAGATCGAGGAAGGCTTCGTCAACATGATGCCGCCCGGCGCCACCTTCATGTTCGCCGGCCGCCTGCTCAAATTCGTCCGTGTCCGCGAAACCACCGTCGAAGTGCAGGACGGCGGCACCGGCGAACCCATGGTCCCCGCCTATGCCGGGTCCAAACAGTCGCTATCCACCAACCTCGCTGCCCGCGTCCGCAACATGCTGCACGACCAGGATAGCTGGGTGAACTTCCCCGAGCCGGTCCGCGAATGGCTGACGCTGCAGCTGGAACGTTCCGAACTCCCCGGCCCCGACAATCTCCTGGTGGAAACCTTCCCCCGCAACGGCCGCTGGTTCCTGGTCGCCTACTGCTTTGAGGGCCGCAACGCCCACCAGACGCTCGGCATGCTGCTGACCCGGCGCATGGAACGCGCCGGCTACGCCCCGCTCGGCTTCGTCGCCACCGACTACGTCATCTCCGTCTGGTCCGCCCATGAGCCCACCGACATCGCCATGCTGTTCCAGGAAGACATGCTCGGCGACGACCTGGAAGCCTGGATGGCCGAGTCCTCCATGCTGCGCCGCACGTTCCGCAACGTCGCCGTCGTCTCCGGCCTGGTGCAGCGGAACCAGCCCGGCGCCGAAAAGACCCGCAAGGCCGTCACCGTCAACACCGACCTGATCTACGACGTGCTGCGCCGTCACCAGCCGGATCACGTCCTGCTTCGCGCCACCCGCGCCGATGCCGCCTCCGGTCTCACCGACGTCGGCCGCGTCGCCGCCATGCTGTCGCGCATCGCCGGCCGCGTCCGCCACCTCGCCCTCACCCGCGTCTCGCCCCTGGCCATTCCCATCCTGCTGGACATCGGCCGCGAGACCGTCCGCACCGAAGGCGCCGAGGACGCGATGCTGGAGGAAACCGAAGCCCTCATCGCCGAAGCCAGCGGATTGCTGGAAACGAGCAACAAACCCATGCAGGTTCGCGCGATCCATCGCTCCAACCTCGCTATCCTCCAGCGCCAACCCGGCGCCAAGCGACGCCGGGCCGCACCCCCATGAACACCATCCCCATCCGCTTCGGCGGCCACGACCTCCTGCTCGATTCCGACGGCGCCGTGTTCTGGCCCGCCCAGCGCCTTTTGGCCGTCGCGGACCTGCACCTCGAGAAAGGCACCGCCGCCGCCAGCAAAGGCAGCCTGCTCCCGCCCTGGGATACCAAGATCACGCTCGACCGGGTCGAAACCCTGCTGGTGCGCTACCGCCCTGCCACCGTCGTGGCCCTCGGCGACAGCTTTCACGATCGCTACGGCTTCAGCCGCATGGCCCCTGCCGATGCTGGCCGCCTGCTCGCCTGGGTCGAACACATCGATTTCGTCTGGGTCCTCGGCAACCACGACCCGGCGCCCGCCCCCGGGCTCGCCGGCCTGTCCACCCTGTGCTGGTCCCATCTCGGCCTGGATTTCTGTCATCAGGCCCGCACCGGTGCCTCCCAACCCGAACTCGTCGGCCATCACCACCCCAAGGCCACGGTCCCCACCCGCGCAGGACACGTCACCCGCCCTTGCTTCGTCGTCGACGAGCATCGCCTCATGCTGCCCGCCATCGGCGCCTTTACCGGCGGCCTCGACGTCGCCAACCCGGCCATCGCCCGCCTGTTCCCGGTCGGCGGCCGCGCCTACCTTCTCGGCCGCAATCGTTTGTTCAGCTTTCCCCTGCACCACGTCGCCGAGACCGCTTGAACAGCAGGGTTTGTTCCTTGACGCGGGAATTTGCGTTGCCGTTCGGCACAACGCTCAACATATCTGTGGTCGATGAGTAATTTGCCGCCCGCAATCGTCTGGCTCCGCTTGGATTCGCGGCTGAGCGACCACGCCGCCATGACCGTCGATGGCCGTGCGACCGACCGCGAGGTTGCCGCGTGATCCCGGCCGGGGCCGAGCTTCGCATCGTCGGCGACGTGCATGGCGATCTGCGCGCGTTCGCCGCCGCGGCCAGCACCGATCGCTTCCTGATCCAGCTCGGCGATCTCAGCGATCATGGCCCCGACAGTGCCGGCGTGCTGCGCCGCATGTTCGAGCTGATCGACACTGGCCGTGGGCTGTTCATCCTCGGCAACCACGACCGCAAACTCGGCCGTGCCCTGGGCGGCTTCGCCGTCCGCGCCGATGCGGCCCTGGAAGCCACCCTCGCCCAACTCGACCCGGCGCTCCGCGAGCGCGCGTTGCTGGAGATTAACCGCGCCCCGGCCTGGCTGGTTCGCGGCGACACCGCCTTCGTCCATGGCGGCTTCCATCCCGCCATGCTCAGCGAGCAGCCCCCGCCTGCCCTCGGCCGCGTCGACCCGCTGCTCTCCCGCGCGCTGTTCGGCGAGACCACCGGGCGGATGCAGACGGACGGCTACCCCGAGCGCGTAGTCCGCTGGGTGGACCGTATTCCCGCCGGGGTCACCGTCTATTGCGGCCACGATCAGCGCAGCACCGATGGCCGGCCCTATGTCAAAACCGGCACCTCCGGCGGCCGCGCCATCTTTCTCGACACCGGTGCCGGCAAGGGTGGGCATTTGTCCTGGATCGATCTTCCCGCCGAACCCTGACGCCTCCTCGCGAGTTAGGTCGCGATAGGTTAAAGGTTCGCCATGTCAGACAATCCGCTCGACCCCTCACCCGCGTTCAAGAAGCGCGTCGAAGCCCTCGCCAAGGAACTCTCCGCGGCCGACGGCAACCCCGAAGGCCGCATGGACGAATACCGGGAGCGCGCCGACGAACTCGCTCGTATGGAGCAAGCCGGCGCCACCGGGCTTCAGGACCCGGATGACTCTAAGGCCGTCATCGTCGAGGAAGCCTCGATCCAGAAGAACCTTGGCGAGTTCCCCGCTGGCCCGCTCGGCGATGAAGGCCGCTTCCTCGAGACCCCGATGACTCGCGAAGAGATGCGCACAACGCCCGAGGGCGACCTGCCCGAAGGCGGCAAAGCCGGCTAACCAAGCATCTGATCTGGTGGGCGCGAGCCCACCAGACGCTCAAACCCAGTCAGCCCGCCGAACGAGTCCCACCGGCAAATCCTCATAAAGATGCGGAAAAGCCGCCATTCCCGGCTCACTCACCTCCCATCGCACATCCAACTCTTCCGCATCCAAGTGCAGCACCACCAGCCGTTCGCGCCCGGTGAAGTGCCGTTCCAGCACGAAGGGCAGCTGAGCTTCCGTGCAGAGATGAATGAAGCCCGCCGGTGGACATGTCAGCCCGTCCGGCTGCGCCCGGTCCCATTCGTCGATCCCGATCACGTGCAACAACCAAGCCATTTGTAACCCGAACTCCCGTTGCCTATTCAGTCGGCCATGCCCCTGATCTACATCATCGCCGGCGAGGCCAGCGGCGACGTCCTCGGCGCCCGCCTCATGGCCGCCCTCCGCCGCCAGCGCCCCGATCTCGCCTTTGCCGGCGTCGGCGGTCCGCGCATGATCGAGCACGGCCTCCATAGCCTACACCCGATGTCTGACCTTGCCGTCATGGGGCTCGTCGAGATTCTGCCCCGCATTCCCCTCATCCGCCGCCGTCTGGCGCAGACCATGGCGGACATCGTCGTCAAGTCTCCGGACGTCCTCGTGACCATCGACTCGCCGGGTTATACCAAGCACGTCCTCAAGCGCGCCGCCAAGCTTGGGCTCAAGCGCGTCCACTACGTCGCTCCCCAGGTCTGGGCCTGGCACGAGGAGCGCGTCCGCAAATTCCCCGGCTTGTGGGACCGGCTGCTGTGCCTGTTGCCGTTCGAGCCGGCCTGGTTCGCCGCCCGCGGTGTCGTTGGCAGCTTCGTCGGCCACCCCGTGCTCGAATCCGGCGCCGGCGATGGTGACGGCGCCCGCTTCCGCACCCGGCATGGCCTCACCCAGGAACGCATCCTCATCCTGATGCCTGGCAGCCGCCGCTCAGAGGTCCCGCGTCTGTTGCCGATCTTCGAGGAGGTGGTCCACCGCCTCGCTCGCTCTGCCCCGAACATCCGCCCCGTCCTGCCGGTCTCGGCCATCGTCGCCGATACCGTCCGTGGCGCGACCGCGACCTGGAAGACCAAGCCGATCATCGTCACCGAGCTGGAGGATAAGCACGACGCCTACGCCGCCGCCTCCGTCGCGCTGACCAAATCCGGCACCTCGACGCTCGAGCTCGCCCTTGCCGGCGTGCCCATGGCGGTGACGTATCGCGTCAATCCGATCAGTGCCGCCATCGCCCGCCGGGCCATCAAGATCCCGCACGTCGCCATGGTGAACCTGCTCGCCGGCCGCGAGGTGGTGCCGGAATTACTGCAGGAACGCTGCCGCGCCGACATCCTCGAACGCACGGTGTTGGAACTGCTCGGCAACGACGCCGCCATTGAGCGGCAGAAATCCGCGTTCACCGATATCCTGGCCAGCCTTCGCCCGGTCGAGGGCAATCCCTCAGACGCCGCCGCTTGCCAGGTGCTCGAACTGCTGGATGAGGCCTGACGCCACCGCGACCCGGCGTGACTCGGTGATACTGTCCGCGACGGCGATCGCCGCTTCCAGCGCCCGCCGTCCGGCCAATCCATCGACCAGCACCGGCGCTCCATCCAGGCACGACGCCGCGAATGCCTCGTGCTCGGCCGCCATGCTGTCACTCTCCGCCCAGCTCACCGCCTCGCGCCGGAACCCGCCGGTTCCCGGCAGCGGCAGGCCCCGCTCGCGGCCGATCATCACCAGCTCGCGCGACACGAAATCGGCCGACAGGTAGCCTTCTTCCGAGAACAACCGCATCCGCCGCTCCGTCTTTAGCGAGATCCGGCTTGCCGTGATCGTCGCCACGCAGCCGTTCTCGAACCGCACCCGCGCGTTGGCGATGTCCTCCAACGGGCTCGACACCGCCGCGCCCAGGGCGTCCACGCTCCGGATCGGCGCGTTCACCAGCGCCAGCACCAGGTCGAGATCGTGGATCATCAGGTCCAGGATGACCGAAACGTCGGTCCCGCGCGGCTTGAAGGGAGCGATGCGCGTCGCCTCGATGTAGAGCGGCCGGGTGATACGGCTCGAGATCGCCCGGTGCTCGGCGGAATACCGTAGCAGGTGGCCGACCTGCAGCACGCGCTCGTGCTCGCGCGCCAGTTCGGCCAGCCGGTCCGCTTCGGCCAGCGTCGCCGCGATCGGCTTTTCGACCAGCACGTGCTTGCCGGCTGCCAAGGCCCGCCCGGCCAGTTCGAAATGTGTCTCGGCTGGGCTTGCCACGATTACTGCGTCGCTCGCGCCGAGCAACGCCTCCAGGTCCAGCGCCTGGCCGCCGGCTTCCTTGCCCAGCGCCGCCGCCCGCGCTGCCTGCGGATCGAAGATTCCTGACAAAGTCGCCCGCTGGCTCGCCTTCACCTTGAGCGCGTGAAATCGCCCAAAATGTCCCGCGCCGATGATGCCGATCCGCAATTGCCCCATGTCCGGGCCTGTAGCAGCAAACCCCGGCCCGTCACAGACGGACCGGGTGGTGCATCAGGCGTGCGCCGCTTCCATGCCCTCCATGTCATCAATCATGGTCACGTCGTCGGCATCCAGCACCAGCTGGCCTTCCCACTTGGCGACGACGGCGGTGGCCAGCGAATTGCCGATCACGTTGGTTGCCGAGCGGCCCATGTCGAGGAAGGTGTCGATGCCGAGGATCAACAGCAGCCCTTCTTCCGGCAGGCTGAACTGGCTCAGCGTTGCCGCGATCACCACCAAGGAGGCGCGCGGCACGCCGGCGACGCCCTTGCTGGTCAGCATCAGGGTCAGCAGCATCGCGATCTGCGTGCCGAGCGGCAGCGGGATGTCGTAGGCCTGCGCGATGAAGACGGACGCGAAAGTGCAGTACATCATCGTGCCGTCGAGGTTGAACGAGTAGCCGAGCGGCAGCACGAAGGACGAGATCTTGCGCGCGATCGGGAACTTGGCGAGCTGCTCCAGCATCTTGGGATACGCCGCCTCAGAACTCGCGGTCGAGAACGCCAGCAGGAACGGCTCGCGCACCAGCAGGATCAGCCGCTTGACCGCCGGGCCCAGGATGAGGAAGCCGGCCAGGATCAGGACCAACCAAAGGCAGACCAGCCCGAAGTAGAACTCGCCCATGAACTTGGCGTAGCTCACCAGGATGCCGAGCCCGTTGGTGGCGATCGTCGCCCCCATGGCGCAGAACACCGCCACCGGCGCCAGCTTCATCACATAGCCGGTGACGCGCAGGATGATGTGCGACAGCCCTTCGATGGTCTCCAGCACGATCTTGGCGCGGCTGCCCATGGCGGCGCAGGCGACGCCGAAGAAGATGGAGAACACGACGATCTGCAGGATCTCGTTGTCGACCATCGGGCGCACGGCGCTGTCGGGGAAGACGTGCTTGATGAAGCCGTCCAGCGTCATGGCGTGCGCGTCGATGCCGGTTGCCAGGCCCGCAGCGACCTTGTGGACGCCCGCGCCGGGCTGAAACAGGTCGACCAGGATCAGGCCGAGCGTCAGCGAGACGAGCGAGGCGCTGACGAACCACAGCATCGCCTTGCCGCCGACCCGGCCGACCGCGCCGGCATCGCTCATATGGCCGATGCCGACCACCAAGGTCGAGAATACCAGCGGACCGATGATCATCTTGATCAGGCGCAGGAAGATCATCGAGCCGATCGAGACATAGCCGGCGATGGTTTTCTGGACCGCGGGGTCCAACACGTAGCTATGGACGATCGCGCCGAACGCGATCCCGAGAAGCATCGCCACCAGGATGTAGGTGGTCATTCGGTTTGATTTCATGGGGGGCCCTCACTGCTTGGTGAGGATCATGCCAAAGGGTCACGGAGTATTGCAATCGCGTGTCATTGCAAAAGCCACGCTGCTAGGTTCGGCCCGGCGGAGTGCGGTGTGGCGGGCCGTCGCGAGCAGGGCCACGGGCAGCAGCGCGGTCCAGGCATTGGGGATCGCGATCGCGCCCTCGTCCAGCCCGATCAGTAGGAAGGCTGTGCCGTAGAGAACGCTGAACCGCGCCGCGACGAACCCGGTGCGCCCTGAAACCCGCGCGCGGGCGAACAAGGCGATGAACGACCAGGCATACAGTGACAGGCCGACGATCCCCAGCTGCAGCAGGATGTCCAGAACGCTGCTATGGGCATCGGGCGCCGGCCAGCCAGCATAGCGCCAGATCATCTGCACCGTCGGTGACGCGGTCGTCCAGAACCCGGCATAGCCGTAGCCCAGCACCGGCGCCCGCGCGATTTCCGGCCAGATAGCCTGCCATAGCGGCACGCGCCCGGTCAGCGATGCATCGCGGCCGAGCACCGCGAACAGCTCCTGCGGAAACCACAGCAGAGCCACGCACAGCACGACGGCGCACCATCCGAGCAGGAACGCCAGCCCTACCCGCAGGATCGGCTTGCGCTCGAGCCGCATGGATGTCGCCATCAGCCCGATCACCCCCGCCACCGCAAGCGCCGATGCCCCGCGCCCCAGCAGAAGGCACAGGCCCAACACGCCGATCGCCGCGGCGTCGCGCCAGCGCCGGACGGTGAGCGTGCGATAGCCGTAGCAGCAGAGCCCGAGCAGCATGCATTCCGACATCGAGTTCTTCTGCGGGAACACGCCGCGCATGGCTCGCTCGTAGCCGAGCGCCGTCTCGCGCCCGATGCTGGGGGCGATGAGGTAGGCCAGCAGCGACAGCACCGCCATCGCGACGCAGACCTGGCCGATGCGCGCGATCGTGCGGTCGAGCCCGTCGGTGCGGTAGAGGAACAGGCCGAACAGGATGCATTCGGTCAGCGCGGTGCCACGGCGAAGCGTGCGCACCGGGTCGGCGGACCACAGCACCGACAGTAGCGCGAGGCCGGCGATGCACAGCAGCGGCAGCGCCGGGCGGCATAGCCGGGCATACCGTATGGGATCGCGGGCCACGGCGATCAGTAGCCCGGCCAGGATGAGCAGCTGCGCCACCGTGCTGGACAGATTGGTCTCGCCGGCGACCGTGCGCGCGACATCGCCGGTCGCGGCCTGAAGCGCGGCAATGATACCCTGGCTATAATAAGCCAGCCCGAAATACGTGAAACAGCGAAGCGTCCATCGGCTCAGCATGTGTCGGGTCCAGGTCGAAAGTAAGTCACGCTCAAGAACAAGTCCGTGCTTGACGGCGTCGATGCCAGCGGTGTTTCGTTCCGATATGATCGAACTCGCATCATCGGATCGTTCGGCGCCCCTCGTGTCGGTCATCATTCCGACGACGCGGCGGCATGACTTGGTTCAGCGCGCGATACGCAGCGTTATTTCTCAGACAATGGCCGATTTCGAGATCGTCGTCGTGATCGACGGCCCGAACGGGGCCACCGAGGCTGCATTGGCGCAGCTGGCCGACGAGCGGCTCCGGTTCGTGGTGAACGAGCGCTCCGTCGGCGCTGGTGGCGCGCGCAATCGCGGTGGTGAGCTGGCGCGCGGCACGTGGCTGGCCTTTCTCGACGACGACGACGAGTTCCTGCCCGACATGCTGGAGCGCATGCTCGCCGCCGCGGCCGGGCGCTCCATCATGCTGTGCTGCCGGTGCCGGGTGCTGATGCCGGAAGCGACCTATGACTGGCCGCGCGAGCCGTATCGGTTGCCGATGAGCGCGGACGACTACCTGTTCGACCGCCGCACCCTGTTCCGCGGCGCGCGATACATGGCGACCTCGACCTACCTGCTGCCGCGCGAGATCTTTCTGCGCACTCGCTTCGGCACCAGCAGCCATAACGAGGACACCACGCTGGTCCTGCGCGTGACCAAGGAGGCCGGGGTCCCGCTCGAAATGCTGGATGCGGTGCTGGTGGTGGTGCATGCCGAGGCCACGCCGGACTCGCTCGGCCCCAATTACGACTGGCGGGCGATGCTGGGATGGGCGCAGGCGAGCCGGGCGCTGCTGACCCGGCGCGCCTATAGCGGTTTCTGCCTGATCTATCTCGGCTCGCAGGCGGCGCGGCGGCGCGACTGGCGGGGCGTGCCGACCCTGCTGTGGCAGGCATTCCGTCATGGGGCGCCGCGCGCAATGCACGTGGCGGCATTCGCCGGGTTCTGGCTGGTGCCGGCCGAGGCGAGGCGATTCCTGCGCGGGCGGCTTCACCGCGCGTCGAAGGCCGGTTCGGCGTCGGTCGCCGGGACCCCCGCCCTGCCCCACGCCCGGTCGTAGGCCCGCAGCAACGGCGCGACCGAGTGGTCCCACGCCAGCACGTCGCGCACGCGGGTGGCGGCCGCGGCACCCATGCTAGCCCGCCGGTCCGGATCGTCGAGCAACATGCCGATCGCGGCAGCCAGCGCGAGTTCGTCGTTGGGCGCCGCATACAGCCCGGCCTCCCCGGCTGACACCCGGGTCTCGTGCAGGTCGTAGGCCACCACCGGCAGGCCGAAATACATGTATTCGATGATCTTGTTCATCGTGCTCTTGTCCGACCACGGATTCTTCGGGTCCGGGTCGATCCCGAGCGTGGCCGAGGACAGGATGCGGCATAGCTCCTCGTCGCTGACCCGGCCGGTGAAGCTCGCGTAATCCGACGTGCCTTCCGCCTCGGCATAGGTCTTGATCGCCTGCTGATGCGGCCCGCCGCCAACGAACACCGCCTGGAAGTCGTCGCGCCCGTAGCGCTCGCGCAACGCCTTCAGCGCGCGGACCATGTGATCGACGCCATCCTGCTCGCAGATCTCGCCGAGATAGACGAGCAGGTGGCGCTTGCCGCGTCGATACGAGGCGTCGGCCGGGAAGCGATGGAAGCGTCCGAGATCGGGGCCGGAGCGCACGACCACGACATCCTCCGGCGATCGCCCACCGCGGGCGACCGCGATGGCTTTGTGGCTCTGGTTGGTGGTGACGACGATGTCGGCAGCCCGCATGCTCTGCCGCTCCAGCCAGAGCAGCCCGCGGTAGAGCGCGCCGTCGGTGCGCCCGAACTTGACGGCAAACATCTCCGGACAAAGATCGTGATGATCGTAGATGAAACGGCGGCCGAATAGCTGCCAGAACCGGCCCAACAGCCAGAACGTGTCCGGCGGGTTGCAGGCATGGAGAATGTCGAACCCGCGGCCGCAAAGCTGGATCCATAGGCTCAGCAAGGCCGTCAGCGCGAAGCACCAGGCGAACTCGGCCGCGAAGCCGAGCGCGCCGCGGGCCTCGAACGGGATCGGGTAGCGGAACACGTCCACGTCCTCGATCACCTCGTGGGTGCGGTTGAAGCCCTTCGCCTTCGGGCAGATCACCGATACCCGGTAGCCATGCCGAGCCAGCGTCGTCGCTTCCAGCCAGACCCGGCGATCGAACGGGACTGGCAGGTTCTCGACGACGATCAGAACGCGGCGTACGTCAGTTCGCATGGGATCGTGGCCTCGTGGTCGGGAGGGAGGTGTACGATGGGAAAGTGCAGCACCGTGCGCAATCGCGTGGCCGGCGGCAGCAAGCCGCGGCCGATCAGCGTCCAGGCCGGCACACGTTGGCCGAAGCCCGGCGAATACCAGCCGAGCGGCGGCTCGGTCTGGCCGCGATAGGCCTGCCAAGCGAGACCACCGGGCAAGCGCATACGCCCGCCGGCACCGGGCCAGCGCAGCACGACGTTGGCGCCGTCGAGTTCGGCCTCGACGGCCGGCCCGAAATGAAACGCCAGCGCGACGGGGTGCGCGGCGCCGGCCTCGATCCAGTCCTCGATTTCGAGCGTGCGGCGCGCGCGGTTGAGCAGCACGGTCCGGCGATGGATCACGCCGTCCGTCAAGCGCCGGTAGCCATCATGGTGCGCCGACCAGGATAGTGCGGGGCCGTCGAGCACCTGGTCGTCGAGCGTGGTCGTCGGGCGGTCCAGCCAGAGGAACGGCCCGCCGATCCGTGCCTGATCGAGCGAGTCGACGCTCAGCGTGTTGTGGCCGAGCGTGCCGCGGAGGTAAGCGCGCCAGGCCGATTCGCCGTGGTAACAATAGGTTCCGGGGTCGGCGAGGATCTCGATACCGCCATGCCTCGCTTCGAGGGACAGCGCGTCCGCATGGCCGTGCGCCGCGATCGACAGATAGCCGTGCGGCCCGGCATCGCAGCGGATGTAGACCTCGTCGCTGCCCGCCCCCGTGCGCAGCAGCGTCATTCCGGCACCGGGAAAATGGTCGACGCGCGCGATGTCGCGGGGCGGTGCGTCGCCGCAGACCAGGCGCGCAACCGTGCCGAGCAGCGTGGGCGCGGCATGCGGCCACCAGGGTGCCGCGCCGAACAGGGCGGAAGCGACGTCGAGCACGGTTGCGGTGGCCGAGGTTTCCGGCGCGTCGAGCAGCACGCCGCGGCCGTCATCGTCGTCGCCGAAGCGCGGTGGCCGACCCGCGGCATCGAGGCTGGAGGCCAGCGCGTCGCCCATCCGCCGCATCACCACCTCCACCCGGTCGAGCGCCGGTTGACCGGCCAAGTGGGCGATCAGCGCCGTGCCGGCCAGCATCTCGAAGACGAAGCCGTGATATCCGCTCGCCTGCTCGCGGTTGGTGCCGTCGCCGTGGGTCTGCGCCTCGGCCTGCGCGGCCAGGGCGTCCCGGGCCCAAGCGTCCCACGCCGTGGACTCGCGGAACCACGGAAACGCGGCACACCCGGCCGCCATGCCGGCGAGTTCGGCGATGAGATGGTTGTTGGCCGACGACCCGACGCTGTGCAGCCGGCGCAGGTAGAGCTGATGGTGATAAAGCTGCCTGACGAAGGCGTCGTTGTCGTCGAACAGGGCGCGCACACCGGGCCACTCCGCCAGCAGCGCCCGGATCCAGGCCCAGGAAATCAAGCGTAGCCCGATCTCGATACCACCTGTCCAATGCATGCCGCACAGGAACGGGTTCTCCGCCCACCAATCGCTCAGTTGCGCGCGAACGCGCTCGGCATAGCGCTCGTCGCCGCTGAGCCACCAGGCTACGGCCAGCACCGTGATCGCCTGATGGCGGGACAGCTCCCAGGCGTATTTCGCGTTGCCGACCACCGCCTCGTCTCGATACGGCACGTCGAAGGCATAGGTCTTGGGGTCGGAGATGATGCCAGTGGCCGGGTCACGGAACCAGTCGGGGATCTCGCCCACTGAGGCAGGGCGTAGGTGGAACAGCGGCCACCGTCCGGCGAGGAAGTTGTCGGCCGCTGCGATCACCGCCGGCATCGAGACGGGCTGCCGCATTAGCGCGACGGTGGCTTTGCGGCGCCCGGGGAGGACGCTGCGCAACCCGTCCGGCCGCCGCCGCGCGCTGGCCCAGTAGCGCTGGCGGAACGCGACGCCAAATCGCGATGCGATCTCGCCGGCCGACATGCGGCCGACGCGATGGAGATATCAATCCAGCTTCATCGCCCGGCGTAAGCCCACTCGGAGTCTTCGCGATACACCGGCACCGCTGCCAGCACCGGCAGCCCGATCCGCCGCTCGGCTGCCTCGGCGGTCAACGCCGTCTTGTTGGTCAGGATCGCCAGCAGGGCGACGATGCCGGCCAGCAGGATGCCGGCTAATATTCCCGCCGCCGCGAAGATCAGCTTCTTCGGCGACACCGGCCGCTGCGAGCCGCTGGCGGCAGCAACCTGAACGACGCTCACTTGGCGCGCGAGGTCGGTCTGCTCATCCGCGCGCGCCTGCTCGTAGCGGCCCTGCATCGATTTGAGGTTCTGCGTCACGATGTCGATCTGCAGCCCGATGTCGCGCAGATCGACGTCGGCGCGCTCCATCCGCGCCAGTTCCGCATCGCGCGCGGCGACGAACCCGGTCAACCTATCGATCTCGGCCCCGGCCGCGGCCAGGTCGGCACCGGCCATCAGCGCTTCCTGCTCGAGTTGTTGCCGCAAGGCGGACGGCGCCGTGGTCGCATTGCGCTCCCGGTTCGCCGATTCCGCGACGCGCTTGACCGTGTCGATCTGCGCCTGCAGCCGTTGCAGGTCGGGATTGGCGCCGCCGACCCGGTCCTGCAGCGCCGCTTTCTGCTGGTCGAGGTCAATCAGCGCCTGAGCCGCATGCAACCGCGCATCGCTGCGCTCGGTCGAGGCGAGCACCACCGTGGACGGTGCAGCCTTGCGCGCCTGGTTCAGCGACGCGATCCGCGCCGTCAGCCGACCCGCCCTGATGCGGGCATCCTCGAGCCGCGTCTCGGCATCGATGCGCTGTTGAATCACGGCCCGGCGCTGCGCCTCGGAATCATACATCCGATCGCCGACTTTCAGCGTGGAGCGGCGCTGCTCGAGCGCACGCACCTCGGCCAGCGCCTTGCCGATCGAGTCACGATAACCGTCGGCGCGTCGGCCGGCGAATACCTGCGTGTGCTTGTCGATGTAGAGGCGGACCAGCGTATCGAGCACCAGGCGCGCCTGCGCCGGGCTGGGGGCGTCGAACGAGGTCGAGATCACGTTGGACAGCTTGACCGGCTCGACCGACAGATCGTGCGCGAATTGCAGCACGGCGGCGTCGAGCACCGAGCCGCTTGAGGGCGGATTGGCGACGATCTCCGGGTACAACGTCTCGATCCCGACCGCGTCGATCGTGGCCTCCGCCACCGCACGGCTGGTCAGCAGCGCGATCTCGGAGTTGATGCCTTCCTGCTTGGTCGAACTCGGGGCGGTGAGTCCGCCCCCCTCGCCATCGCCTTGCGCCATGTATTCGCGCCCGGTCTTGACCATGATGTCGCTCTGCGCGCGATAGGTTTTCGGCAGCAGGACGATCAAGGCCAGCGCGACCAACGGCGGCAGCAGCAGCGTGACGGCGATTTTCCATCGCTGCTTGAAGACGATCGCCAGCATCTCGCCGGCGCCTAGGGGCGCCTCGTCGTCGAATGGCGGCAGCGGTGCTCGGGCGGGCCGGCTCGCGCCGCTCACGTCCGGCCGCCGAACATCGCCGGCACCCGGGCGCGGCTCTTGTTCATCACCATGCCCAGCACGCCGGCCCCGCGCCGCTCGAGCGCCGCCCGTGCCCGGCCCACATCGGCCAGCGCCGTCCGTTCCGCCTCGAGCACCAGCACGGTCTCGTCGGCGGCGGCGGCCACCATCAGGGTCTGCTGCCCGGCGAACACCGCCGGACAATCCACGATCACCAGCGAATACCGGTCCCGCAGCGTGCCATAGAGCTTGCGCACGCTCTCGATCCGCGAACAGGGCTGGCCCGCCGTGCTGAGCCGGCCGGCGTCGATCTCCAGCGCGCCGATGCGCTGCGGCGACAGCACCGGGCTGTGACCACGTTCGATCGCGTCGATCAATCCGTGCCCGAGCTCGCCGGGCTGCGGCTTGGCATCCAGCAGCGCCACACGGCACCAACCCGTCGACGCCGCAGCTTCGGCCACCCGGCGCGCCACCGTCGAGGCGCCGGCGCCGGCATGGGCCGAAGTGAGGTTGACCACGATCGACCGGGTTTCATCGATCAGCAGGAACAGCACCGACAGCAGCGGCGCCAGTTCGGGGCAACTGCTGGCGGCCGGCACCGTCCGGTCGGTGACATGCCCATCCATCTGCGCGCGGAGCGGAGGTTCGGCCGTGAGCAGGCGATCGACATAGGTCATGGCGCACTCCTTGGTATCGGCGCCATGAAAGACGCTCGATCGGTGGCGACTCAGAAAGCGTTGGTCCGGCGCAGCAGCAGGCTCGCAGGCGTCATCGCCAGGATCCGCAGGTCGAACCAGGGGGACCAGTTCTCGATGTAATAGTTATCGTGCTCGATACGCTGACGGAGTTGCTCGGCCGTCTCGGTGGCACCGCGCAGGCCGTTGATCTGTGCCCAGCCGGTGATCCCCGGCTTGACGCGATGACGGTGCGGATAGTCCGGCGTGATTTCGTCGCCCAGCCGCTCCTCCGTGCGCATCACGGTCGGGTGCGGCCGCGGCCCGACCACCGACATCGTTCCGTTCAGCACGTTCAGCAGCTGCGGCACCTCGTCGAGGCTGCTCTTGCGCAGAAAGGCGCCGATCCGCGTGACCCGGCGATCGTTGCGGCCAGTCTGCGTCGCGCCGCTGCCGACGCCAGAGCCCTGCCAGCTGCATGGTGCGAAACTTGTAGATGTCGAACTCGGTGCCGTTCAGGCCGTGCCGCCGCTGCTTGAACAGCACGGGGCCCGGGCTATCGAGCCGTACGGCGAGCGCGATGAGCAGCAGCAGCGGCGTCATCCAGAACAGCAGCGCCAGTGCCAGGCATCGGTCCATGACCTGCTTGGACAGGCCGCCATAGCCCCATTGCGGTCGGCGGGTGACCAGGAAGAGCGGGATCTCGGCGATTTCGGTCGTGTGCTGCGGCGTGCCGGCCCCGAGCATCGGATACAGCGAGGCGACCTCGATCTGCAGCGCCTTCAGCGTATGGGCGATCTGCCGCATGTTCTCGTTGGCCAATCCGGACAGCGCCAGCACCACCCGATCGATCTCCCCGCGGCGGCCGCGTTCGATCAGGTCCGCCACGATGGCATCGGTGCCGACGGCGCGGCGGGACGGGCGCACCAGCTCGATCCCGCCCGATTTGGCGCGACGCAGTGCGCTGCGCAGCCACTCCGCTTCCGTGCCGCTGCCGACGACGGCGATGCGTTCGCCGCCGAAACGCTTGGCGATCCACCGCAGCAAGGCGGCCGCCATGACGCGCGTGCCACTCATCGCCACCACGGTCGAGCCCAGCCACCCGGCAACCCATAGCGACGGCACCGTCACGATCAGCCGCGTCGCCAAAACAACGACCAGCACGATCGCGATCAGCATCGCGACCCGGCGAACAAGCAGCCGCACCGCCGCCATGTCCGGCTGACGCGCCTTCCGTTCGCGGATCATGATCGGGCTGAGCAGAGCGCCGATGATCGACACGCGCGTCAGATCGTCGCCTTGAACGATCGACGGGTCGTAACCGGCGAACAATGTGGATTGAAATAACGCCATGCCGATGCCACAGGCAAAAACAGCGAGTGAGTCCGAAAGTAGAATAACATCAGCGAGTAACAGGCGAACGTTAGCAAAAACCTTTTTGTTCGACTTGGTTTGACTCGAGAGTCCTCTCATCGTCAGCAACGCTGAGGAAGGAAGTGCGATCCGAATACCGCTCTGCATTAATCATGCCTTCCGGTGCACCTGGCCGCGGTCACATTTTTGCCCGGTGGAACGCCCGCACGTCGCAGCTAACAACATTTCGTGAGCAAAGCAACATCTAACGATACCTACTATCGCGTGTATTTTTAAGCTCATTGCACTGTAGGATGGCAGAATCTACAACCGCACGGCATTAACGCGGGATGCGTCGCACTCACGCCCTCGGACGCGTTGGAGGAATGTCGCACTGACCGCGCCATCTTGCCGAACAAGCATCGCACTACCGGACGCTCTTCCCCTTGCGTCGGACATGGGTGCGTGCCGATTTGGACGCCGCGTGGTGATGCTGGTGCCGGGTGGCTTGGAGTACGCCGGTGGCATCGGGCGTTGGGCCGGCTACCTGCAAGAAAGCTGGGTGAGGCAGCGGCTCGGCCCGCCGCTCGAGATCGTCGACACCCGAGGCAGCGGCCATGCCGGCGGGGGCATGATCGCCTTTACGCGCGCCCTGGTGCGGCTGTGTCGGTTGCGTGCGACGGGACGGCTCGGCACCGTGCACGCCAACCTGTCCAAGCGCGGCAGCACCGTCCGCAAGATGATCGTGTCGTACCTGGCCGCGCTCACCGGCATGCGGCTGATCATTCATCTGCACGGCAGCGGGTATGACGCTTTCTATGCCGGCCTGCCGCTGATCGGGCAGCGCCTGGTCGCGGCGTCGTTCCGGCGCGCCGACCGGGTCGTCGTGCTCGGCCAGAACTGGGCGGAGTGGGTCATCGCGACCACCGGGGTGGCACCCGAGCGGGTCTCCATCCTCCATAACGGCGTTTGCCGCCCGCTTAGGCAGCCGCGCGCGCCAGGACCTTGCCGCATTCTGTTCCTCGGCCGGCTCGGGGTGCGCAAGGGCGTTCCGGAGCTGATCGACGCCCTCGCCAGCCCCCTGCTCGCCCAGCACGAGTGGAGCGCCACACTGGCTGGCGACGGCGATCTCGACGATGCCGATGCGCGCGTGAGGCGCGCCGGGCTTACGGGGCGGATCGCCCTACCCGGCTGGCTCGACGGCGCCGCTGCTGCCGCGCTGCTGTCGCAGGCCGATAATCTGGTGCTGCCGTCGCACGCCGAGAACTTCCCCATCTCGATCATCGAAGCCCTGGCGGCCGAGGTCGCCGTGATCGCCACGCCGGTGGGTGCGACGCCGGAGCTGCTGCGGGACGGGGTGTCCGCGCTGTTCATTCCGGTGGGCGACGTCGCCGCGTTGGCGGCCGCGATCGCGCGCCTGATCGAGGACCCCGCGCTGCGCCACTCGGTCGCGGCGGCCGGGCACGCGGTATTTGCCGAGCACCTGGACATCGATGCGCTCGCCGTCCGCCTCGCCGCGATGCATGGCGAGTTACTGCCGTGCTGATCCGCAACAGCGCGCTGTATGTGGCGGCCAAGCTGCTGCCCGGCGGCCTGGGTATGCTCACCACCGCCGTGCTGACCCGGCTGCTGCCGCCGGACTCCTACGGCCGCTACGGCGTCGCCCTGGTCATCATGAGTTTCGGTGCCTCGCTCGGGTTCGAATGGCTCGGACTGGCCTATCTCCGCCTCGCCCCCGCCGCCGGACCCGGCGCGACCGGCACGTTCGACCGCCTGTTCCTCATGCTCCTGGCGGTCGCCGCGGTGATCGGCGGCGCCATGCTGGCGACGGTGCCGCCGGCTGACCGGGTCATCGTGGCGGCCGGGCTGTTGCTGATGGCGAGCTATGCCTGGTTCGAATTCCGCACCCGCTTCCATGTCGCTGGTATTGCCCCGGGCGCCTATTTTCGCATGAACCTCGCCCGCGCGGTGCTGGTCATGCTGTCGGCCATCGTTACCGCCTGGAGCACGCATGACCCGGCCTGCACCGCGCTAGCCACCGCGGCGGCGACGTTGCTTGCCGCGTCGAGGAGCCGAGGCGGCGAAGCGCAAGGCGGCGGCTTCGACCGTGCCCTGGCAGTCGCAGCGATCCGGTTCGGGCTGCCCTTGGCGGCCAGCCTGATGCTCAACAGCGCGATGGGCAGCCTCACCCGCGGCCTAGTCGGCGCGTTCGGGGGCGTGGAGGCGCTGGGCCTGTTCACCGCCGCGTTCGTGCTGGTCCAGAATACGCTGGTGGTGCTGTCCTCCGGTCTGTCGTCGGCCGGGTTCTCTCTGACGGTCAACGCGCTGGAGGCGGGGCGTGTGGAGGCAGCCCGGCGGCAGCTCGCCGCCAACTTCACGCTGCTACTCGCTCTCCTGGCGCCGGCGGCACTCGGGATGGCGCTCACCGCCGACGACCTTGCGGCCGTGCTGGTCGGCCCCGGCTTCCGGGCAACAGTGGCCCAGCTGACGCCCTGGCTGGCCGCTGCCGCTCTTCTGACCGGGTTGCGCTCGCATTACCTGGACCATGCCTTTCATCTCGGGCGGCGTATGCGCGGCCAGGTCGGCGTGACCGCTGTCGCCGCAATCGTCACCCTCGGGCTGGATGCGCTGCTGATCCCGCTCGTCGGCCCAGTGGGCGCCGCGATCGCCCTGACGGTTGGTGCGGCCGTTGCCGCCATCCACGCCGCGATCGCCGGGCGCGCCGCTTTCGTCATTCCGCTACCGGCCGGTCCCGTCATCCGGACTGCGGTGGGGTGTGCGGTGCTGGCGGCCTGCGTTCTGTCGGTGCCTGGCAGCGGCGCGGCGGCGCTGGCGGGCAAGATCGCCGGTGGGGTCGTGGGCTACGGCGCAGCGGCGCTGGCGCTCGACATTGCCGGGCTGCGTCGGGCGGTGGCGGGGCGGCTTCAACGCGCCGGGATCGTTGCGGGAGGTATTACGTGAACCGAAGAACCCTGATGCTCGCTGCCCCAGCGCTACTGGGCAGCGTCCGGGCGCGGGCACAAAAGCCGACCCTGCGCAACGTCGCCCGCCGTGCCGGCCTGCTGATCGGCTCGGCCAGCGAAATCGATCTCGCCAGCGACCCGGCCTATGCAGCCCTCATCGCCGACAACTGCTCGCTGTTCGCGCCGAACATGAGCTGGCAGCGCATGTCACCCACCCCGACGGAGAACTTCGCCGGCCTGGACGCCAATATCGGCTTCGCCCAGCAACACGGCCTGTCGCTGACGGGGTATCACCTCCTCTGGCACCAGCGGCTCCCCGATTGGTTCGACGCACTCGACCGCGGTGCGGCGGAACGGGCGATCGAGGAGCATGTGGCGGCGATCGGCTCCCGGTTCGGGCCGCAAACGGCATCGTGGAACGTCGTCAACGAAGCGATCCGACCGGCCGATGGCATGCCAGGTGGCCTGCGCCGATCTCCGTTACTGGAGAAGTTCGGCACCGCTTTCTTCGACATCGCGTTCTATGCCGCCCAACGCGCCGCGCCGAGGGCATTACGACTTTATAACGATTACGATCTCGAACTGGATACCACCGATGAGCAGACGCGCCGGCGCGCCTTACTGGGCCTGATCGACGAGTTGCTGCGACGGTCGGTGCCGATCCAGGCGATCGGCTTGCAGAGTCACCTGCGCACGCGCTCGTTTGATCGTTTTGATCCCGTCGAGTACCGCCGTTTCCTGAACGAGTTGGCCGACCGAAATCTCGATATCTTCATAACCGAGTTGGACGTTCATGACTTGGCCACTGGCGATCTGTCAGCTCGCGACAGTCGCATCGCCGATATCTATGCACGTTTTCTGGATACAGCACTGTCGCAGCCTAGAGTTGGCGCGGTGGTGTTCTGGGGATTGAGCGACCGTTACTCTTGGCTGAACGACCCGACGCGATCGAATTATGCGCGACCGGACGGTTTACCCGGTCGCCCATTGCCGTTCGATACGGATTTACACCCGAAATCGGCCTTCAATGCGATAGAGCGCGCGATGGCATCGGCCCCTCAACGCCACAGGTAAAGCCACAGAACAAGGAGTATGGGCCAGAGCACTGCCGACACGATCACGGCCAGGACAATGCCCAGCGCCGGATTGCGCGGCGGCGTGAGCGCAACGGGCCCTTGCCGAACGGCCTCGGCCGGTGCTTTTACCGGCTCCGCCCGGGCCTCGATGCGCCCATTCATTTCGGCCCCGCGCAACTCCCATCGAAAGCCAATGCTCGCGACGGGCTTGAGCGTCAATTAACTAATTGAGAGACCGATTATTCGGCTGCCGTCTTCGAGGCGCGCGGCTTGCGTGTGGGCTTCGAGTCCGCCGGTGTTTCGGCAATTGCGGCCGGCACCGCCGCCTTACGTCCCAGACCGATCTGCTTAGCTAGGCCCGAGCGAGTCGCTGCATAGTTCGGCGCAACCATGGGATAATCCCGCGGCAGACCCCACTTGGTCCGATAGGCATCCGGGCTCATTCCGTAGCTAGTCTGCAAATGACGCTTAAGCATTTTCAGCTTCTTCCCGTCTTCCAGACAGACGATATAGTCCGGGAATACTGACTTCTTGATCGGCACGGCCGGGGTATGGGTCGGCACAGGCGGGGGCTCGGCATCGCCAGCGGTCGAAAGCGAGCGATACACCGCCTGAATTAGTCCAGGCAGCGCATCGATGGCGACCGGGTTCTTCGATACATGAGCAGAAACGATCTTCGCGGTAAGATCCAAGACGTTTAGAGGCATTTCATCCGACATGTACACATACTCCTTACGGCCCACAATACACTGTCGTTGGTAGATACTCAATACAAGCCAATAGGCTACTGTTAATTCAAAATAACGAGAACCCGGCGACTTTTACCGAAGGCTGACGCGCCGTTCATCCAGTCAACCAACAGGTCACGTCTGAACCAAATCATCATCAGGGCCCGACTCGTCACCGCTTACTCTGGCTTCGGGAAGGCCGGTCAGTATCGCCAACACTGCCGGTTCAACTCGGATCAGCAACACAGGTTGATGAATTCGCATGTCATCTTTCAGTCCCAGACATGCGGTTCGAACATGATAAATATCGTGACGATGTCGATCTGTGCGGAACCGCGTGTTCCCGTGCCACGCTGCCTATGCAAATGTATCTGACGTTCTGTTACTCACCACGAGGTTGCCATGTTCCGCCGCTCACTATTCGCCGCCTGCCTTCTGACGATCGCCGGTTGTACCCAGCCCTCTCCGGTCGCCACCACGCGGACCGTTGTCGTGTTCTTCACCGCCGATAGCGCCGCGCTCGACCAGGCCGCACAGTCCGCCGTCACCGAAGCCGCCACCTTCGCGCAGCAGCACCCGAGCACTCCCGTGCATGTTCGCGGCTTCGCTACCCCGGATGCCGGCTCGCCCGCCTTCAACCGCTCGCTGGCCAACACTCGCGCCCAGGGTGTCGCCGATGCCCTCGTCCAGGCCGGCGTTCCGCGCGCGCGCCTCAGCATGGAGAACCGTGGCGCCGTCGCCTACGATCTGATGCCGACCGAAGCGCGGCGCGTAGAGATCGTTATCGGTTCCTGACCCACTGATCGCAGCGCGGGTGGCAGCATGGCATTGACCGAAACCGCCGCCCGCGACGCGATCTGCCGGGGCTGAGGCCTGTTCGTGCGCCCTCTGGTCGGCACGCACCATGCGGTGCTGCTGGCCGATCACGGCGCCGTTGTCACAGGCACCTAGCTCGCGGCTGCTTCCGGGGCGATCGAGGAACCGAAGGAAACCACGCCCCTGTTCCTGTTGGTGCAGGGGCGCAGGTCAATTAAATGCGGGCTAAGTTAGGCTAAGCCTCCGGCGCTGCAGCATCTTCGCGGAAATACGGCTCGACGGTGCCTTGCAGCTTCATCGTCATCGGCTTGCCCTTGCGGTCCGTCGTGGTGCCCACCGTCAGCCGTACCCAACCTTCGCTGACGCAGTATTCCTGCACGTTGGTCTTTTCGACGCCTTTGAAGCGGATCCCGACGCCGCGCTCCAGCAAGGCCGCATCGTAGTGCGGGCTATCGGCATCGGCGGACAGCCGGTCGGGGGGAGTATCGGACATGCCTGCCTGTTCTCACAGCTTTGCCGCCATGTCACCACCGGATCACCATCTAGATGCCTATCCTGGTCGGCTGCGGCCATCAGATGCTACTCCTCCGGTATGAGACCGCATTTTAAGCGTGAGCGCGCGCATGGCGGGCGGGTCGCCGGCGTGGACGAGGTCGGCCGCGGGCCGCTGGCCGGGCCGGTGGTGGCCGTTGCGGTCGTGTTCCCGAACGGCGTGCCGCGCCGGGTCGCGCCACTGATTGACGACAGCAAGAAGCTGAGCGCGGCCGAGCGCGAAGTGGCGGCGATCGCCATCCGTGGCTGTGCCGAGATTGCGGTCGGCGCGGCCTCGGTCGCCGAGATCGAGCAGCTCAACATCCTGCATGCCTCCATGCTGGCCATGCGCCGTGCGGTGCTCCGGTTGCGCCGGGTGCCGGAGTTGGCGCTGGTGGACGGCAACCGTGCGCCACCCGACATGCCCTGCCCGGTCGAGTGCTGTATTGGCGGTGACGCGACCTCGTTGTCGATCGCCGCGGCGTCCATCATCGCCAAGGTCACCCGTGACCGGGCGATGTTCCGGCTGTCACTGCGTCACCCGCATTACGGCTGGCACGAGAACTCCGGTTACGCGACCGCCCTGCATCGCGCCGCGCTGCGTCAGCACGGCGCCTCGCGCCATCATCGCGCCGCGTTCGGCACCGTGCGACTGCTCGCACAGGCGAACTTGCTCGCCATCGCTCAAGTCAGCGACGCCGCGGATTGACGCGGTCTCGGGCACATCGTCACGATGCGCCCCACCCATGGAAACCTCGCCTGACCTGCCCCTCGACCAAGTGCTCCTCGGCGACTGCGTCCCGTTGATGCGGATGCTGCCCAGCGCATCGGTCGACTGCGTCTTCGCCGACCCGCCCTATAACCTCCAACTCCGCGGCGAGCTGCGCCGGCCGGACGACAGCCTGGTCGACGGCGTCGACGACGACTGGGACAAATTCAGCGACTTTGCCGCCTATGACGAGTTCACGCGCGCCTGGCTGTCGGAATGCCGTCGCCTGCTGCGCAAGGACGGCACGATCTGGGTGATCGGCGCCTATCACAACGTCTTCCGCCTTGGCACGATCTTGCAGGATCTCGGCTTCTGGATCCTCAATGATGTCATCTGGCGCAAGTCCAACCCGATGCCGAATTTCCGCGGCCGGCGATTCACCAACGCGCACGAGACACTGATCTGGGCGGCGCGCGGCCGCGACAGCCGGTATCGCTTCAATTACCAGGCCATGAAGTCGCTCAACGACGATCTGCAGATGCGCAGTGACTGGATCTTTCCGCTGTGCACCGGCGGCGAGCGGTTGAAGAACAACCACGGCCTGAAGCTGCATCCGACGCAGAAGCCGGAAGCCTTGCTGCACCGTGTGCTGCTGGCGAGCACGTCGCCGGGTGATGTGCTGCTGGATCCGTTTCTCGGCACCGGCACCACCGCCGCGGTGGCCAAGCGGCTGCATCGGCACTTCATCGGCATCGAACGGCATCCCGCCTATGCGGAGGCCGCCATCGGCCGGGTGCGCCGAGTCCGCCCTGCGCCGCTCGAGGAGACGGCAGCCTCGCCCACCAAGCGCGACGCGCCCCGCGTGCCGTTCGGAAGCCTGGTCGAGCGCGGGCTGTTGCCGGAAGGAACGGTGCTGACGGACAAGCAGCGCCGGGTTCGGGCAGTGGTGGCGACGGACGGGTCGCTGATCGCGGGCGAGGTCCGGGGATCGATCCACAAGGTCGGTGCGACGATGCAGAATACGCCGAGCTGCAATGGCTGGACGTTCTGGTATTTCGAGCGGGGCGGCGCCTTGGTCCCGATCGACATCCTCCGTGGCGAGGCGATCGCGGCCGCGGAGTAGACGGCCGGCGCACGGGGCGCCGGCCAGTCACGATGGTTAGTAGCTGCCGGGGCGCGAGTTGCCCTGCGCGCGGGACGGCAGCGCCATGTTGCCGGTGTCGAAGCCGGGGTTGGCCGGGCGCAGCGCACCACCGCTGTAGGCCGGCGTGCCCATGCTGCCGGTATCGAGCGTGGCCGGACGGGTGACGGCGATGTTGCCCTGGGGCACCGGCGTCGGAAACGCCATGTTGCCCGTGTCGGTCGGACGGGACATGTTGTCGGCGCAGGCAGCGGTGCCGAGGATTGCGGCGAGCGACAAAACGGACAAAAGCGACTTCATGTTCTTTCTCCTGGTAAACGGCGCAGACAGGCGATCTTACCTACCGTTAGTTTGCCAGAGTAAGTGCGCCGTCGCCTGACGCATAGACTAAGCGAACATTTCGGCCACAGCTGTTACTCACTTGCACTGGTGACGCTGCTTCAAAGGGCGCCTTTCTGGTGCAGGTCGGTAATCGTTTCG